>JAFTDN010000086.1 GCA_017454165.1 Bacteroidales bacterium | reverse complement strand
TCGAGAAGACTAATCGCAAATGGGCAGCATTTCGCGTAAGCGACATCTTCAATATTTCAACTGGTAGCCTTGCGGCAAAAAGCATCATCAAAGACGGCAATTTCCCTCGTATAACCGCACGTTCCACTGATAATGGCATAGACAGCTTCACGCAACTCAACACGCTATTCCGTACCAATGAAAACTGCGTCTCAATCTCTTTTCTGGGTTCATGTTTCTATCAGCCATACAATGCAAGTTACGATATGAAGATACACAGCGTAACAATCAAGAACAGGCCGCTAAACCGCCACATTGGACTATTTCTTGCCAACCAGTTCAACCGTGAGTTCAAAAAGTTCTCCTACGGAAATCAGTTGTCATCAACAGACCTGGCAAGGCAGCATGTGTTGCTTCCCGTCGCTGCCGACGGCGCCCCAGACTGGCAGTTTATGGAAGACTTTATGCGTCAGAAAGAACAGCAAATCCTCAAACCGACACTGGATAAGATATGCAAACAACTGACACACAATCAAAAAAAGGCAGGTCAGCACAAACTCCCAATTCACAAGTGGAAAGAGTTTGATTTCACCGATGTTTTTACCGACATCCAACGAGGCAAACGCCTTAAGAAAGCCGACCACACCGATGGAAACACTCCTTATGTTTCGTCCACATCGCAATCAAATGGTGTCGATGGTTTTATTGGCAACACAAGCAACATTAGATCTTTTGCAAATTGCCTTACTATAGCAAATAGCGGTAGTGTTGGCAGCACTTTTTATCATCGTTACCGTTTTGTTGCCAGCGATCATGTAACACGACTTCAGCGCGAAGGCCTAGATAAATACGCCTACCTTTTCATGGTTCCCATCATCAATCGCCTAGCCGAGAAATACAGTTTCAATCGCGAAATCAACGACGAACGAATAAAGCGCGAGAAACTGTTGCTCCCCATTGACGAAAAAGGCGGGATTGATTTTGCCTTTATGTCTGCCTTTATGCGTGAGGTAGAATATAATATACTAAATACAACGCTTAAGTATTTCTTTGAAAGATAGAACTTTGCTATTTTGACGAGAATATCAACCAACAATATTCTCCTAAAAAAACAGTAGTGTCTAGGAAACGTGCCGACGGCACGTTATCTCAATAACCCCACACGAAACGAAGTGCCGTGTGGGGACACGTGCGCCCACCAAAAATAAGCATGCCGAAGGTACGTTACTATTCCACGTTGTAGCGTGCTTTCAGCACACATGAACTAAGAGGTCGCTCATACCGTATACTGCGCCTTTAAGGCTTAGTGCGGCAGGGCAAACGCTCCAAAATTCGTCGCTTAAATTTTATTTCATTGTTTGATTTGTAGAAAAAATATAGTTATGAACATATAAGAAAAATTTATCAACATAATTACCTGTGTATTAATATTTTAAATGTATATTTTGTATCTTTGCTTTGAATTTTAAAAATCATTATTCATGGCAACGATGCACGAAGTTTTTAGCAGGTTGGAGGACCCAAGAGTACCAGGGCGCAGCTTGCACCTCCTAACCGATATTTTAATTCTTAGCGTACTGGCCATTATATGTGGGGCTGAGTCGTATGATTCCATCGAACTTTTCGGCAGGTTACACCATAAAAGGCTAAAGAAATTTTTAAAACTGCCCAATGGGATACCATCGCATGATACTATCAATAGGCTCTTTCAGGTGATTGATGTACGCCATTTTGAGGTGCTCTTCATAGAATGGACAAGTAAAATTACTCGCAACTACTAAAATAATAGGTCCATATGAAATTGTTACAGAATCATATTTAGCAATAGGAAAATTTGACAAGATAGAAGAAGCAAGGAATTTGCTATCATATATGAAGACGAAATTTATGAGATACTTGTTACTACAGGGTCTTACATCTATGAATATTACAAAAGATCGTTTCCTTTTCGTCCCCCTCCAAGACTTCAGTAAGCCGTGGACGGACGCAGAATTATACGCGAAATACAACCTCACCGCCGACGAAATCGCTTTTATCGAATCGATGATTAAGCCGATGGAGTGAAACGTGGTTGCGCAATGAAGATAGATGTTTTGTGGTGTTTTTTGTGTAACAGGATACGCGATTTATCGCATCTCTACATGTATTGTGGTGCGTGATGTAGCAATCTTGCAACAAATTTTGTTTTGAAACGTTTCATTAAAAATTGTCTATCTTATTATATGTGCGACATCCGCTTTAAAAATCGCTATCGTATCCCATCGGCCCGTGCCGCATGGCACGATTACAATGGCGGTGCGTATTTTGTAACAATATGCACGCACAATCGGGAGCATTATTTGGGTGAAATTACGAATGGCGTGATGCATTTGTCGGAAATGGGGCAAATTGCAGCGCAATGCATGGATGAGGTGCATTGCCATTTCCCCCATGTCGATGTGCCTATATATGTGATAATGCCCAACCACGTTCATGCCATCATAATCATCGATGATGGTTGTTCCGTAGAGACGCATAACCATGCGTCTCCATCTCCATCGCGGGCAGAAACGCATAACCATGCGTCTCCATCGCAGGTGATACATTCACAGGATGAGACGCAAAATTTTGCGTCTCTACATCCGAAACATGGATTTGGGCCGCAATCACGCAATTTGGCATCCGTTATTCGTGGTTTCAAAATAGGCGTAAAAAAATACGCCAATGCCCATGGCCTTCCATTTGCGTGGCAATCGCGTTTTCATGATCACATCATCCGCAATGCCGATGAAATGAACCGTATTGTGTCGTACATCGAGAACAACGTTGCATCATGGGAAACCGATAAATTTTGCAATCCGTAGAGACGCATAACCATGCGTCTCCGTTGCCGTCACGGGCAGAAACGCATAACCATGCGTCTCCGTTGCTGTGCGTCTCTATCGCGGGTGATACATTCACAGGATGAGACGCAAAATTTTGCGTCTCTACATCGGAAACGCGGATTTGGGCAGCGATCAGGCAATTATCGGCACAAAATTTGCTGTGCAAATCCTGTCGAATCATTTAAAAACATGACATATGGGACATTTAGGAATAAAACAGCTGCTGCTACTAGCAACTTTTTGCGCTCCTGTGGGGCTATTCGCGCAGCAGGAGATTTGCGGCGTTAAATTCGGTGCCTCATTCGAGGTGGCCCAGGCCATCCTCGACCAAAAATTCGGAGAGGGCTATGTGTCCTCAAATAAAAATATGCTGGTTTACAGAGATGTACGCTATTCAGGAATCAATTGGGATAGGCTGACGTTTGAGTTTCAGCGCGATGGTTCGTCGAGCTATTGCATATCGTGCCAGATGCTGTTGTTTTGTGGAAACATTAAGCTGGCCAAGGAGTCCCGCGATAAGCTGCGCGATAAGTTGGCCCAGAAGTATGAGCTCAAGGAATTTGTCGATGCCGATGGGATAAAGGGCTACAAGGGCGGCGTATCGCCCACCGATGAGCGTGAGTATGGATTCCGGCTCGAAGTGGTGAAACACGTCAACCGTCACCTTGGAGCTTTGGCCGCTGTGCTGCAGGACATCTGCGGCGAGCCGCTGCTCGACCTCTATGCTGTGGTGCTCACTTATGGCCCATACAGCTACGTAGATGAAGAGCTGTAGCCATTGCGGCTACTCGTTCTTGCCCCGGGCCTCGGCCAGCCAGTCGAGCAGCCGCTTGAGCCAGCGGAAGCGTAGCGCGATGTAGAATAGCAAGCTGAAGCACCATATTACAGCCACGTTCACCCAGTAGGTGCTGGCGTATTGGCCAAAGAATGGCTTCACGGGCGAGTAGAAGTGCGCCCGTAGGAACTGGCCGCTGGGGTAGAGGTATATGGGGTCAATCTTCTGAATCAGCTGCCCATCGTACTCTATTATGCGCTCCACCTCGTTGGTGTTGCGCACGAATTCGGTCAGGCTCTCATTGCTGTGCTGTTGCTTTAGGGCGATGAACTCCTCGCGGGCCTGTGGCGAGTGCTGCCACTCCTGTATGTAGAGGTCCTTCTCGGTGCTGGCCTTGTTGTAGAGCTTCACGTAGTACTTGCGCAGCAGCTCGAGGTGCCGCCCCACCTCGCCGATGAGCTCGGGGGTTAGGCCCCGTTCGAGCGCATCCAGCTCGGCGAAGGCCACGCCCGAGCCCTGCGGATGGTCGGCCTCAGCGCGCAGCTCGTGGGCCACCAGGGCCACCGCCCGCTCCACCGCCTCGCGCTGCTCGGGGACGCTGAGGTTGCGCGAGCAGAAGTCGATCTTGTTTTGCAGCGACTTGATCCAGTAGTTGCGCCGGTAGTCCGACACGCTCATGGCCTCATCGTAGGGGTAGAGCGGTTGCTGGTAGCGGTTTTCCGAGAACATCTCCACGGCCATGGCCTCGTAGGCCCAGCGGGCCACTATCATCTCGCCGTAGAGCGGTATGCTGCTGGGCGATGATACCTGCGGGTTCAGCTTCTCGTACTTCACTATGATGCCGCTCAGGATGATCTGCGGGATGACCAAAAATGGGATGAGTATGTATATGGTTACCACGGTCTTAAAGCTGTCGGAGATGACTAGCCCCATCATGTTCGACGAGACCCATACGCTGAATAGCACTAGCCAAAACTTGAAGTACATGCCGTGTATTTCGAGTATGCTATTGCCGATGAGCACGAACAGCAGCGCCTGTATGGCCGATATGCCCAGCAGAATGGCTATTTTCGACATGATATAGCTGCCCCAGCTCAGGTTCAGGAACGTTTCGCGTTTCTGTATCTTGCGGTCTTTTATGATTTCCTCGGCGCTCACCGTCAGGCCCACGAACACGGCGATAATCACCGCCATGAATAGATAGACGGGGATGTTGCTATTGCTGTAGAGCGTGTAGCCCAGCGAGTTCGAGGCATCTACATTGTAGAACTTGATGATGTAGGCCAGCAGGAAGGTCATCAGCGGCGTTTCTAGGGCGTTGATGATTAAGTACTGCGTGTTGGCCAGCTTCGAGAGCAGGTCGCGCTTTACGAATATGCCCAGCTGCTTCAGGCGGCTGGGGGTTTTGAAGTGTATCTGGGGGAGCGGCAGCCGCTTGATGGACTGTTGCTCGCTGGCCTCGGCGGCGAAGTAGTGCTGGTAGTGCTGGCTCCATTCCTGTGGGCTCACCTTGCGGGTGCGCGTGGGGTTGCCGTACTCATCGAGCACCCGCGCCTCCACGATGTTGAATATCTGCTCGGGGTTCACGTTGCCGCAGCGCAGGCACTCGCTCTCATTCCAGTCGGCGTACTGCACCCGCGACTTAAAGTACACGATGGACTCTATGGGGTCGCCGTTGTAGATTAGGTGCCCGCCGGTGTCGAGGATTACCAAGCGGTCGAACATCTTGAAGATGTCCGATGAGGGCTGGTGTATCACCACGAACACCAGCTTGCCCTTGATGGTGAGCTCCTTGAGCAGGTCGAGGATGTTCTCCGAGTCGCGAGAGGAGAGGCCCGATGTGGGCTCATCGAGGAACAGGATGGCCGGCTCGCGGATGAGCTCAAGCGCGATGTTGAGGCGCTTGCGCTGGCCACCGCTGATCTTTTTGTTCAGCGGCGAGCCCACCACC
Organism: Bacteroidales bacterium; assembly: GCA_017454165.1. GTDB lineage: Bacteria > Bacteroidota > Bacteroidia > Bacteroidales > Tenuifilaceae > RGIG6076. Next base: position 25,499 of record JAFTDN010000086.1, on the reverse strand, counting down.
ATGTTGCGTATCTCGTAGAGGCCCAGGTCGGCTAGGGTGCGGTTGACGGCCTGCACGATCTGCTCCTCGGTGTAGTTGTCGAAGCACAGGCGGGCGTTGTAGTACAGGTTCTGGTACACGGTAAGCTCCTCGATCAGCAGGTCGTCCTGCGATACGAATCCAATCTGCCCCGTGATGTCGCCCTTCTGGCGGTGGATGTCGTACCCGTTGATGAGCACACGGCCCTTTGAGGGCCGCTCGTTGCCGTTGAGCACGTTGAGCAGGGTGGTTTTGCCCGCGCCGCTTGCGCCCATGATGCCCACGAGGTGCCCCGATTCTTCGGTGAACGACATGGGCTGTAGGCCCAGCTTGCCGTTCATGAAGCGGTACTCGATGTTGTCCACCTCGAACGATATGCGCTCGGTGAGCTTGTCGAGGCGGAATTGGCTCACTATATCGCTGTAGTATATGGGCTTAGCGGCGGTGCTGCGTATCGATGAACCGTTGTTCAGCACGAACACCTTGTTCTTCTGCAGCAGGTGCCCGTTCAGGTACAGCTCGTGGTCGTTGCAGTGGCGCAGCAGCAGCATGCCGGTCGATTCCACCATGGCCACCTTTATGCTCTCGGCCACGCCTGCTTGCAGGTGGCGGAAGCCCTCGGGGGCATCGGTCTGGTTGTCTATTATGAGGATGTGGGGGCTGGGGGCCACGTGGTCGAACGGGCGCAGCACGAAGTTGAGCAGCAGCTCGAACTCGGGGTCGGGCACGTTGAAGGTCTCCGACACGGTCTGCACGAACGCCATCTCCTGTTTGGTCACATCGCCCTCCTCGGGGCGCACGAATTCCAGCAGGCGCACCAGCACCACCACCTTCTGCTGCTGTAGCAGCTCATCGTTGATCTGTGAGCATATCTTGAGCACCCGCACCGAGTTCGACGATGTGCGCTTTTTGGTCTTGGTGCGGTCGCTCTGCTTCACCTGGTACATGTTGTAGAAGGTGTCGAACACCGCTAGGTATTCGGCCACCAGCTCTTGGTTGAGCTGGTTCTTCAGGAAGGCCTCCACCACAGCGCGTCGTTCGCTGTAGTCGTTGCCCGATGGGCTGTCCTCGGGGATGGGCCGTGCGATGATGGCGAACAGCTGCATCAGCGCTTTTAGTATCGACTCGCTCATTTGCGTCCGTTAGTGGTGGTGGTACCTTAGTGTTTGAATCCTATGGCCAGCATGGCCATGGTGCCGCTGGGAGGGGGCGTGGGGCCATCGAGCTCGAGCTGCACTATGCAGGTAACCGTTGAGGTGAAGCTGAAGTCCCAGTAGGGGCTGTAGCCGTAGTCGCGGTTGCAGAAGAGCAGGTTCTTGTCGGTGTCGTACACGGTCATCACCAGGTGCCCTTGGGGGGAGTTGGAGCAGATGGCCAGCCGGTAGGTGCTGTGCCCAAAGAAGGTGGTGCGGAACTCGGCCCGTTGGCCATCGCCGAGCGGGGCTATGTGCTCCTGCCCATCGGTTACGAACTCGCTGCCCATGTGCTTGCTGCAGCGCTGTCCGAGCGGTTGCTGTTGGCCGCTGAGCTGGCTGTTGGCAAGCAGCAGGGCTGCCAGCATGGCGGCGGTGATGATGTGGTGGGGGCTGGGCATGATGCTTTTCTGGGGGTTATTCCACTATGTTGGTTCTGATGTCGTGCACGTGCCGTGCGATGTCGGCCAGCAGGTAGTCGGAAATCACGATGCGCGAGGTGCTGTTGATGGTGATGTGCCGCTGCGCTGGCTGCACGGTGGCGGGCTTGTAGGTGTAGGTGTGAATCACGCCCTCGAAGTCCTGCTGCAGGATGAGCAGCTGGTCCACCAGGTCGGCGATGGGCGAGGAGGTGTAGTAGTAGGGTGAGAGCATGTCCACCAGGTTGGCCAGGGGCTGGCGCAGCTCGCCTATGCGGTTGATGAGCTCGCGGTTGCTGGTGGTGGTGGCCAGCTGGGTGAGCATGTACATGCCCTCCACCCAGGTGCCAGCTATTATCAGGGCGCCCACGTGGGCGCGGTCGGTCTGAGCCAGCTCGTGGCCCAGCGCGCCGAAGCTCTGCGATATGATGCTGGCGAAGGTCTGCGGGGGGGGCTCTGGGCTGCTGTCCATGGTGCTGGGCAATGCCGCCTGCAGCGTTTGTTCGAGCCCGAGGGCCGAGCACATCTGCCGCACGGCCAGCAGCACCTCTACCATCTGCTGCGACTTGTGGTAGGTGTTGAGGTAGCTCAGGTCGGCGGCCCACACGCCTAGGTTGAGGGCCTGCTTGTCCGACGTGGTGTAGCGCGGGGCATTATGGGTGGGGTTGAGCAGCTGGGGGGCGTAGTCGAGCTGCTGCCTGATGAGCAGGTGCGCCACCTCCCAGGCCGATGGTATGGGGAAGAGCGAGCCGCCGTAGCTCATCACGGTGCTTGTGCTATCGAGCCCATCGGGCTCTACGTGGGGTTTGCGGGGCGATGGGCGGCAGCTGGTTAGTATTATGCAGAAGGCTGATAGTAATGCAGTTGTACGTACAGCTCGGGGCATTGGCATGTGCTCGTAAAAACCAAGCGAAGATATGGAATAAAAATCGAACTATCAAATTAAATGTATGCAAAAGCCCCGCCAAGCGCGTGGCCTAGCGGGGCTGGTGGGTGATGATTTGTGTATTAATGATTTGATTGGTAGTATTTTAACCCTACCTCTACGTTGCGCATTACGGCCTCAGAGGAGTAGGTGGAGCCCGAGATTGCATCAACATCGGCCTTTAGCGCATCGGCTACCGAGAGCCCCTCCCATTGCGGCAGCATGTCCTGCCGCACGTCGTCGAAGTAGGAGGGCGACTCATCGTTCGCCAGCGCCTCTATGCGCTGTACGCGGTCGTCTTTGATGTGGATGACGAGCGGCGTGGGGCCGTTGTAGCCCATCACTTCGGGGCATAGCGTGGTGGTGTTCACCTGGTACTCGTTGCCCTTCTTGGTCATTGGCCCTTTGCTCTGGCAGGCTGCTGCGAGCCACACGATTGAGGCTGCTATGGCAGCCGCTGCGGCCCTGTTGATTGGCGATTTGTTCATATTCTTGGGCTTATTTGAATGCGCCGTAGGTAATCTTGCGCTCGTCCCATTTGTTCTTGGGTTCCAGCTTTACATCGGGGGCTGGGTAGCCAATGTGGATGGCGTTGAGCGGGATGAGATTGCCCGGCAAATTTAGCCTTTTTCGGTACATATCGGCCTTGCCCGTTGGGTAGCCCGTAATCCATACCGCGCCAAGGCCGAGCGCGTGGGCGGCCAGCAGCATGTTCTCGCTAGCGGCGGAGAGGTCCTGCACCCAGAGCTCCCGTTTTACGCCCTGCTGCATACGGGTGGTGTCGCCGCAGATGAGGATGACCAGCGTGGGGGGCGACTTTTTCTTGCGCTCGGCCTGGGATTTGCCATCGGCGGCGGGTTTGGGGGCGTGCTGCGGGGTGGCCTTGCGCTCCTCGCCGCTGCCAAAATAGGCTGCCAGCGCTTCAGGTGTATTGAGCACTACGAAATGCCAGGGCTGCAGGTTGCGGTCGGTGGGGGCGGCCATGGCGCAGCGTAGCATGGTTTCTATCTTGCTGGCCTCCACGGGCTTAGTGTCGAAGCTGCGCACCGAGGTGCGGGTCATGATGTTGTCTATCACGGCCTGCGTTTTGGCATCGTACTGGGCATGTGCTCCTATAGCAGCCAGCAATAGGGCTATGACAGTTATAATTCTCTTTATCATGTTGTGTATCTGTTGTTTGCGTTTGTTTATTTTGCGGTAAGTTTACCAGCGTAAGATATGCTGCCGCACTCTACCTCTAGACCGCGCTTGGCCGTAGCCGTGGCAGGATCAATCTCATACACAGCGGGTTTTTGCCCATCATTGGTCTGCACGCTAATATAGCTCTTACCATTGGCATCGTTGTATGGGCGCTTGCCGAAGCTGCTGATGGCGGAGGTGGCGGGCAGCCCCGTGATGAGCTTCACGGTTTTTTCTTCGCCGCTGTAGATGGCCATGGCGGTGGCGTTTTGGCCCATGCCGTTGAACTCGCCCGTGAACAGCTGCAGCAGGAAGTAGCTGCCGCTCAGGTGCCAGCAGCGGTAGAGGGCGTGGCCGCATGCGGTTTCGATGTCCACGGTGCCGTAGGCATCGTCGAACTTGTTGTCGCCGGCTTTTATGCGCATCACGCTCGATTTGTAGTCCGACCGCTGGCGGGCATCGGTTTGGGTGCGCGATACGTTGGGCGCAAACACGTAGATGTCGCCGTTGCTGGCCGCCCAGGTGCATTGGTAGTACTGCGAGCGCATGCGTCCGCAGCTGTAGCTCTGCTTGTCGGTTTTGATTAGGGTAACCTTGTCCATCTGCTCGTTGTCGAACATGGCCACCCAGCACTCGTTGGGGAACTGCGTGGCGTTCACCTGCTGCGCCCCAGTTTTGCTGTTGGTGGCAATGAGATCCTTGTTGGCCTCGCTCACCTTGCCTGCGGCTATGCCGTAGGGGCTCACGCCCACGGGGATTACAGCGGTGTAGAGCTTTCCGCCCGACTCCACCATGCCCGAGAAGGTTACGTACTCGCCGTTGCCCAGAAAGTCCTCACAGATAATGGGTTGGCTGCGGTTGATGGTGGTTTGGTTCACTGGATCGAGGTAGGTTACGTTGATGCCGTAGGCGGCGTTGCCGCTGGCGTCGGTGGTGGTGGTGGCCGCTGCTGCGGCGGTGATTACGTAGTCGCCGTAGAAGCCGAAGGTCTCGAAGCGCTGTATGTCGTAGGTGGCATCGCTCTGCTCAATCTGCCCCTGAGCGTTGAGGAAGTACGATGATGTGCCGCCGGCGTTGCCCTGGTTGTATTGCAGGCGGAATAGCATGTCTTTATGCACAAACCACTCGGTGCCGGTGGTGGCCTCGAGGCCATTGCCCACCACGGTCGATTGGCCTTCGGCCAGGCTGCTCACCGTGGCTATGTAGTTGGCCGTGCCCTCGCTGTTGGTGGCCGAGAAGAAGTAGGATTCTACGCCCGCAGGGGTGGGGTCGTCTTTGGGCTTGTCCTTTTCGCATGCTGTCGCTAGCATTAGGGTGCTCAAGGCGCATAGGCCGAGCTTTGTAAGTTGGGTGTTCATATGTAAAAAAGAGGTTTATTTAGTTAAAAGCATTAATTGCCAGCTTGTTGTTCGTGGTTGTGGCGATGTTTCTCTCTGTGGTGTTCGCGGTTGCCCAGCGATATGCGCAGCTTGCCGTAGAAGGCGCGCCCGGCCTTTTGCAGGTTGAAGTTGTCGAATAGCTGGGCATCGGTTAGGTTGAGGCATTCGAACGACAGGTTGTAGCGTCCGTGGGCGAAGCTGTAGCTGATGCTGGCATTGTGCGAGAGCTGCGTGGGCACCATCATCTTGGAGCCGCTGCTGCCATATACCTCCGAGAATAGCGGGAAGCTGTGCGTGTACACGCAGTCGTAGCCCACGCTGAGCTTGCATCCTTTGCGGGGCAGGTTGTGCCAGCTGATGGTGGCATCGGCGTTGGCGAACTGGTAGGGCAGGTTGGGCATACGTGCTCCATACGATAGGTTCTCCTGCTGCGAGCCTGTGGCCTGCGCCTTTTCGTTGTCGCGCACGTCCATCTGGGTGAAGTTGCCGCCCAGACTCAGCCAGCGCTTGAGGTTGTAGCGCAGCTGCAGGTTGAACCCGGTGGTTTTCACCCTGCCGTGGTTGGAGTAGGCTCCAAAGTAGGTGCCGCTAACGTTCTCGGTGGTGCGCTTGATGTAGTCGTTGGTATAGCGGTATATGAGACCGCCCTCGATGTTGATGCGATGCGCTCCCAGCTGCTGGTTGTAGATTAGGTTCAGGTTGAGGTTGTCGCTGCGCTCGGGGCGTAGCTCAAACTGGCCGCGCTCGAGGTCGTTGTTGCCGAACAGCTCGTCGTTGGTGGGGAGGCGCAGGGCGTGCTCGTAGCTGGCCTTGGCCAGCAGCGGCCCCACGATGTAGCACGATGCCACCGCGCCGTAGCCCCAATGCGCTAGGTCGTTGCGTCCCACTATGTAAGTGGTGTTGGAATTGGTGGACGTGGCCAGCGGCCCCGAGCAGCGCTGGTCGTAGCGCTTGGCAAAGGCGGAGGCCGTCCACCGCTCCGAGGGGGCGAACTGGTACGATAGCCCGCTGATGTTCTTGGTGGTAACCTTGTTGATGTCGTTGGCCGCATCGGCGGTTATGGTCTGCGTTTCGCGGTTCATGGTGTTCAGCACGTGGTTGAACGTGAAGCGGTGCATTTGACCCAGGCGGTAGCTCAGGGTGAGTGTGCCGTTCCAGTTGTGGTTGAAGGTGTGGGTGTTCTGGTTGCTCACCTCGCCTACGCGGCCATTGCGCAGCCGCCGTTCGCCCAGCCAGTTGTACTCGTAGCGCGAGGTGTCCACGTTCTGCTGCGCGTTGCGGTTGTAGTTGGCCGTGAGGGTCAGGTCGAGGCCCTCGGCCAGCAGGTCGCGCTTGCGGTACTCGAGCTGGGGCGAGAGCGACCGCCCGCGCCTATGCCGTTCGCCAAAGGCCACGGTCTGCCGCGTGTCGGTCTGTATCTCCTTGTAGTGCTGCGAGTAGTTGAGCGAGAGCATCAGCCTGTCGGCCCAGGGCCTGCCCACCACGCCCACCTTGCCGATTATGGCCTCGTTGTGGTAGCCATCGTGGAACCGGCGCACACGCTCCACCAGCGAGCGGCTCTGCCGGCTGCCGCCCCCCTCCATGAAGTGCTTCACGGCGGATGCGTCCACGTAGTACGAGTTGTCGGAATAGTTCTGGAATAGGTTGAGCTCGTAGGTGAGCCCATTGCTCAGCGTTTGCCCCAGGTTGAGGTGCGATTTGTGGGTGTTGAACGAGCCGTAGCTGTACGATGCGTCGACAAACCAGCGGTTCATGTTGCGCTTGGTCACTACGTTGATGATGCCGCCTATGGCATCGGTGCCGAAGCCCACGGGCACCACGCCCTTGTACACCTCTATGCGGTCGGCGTAGCCCGCCGGGATGTTGTTCAGCCCGAACGAGCCGCCCACGCCCTCCTGCGGTACGCCATCGATGAACACCTTGATGTGCCGCCCCGTGAAGCCATCGAGCGACAGCTGCATGTCGGACCCCACGCCGCCGCTCTCGCGGATTTTGATGCCCGATGTTTGCCGCAGCGCATCGCCCAGGTTGGCTGTGCTGTTCTGCATGGCGCGGGTGTCGATGCCCGCCGCGTTGAACGCCGAGCTCACCACGCGGTGCGACATGCTCTGGCTCACCGTTACCTCTTCTATTTGCTCGCTGCTGGGCACCAGCCGAACCTGCAGCTCGTGGGATGTCCCCTTGCCGTCTATCACCACTTCCTGCTCGGCGGTGGCGAACCCCAAGCACGACACCACCAGCGTGTAGCGCCCTGCGGGCGCCTTCAGGTGGTAGCGGCCATGCTCATCGGTGGAGCAGCCATACGTGGTGCCCTTGAGGTACACCGAGGCGAACTCCACCTTGGCGCTGCTATCCGATGACACCACCTGACCGTAAAGCCCGCTTTGCCTACGCTCTGGCTCTGAGTATGTTTCCATGCGATGCAATGCGTAGGCGTTCTGAATTGTGTATATTATGCTGATAATAAGAAAGATAATGCTCCTCATGGCGGCTTTGTTTGGGAGTACAAAGTTCTGCTTTTGGCCATCTCGGTTCAATACCTAACAGTGGTGATTTTTGCCCATCAAAATCACCATTTATGGTGACAACGCATTTGGAGCCCCCTCATACAAAGGACGATACCAATCCCCAAAGGGGGAGGAGCAGGTGCGATGCGCATTTTTGTGCCGGCATATTGTCGATAAATTGCTACCTTTAGCGCCGCTAACCAAATTCGGAACGTTACCATGAAAAGGTACAAGCTCATTCTGTTCACCCTAACCGCCGCCAGCGCTATGCTCACACAGTGCACCAGCACCACCGACAACCCGCTCCTGAAGCCCTACGACACTCCCTTCGGCGTGCCGCCGTTCGACCAGATCAGGGTGGAGCACTTCGAACCCGCCATCGCCGAGGGCATCCGCCAGAACCTGGCCGAGGTGCAGGCCATCATCGACTGCCCCGATGCGCCCACATTCGACAACGTCATCCTGCCGCTCGACAACAGCGGGCGCCTGCTGCAAGAGGTGCTCGGGATACTCGAAAACATCGATGCGGCCAACACCAACGCCGGCATCCAGGGCGTGCTCAAGAGCACCGCGTCGGCCTTGGCCAAGCACTCCGATGACATCCGCATGAACCCCGCCCTCTTCGCCAAGGTGAAGGCCGTGTACGATGGCATGGTGGGCAACCCCTCATACACCCCCGAGCAGCGCCTGCTCATCGAGAAGAAGTACAACAGCTTCGTCAGGGGAGGGGCCAACCTCAGTGCCGAGCAGCAGGAGCAGCTGCGCGCCGTGAACCAAGAGCTATCGATGCTAGCCCTGCGGTTCAGCGAGAACCTGCTGGCCGAGAACAACAGCTTCCAGATGGTGCTCGACTCCGCCGCCGACCTACAGGGCCTCCCCGAGTCGGTATGCGCCATGGCCGCCGAGGAGGCCGCAGCCAAGGGATTCGAGGGTAAGTGGCTGTTCAACATCTACAAAACCAGCCTGCTGCCCTTCCTCACCCACTCGCAGTGCCCCGATCTCCGAGCCAAGCTCTACTCGGGCTACTACATGAAGGGCGATAACAACAACGCCAACGACAACAAGGACATCGTGGCCCAGATCGTCCGCCTGCGCCAGCAGCGCGCGCAGCTCCTCGGATTCCCCACCCACGCCCACTACGTGCTCGATGTGAACATGGCCAAGACCCCCGAGGCCGTATACAACCTGCTCAACCAGATATGGCCCCGCGCCCTCAACCTGGCCAAGCAGGAGCTGGCCGACATCAGGACCCTCGCCAAGGCCGAGACCGGCTCCGACCAGGTGCAGGCCGCCGACTGGTGGTACTACGCCGAGAAGGTGCGCAAGCAGCGCTACGACCTCGACGAGGAGATGATACGCCCCTACCTCTCGCTCGATGCCGTCAAGAACGGCATATTCGACCTCTCCAATAGGCTGTACGGCATATCGTTCAAGCAGCTCTCCAACATCCCCATCTACCACCCCGAGGTGCAGGTGTACGAGGTGCTTGAGGCCGATGGCAAGCACCTGGGGCTACTATATCTCGACTTCTTCCCCCGCGAGAGCGAGAGCGTGGGGGCCTGGTGCACCTCGTTCCGCGACCAGCGCTACAACCCCGATGGCTCCAAGCAAACGCCCATCGTGTCAATCGTCTGCAACTTCACCAAGCCCATGGGTAGCACCCCATCGCTGCTCACATTCGATGAGGCCGAGACCTTCTTCCATGAGTTTGGCCACGCCCTCCACGGCCTCTTCCGCGATGTGCCCTACGTGGGCCTGAGCGGTGTGCCCCGCGACTTTGTCGAGCTGCCCTCGCAGATCATGGAGCACTGGGCTGGCGACCCCAAGTTCCTCAAGCTCTACGCCCTGCACTACCAAACCGGCCAGCCCATCCCCGATGACCTCATCCAGAAGATGGCGGCCAGCGGCCACTTCAACCAAGGCTTCCGCACCACCGAGCTGATGGCCGCATCGCTCCTCGATATGGACTACCACACCCTAGAGGCCGCAAATGCCAGCATTGCCAACGTGGTGGCGTTCGAGCGCTCGGCCATGGAGCGGATAGGCCTCGTCCCCGAAATCCTGCCCCGCTACCGCAGCACCTACTTCTCGCACATCTTTGGCAGCGTGATGGGCTACTCCAGCGGGTACTACTCCTACACCTGGTCCGAGGTGCTCGATGCCGATGCCTACGAGGCTTTCGTTGAAACTGGCGACATCTTCAACCGCGAGGTGGCCGCCCGCTTCCGCAGCTGTGTGCTCTCGAAGGGCGGCTCAAAGGACGCCATGCAGCTCTACGTCGATTTCCGAGGCAAGGAGCCTGGGCTTGAGCCCTACTTCAAAAACCGTGGTCTAGAATAAGTTGTTTTAAATCAAGCATTTGCTATGATATGGGGCATCCCGAAACGGTGCCCCATATCTTTTGTGCTAGCGCTCCCATTGGCTGCGCTAGCTCCCCGAGATTGACGTACACGCTACGTCCCTAATATCCGTGGTGTGCCCTGCCCTGTTTGCCGATGGGCATGAGGGGCGGTGTAACACCGAAGAAGGGGGAGTTCGATTGCGGCAAAAATTTCTGGGTTACGGAAGCCCAATAAATATGGGAATATCCTGAGTTGAAGGCGAAAATTTTTCGCAAAAAATTTGGTGGGTAAAATTTGTCGTGCTATTTTTGCGGTGCATTACAACACTAATACAGTCGTGAATTATGACGCTCATCGAACTACAAGACATCAACAAAACCTATAACAACGGACAGCCGCTGCATGTGCTAAAGGGCATCGACCTCAGCATCGATAGGGGCGAGTTTGTCTCAATAATGGGTGCTTCGGGCTCGGGCAAATCGACCCTGCTGAACATCCTGGGCATACTCGACAACTACGACACCGGCACCTACATGCTCAACGGCAAACTAATCAAGGACCTCTCCGAAACCCAGGCCGCCGACTACCGCAATCGCATGATTGGATTCATCTTCCAGAGCTTCAACCTAATAAGCTTCAAAACGGCGGTGGAGAACGTGGAGCTGCCCCTATACTATCAGGGTGTGTCCCGAAAGAAGCGCCACGAGATGGCTATGGACTACCTCGAACGGCTTGGGCTGGGCCAGTGGGCCAACCATTTCCCCAACCAAATGTCGGGCGGACAGAAGCAGCGCGTGGCCATTGCCCGCGCCCTAATCACCAAGCCGCAGATTATTCTGGCCGACGAGCCCACCGGCGCTCTCGATTCTAAAACCAGCGTGGAGGTGATGCAGCTGCTCAAGCAGCTCAACAAGCAGGAGGGCATCACCATTATTGTGGTTACGCACGAGGGTGGAGTGGCCAACGAAACCGACAAGATTATCCACATCAAAGACGGCATGATTGGCCAAATTGAGGAGAACACGTCGCACAACGCCTGGGGAGGCAGCGTAATTAAGTAAACCACCATGAGAGAGTTAATCTACGAAATAGGTAATTCGCTGCGGCAGAATAGGTTGCGCACTGCCCTCACGGGCTTTGCGGTGGGCTGGGGCATATTCCTGCTCATTGCGCTGATGGGGGCAGGCAACGGGCTTAGCAACGCATTTATGAACAGCACCGGCGAGCATATAAGCAAAAGCATCACCGTGGAGGGCTGGCGCACGTCGAAGCCATACGCTGGATACAAAGAAAATCGTCGTATATATTTGGATAAGAAAGATTTAGATTATACCAGCGGGGCCGAGTGGCAGGGTGTGATTAGCAACGTTATCAGCGCAACGTCGAGCATCAGCGTTAAGCTTTTGCTGGATGGCAACACTGTTGACGGTAGCTTGGTGGGCAAGATGCCCGAGCACCAGGAGGTGGAGAAGATAAAGATTACTGCCGGGCGTTTCATCAACACGCAGGATGTTGCGGAGCAGCGCAAGGTGATGGTGGTGAGCACATCGCACGCCAAAGAGCTTTCGCCCAACAACCCTGAGGCCGTTATTGGACAGTGGGTGAGTGCTGGCAGTTTGGCCTACCTTGTGGTGGGGCTCTACTACCACAACCCGAACGACTACTACCGCAGCTGCCACATTCCTTACTCCACCTATAAGGGCATCTACGACCGCTCCGACAAAATAGAGGCCATCTCGTTCAACCTCGATGGCTACAAAACCTTGGACGACTACGAGAAGTTCGAAAAGGATTATGGCAATGCCATTCGACGCATCCACAGCGTTGCCCCCGACGACAGGCGTGGCGTTTGGATTAACAATGGCTACGTTCGCAACATAAACAGCAGCAACTCTGCCAACATGCTGAACACCGCCGTGTGGGTGCTGGGTTTGCTGACGCTCGTCAGCGGTATTGTGGGCGTGTCGAACATCATGCTCATCACCGTGAAGGAGCGCACCCACGAGTTTGGCATCCGCAAGGCCATAGGCGCAAAACCGCGCAATGTGCTTAGCCTGATTATCGCCGAGAGCGTTGTAATCACCGCTGTTTTTGGATATTTAGGCATGGTGTTGGGTATGCTCGCCTGCGAGCTGATGGAGCACACCGTTGCGCAGCGAGGCGTGAACATAGGCTTTGAGACCATCTATATGCTCAAAAATCCTTTTGTGGGTGTTGATACTGCCATAAAAGCTACCCTTGTTTTGATTATTGCTGGCACCCTGGCGGGGATTATCCCAGCCTGGAAAGCCGCTCGTGTTAAACCCATAGAAGCTCTACGTGCAGAATGAAATGGTTCGATAAAGATACTTTTAGGGAAATTCTCGATAGCATATCGCGAAACAAGAGCAGGAGTTTGCTCACCGGTTTCGGCGTGTTCTGGGGCGTGTTTATGCTCATGCTCCTGAGCGGTGGCGGTCAAGGGTTCAAGAATTTGATAACCAAAGAGTTTGAAGGCTTTGCGCAAAATTCTGGTTTCGTGTTTGCCAACCCAACCTCAAAGCCCTACAAGGGATTCAAGAAGGGACGTAGCTGGGACCTCAACCTTGCCGATGTGGAACGCCTGCGCAATCTGGTTCCGGAGCTCGAGCTTGTTACTGGCACCGTGAACCTCTGGAGCAGAAAAATTGTGCGCGACGACATTGTTTCAACATTCTCGGTGCGGGGGTGTACGTCTGAATATGCCCAAATAGAATGCCCCCAAATGCGCTATGGCCGATATATTACCGAGGCCGACAACGCTCAGGAGCGTAAGGTGTGCGTGATTGGCAAGCGGGTGTACAACGAACTATTCCCCAACGGCGGCGACCCCTGCGGGCAGCGCATCAGCGTCGATGGTGCATACTACACCGTGATTGGCGTGGACTGGAACGAGGGCAGCGTAAGCATCATGGCCAACACGTCGCAGTGCGTTGTAATCCCCATAAACCAAGCGCGTAGGGCCTATAATATGGGCAACAAAATTACCCTGCTGTGCTTCACGGGCAAAGAGGGTGTGGTTATGAGCGACATCACGCCCCGAGTGCGCGAGGTGGTTGCCCGCGCCCACTATTTGGACCCAACCGACGAGCAGGGGGTGATGATGTTCGACTCCCAGCTTATATTCGGTATAATAGATAATCTGTTCAATGGCATCTCTTTCCTGGTTTGGCTCATCGGCTTAGGAACGCTGATAGCAGGAGTTATTGGCGTGTCGAACATCATGATGGTGAGCGTGAAGGAGCGCACCACCGAGATTGGTATCCGCCGCGCCATTGGTGCCACGCCCAAGCAGGTTTTAGGGCAGATTATCTCCGAAAGCATTGTGCTTACGCTGGTTGCTGGCATGGGTGCCATTGTACTCAGCGTGCTTATTTTGGCCGGTGTGGAGATGGCCCTAACCGAAGATGGCATACTAAAGGCAGCGTTTCAGGTGTCGTTTGGCCTTGCCGTGTTGGCCACTTTGCTGCTAACCGTTTTGGGCGTGGCGGCTGGCATTATGCCCGCCCTCCGCGCCATGGGCATTAAGCCTGTAGATGCAATGAGAGACAAATAATTGATAATGATAAACTATTGAGATATGAAGAAGATTGGCAAAATCGTTAAGATAGCACTGGTGGTGCTTCTTGTTTTGGGAACTTTTGTGTATTTATTCAAACGTTCTCAACCTAAAGAAATTCAGTATCAGGAGTTTAAGCCTACAATGGGCAGCATCTCCAAGAGCACCGTGGTTACGGGCAGCATTCAGCCCCGCAACGAGGTGAATGTTAAACCCCAGATTAGCGGCATTGTGGCCGAACTCTACAAGGAGGCGGGCCAAACCGTTCAGCAGAACGAGGTGATTGCCAAGGTGAAGGTGATTCCCGACATGAGCCAGCTCTCGAGCGCTCAGAGTCGTGTGCGCCTGTCGGAGCTCAACCTAAAGCAGGCACAGATCAACTACGACCGCGAAAAGGCACTCTACGACAAGCAGCTGGTGAGCACCGAGGACTACGAGCGGGTGAGCCAGGCCCTACAGCAGGCCAAGGAGGAGCATGCCATTGCTCAGGAAACGCTCGAGATTGTGCGCGATGGCGTGTCGTCGTCGAACAAGAGCGGCAGCACCACGCTCATCCGCTCCACCATTGCTGGGCTGATTTTGGACGTACCCGTGAAGGTGGGCAACTCGGTCATCAACTCCAATACGTTCAACGATGGCACTACCATAGCCACCGTGGCCAACATGAACGACCTCATTTTCGATGGCAACATCGACGAAACCGAGGTTGGCCGCCTGCGTGTGGGTATGCCCGTGCGCATCAGCGTGGGTGCTTTGCAGGACGTGCATTTCGACGCCGCGCTGGAGTATATCTCGCCCAAGGCCATGGAGCAGGGCGGCACCAATCTGTTCGAGATTAAAGCCTCGGTGCGGGTCCCCGACTCCATCACCATACGCAGTGGTTACGGTGCCAATGCCGAGATAGTGCTGCAGCAGGCCAAGGATGTGCTAACATTGCCCGAGAGCACTATCCAGTATGAGGGCGACCAAACATACGTGTTCGTGCACAATGGCACCGAGTATGTGCGCCGCGACGTGGTAACTGGCCTCTCCGACGGCGTGAATATCCAAATAAAAGAAGGTCTCCAAGAGGGCGAAATCGTTCGTGGACCTAAAATCATCAACGGCAAATAAATCATGAAAACACTACTTATAGCGCTGGCCCTTACGCAGGCCACCCCCGACAGCCTGCACGATTTTTCGCAGCCTTGGACGCTGCGCCAATGCACCGAGTGGGCGCTCGAGCACAATCTGAGCGTTGCCGCGCAGCAATGCGTTGCGCAAACGCAGGAGGTGAACCAGAACACCGCCCGCATGGCTTGGCTGCCCGGTGTGAGCGCCTCGGTGGGCGAAAACCTGAACTTTGGGCGCGGTTTGGGTAGCAACAACACCTACGAGTATGGCAATACGGCCTCCACCTCGTTCTCGTTAGGCGCAAGCATGACGCTGTTCGACGGCTTAGCCACGCCCGCCCGCATGGAGCTGGCGCGGCTCAACCTCGAGGCCGCCACCAAGGAGCTGGAGAAAGTGCGCGACGACGTGAGCATATCTGTGGCAAAGGCATACGTGCAGATTCTCTACAGCCAGCAAATACTCGATGTTGCTCGCGAGCAGGTGAGCATCGACTCGTTGCAGCTGGAGCGGTTGCAGGGTATGCTACAGAACGGTAAGGCATCGGCGGCTGAGGTATCGCAGCAGAGGTCGTCGCTGGCGCAGAGCCAGCTGGCGCTGGTGCAGGCCCGCAACAACGTGCGCAGCGCCGTGCTCGACATGGCTCAACTGTTGGAACTTCCTCAGTGGGATGGATTTAGCGTGCAGCAGCCCGCCAGCGCCCCCGAGGCCGTAGCGCTCCCCTCGCCCGACGACATCTACGCCGAGGCGGTTGGCCTTCGCCCCTCCATACAGGCCGAAGAGCTCCGTTTGGAGGGCATGGACCAGTCGGTGCGGATAGCCAAGGCGCAATACTACCCTACGCTCACGCTCTCGGGCGGCCTTGGAACTAACTACTACTCGAGCTTCGCGTTGCAGGGCTTTGGCGTGCAGCTGGGCAACAACTTTAGCCAGTATGTTGGATTATCGCTGAACATTCCCATTTTCAGCCGCTTTGGAGTTCGCAATCAGGTAAAGGTGGCCAAAATCAATCGCAGCCAGCAGGAGCTGCATGTGCAGCAGGCCAAGAATGCGCTCTACAGGGAGATTGTGCAGGCGTGGAACGGTGCCGAGGCGGCTGGTGCCAAGTGGCAGAGCGCTCGCGAGGCCGAGGCGGCTGCCCGCGATGCGTTTGAGCTGCAGCAGGCCAAGTACGAGAACGGCAAGGCTACCCTCACCGAGTTCAACGAGACGCGCAGCCGCATGGTGAAGGCCCAATCCGACGCCGCCCAAGCCAGCTGCGAGTACCTGTTCCAAACCCGCTTGGTGGATTTCTATCGCGGACGGGCGTTGGAGATGTAGGTGTAAATGCGTTTGCATGTGCAACTATGCGCCATTTATTGGGCATCTTAGTTTTCAAGTTAAGCCTGTGGGTTTTCTTCATAAAGGGTATGGTTATTCCATCCGTTCCACCGCCTGCCGCACTGTGGGGAGTTTGCGCCAGAATAGCAGCGTGGTGAGCAGGCATAGCAGCCCCACCACGGTAAAGGTGAGCTGCACCCCCGCATGGGGCGTGATGGCCCCCAGCAGCAGGCTGCCCAGCGGCGTGATGCCCATGAACGACATGCCGTAGAGCGACACTATGCGGCCCCGCATGTCGTCATCGACAATGTGCTGAAGCAGGGTGTTGGTGGCGGCAAATTGGGCTGTCATGCCCAGGCCGGTGAAGAACATCAGCCCCAGCGATAGCGGCAGCGCCGATGAGAGCGAGAACAGCGTCAGCCCCACGCCGAATATGAGCGATGTAACCAGCACAATGTTGGGCACCTGCCGCACCGATGAGCGTGAGGCCAAGTAGAATGCCGCCAGAAGCGAGCCCACGCCTATTGCGCCCGTGAGCACACCTAGCGTTTGCGAGTCGCCGCCCAGCACATCTTTGGCAAACACGGGCATGAAGTTCTGGAAAGGCATTCCCAGAAAACCGATGCCCACCACCAGCATCAGCAGGTGGCGTATGGCTGGTACGCGGTAGGCATATTGCAGCCCGTCAACCAGCTCGCGCACAATGGGTTTGCGCTGATGGTTGGCATTCATGGGCTGCACGTGCATGATCAGCAGCGAGCCAATCACGGCCATAAAGCTGAAGCCGTTGATGAGGAAGCACCACCCGTCCCCCACCAGGGCCACCAGCACGCCGCCCACCGTGGGCCCCACGAACCGCGCCGAGTTGATGAGCGTGGAGTTGAGCGCGATGGCGTTCTGCAGCAGCTCGCGCTCGCCCACCATCTCGAACAGAAAGGCGTGGCGGAACGGCGTGTCGAAGGCCAGCGAAATGCCGTTCACCACCGATATGGCCACAATGTGCCACACGGCTATGCTGCCCGATAGGTAGAGCGCGGCCAGCGCAAACGACATGCACATCGATAGGCTCTGCGTGGCTATGAACACCTTGCGGCGGTTGAGCCTATCGGCAAACACGCCCGCAAACGGCGTGAGGAACAGCGAGGGAATCTGCCCCGCAAAGCCCACCACGCCCAGCAGCAGCGCCGATCCCGACAGGCGGAACACCAGCCAGCCCAGCGCCAGGTTCTGCATGTAGGTGCCTATGAGCGATATGGCCTGACCGCAGAAGAACAGCCTGAAGTTGCGGTTGCGCAGCGAACGGAAGGTGAACTCCACCCTGTGGAAGTACGAGCTGATGTCGAGATAGCGGAACATGTAGCTAATACTGTGTGGAACAAGTGTTTACGCTGATTTCTGATGATACTCCACCAGTGCGTCTATCGGACGCTGCACATAGCGCACAATGGAGAAGCCATGCAGCGCGGCCAGCGCATTGAGCCGTTCGGCCAGCAGGCAGCCAATGGAGCCGGTGACTCCCACGGGGAGCTCCTTTAGGGGGTAGGCGGCGAGGTGCGTTTGGTAGAGCTCGTTCAGCGAGGCGTCCACAATGGCCTGCATGGCGGGTTCGTGGAGGTTGGCCAGCGCGAACGGCGCAAACGAGGCCAGATAGGCCGATGGCCTTGCGCCCTTGTAGGTGGCCTCGAGTACTGCCGATATGCGCACATCGTACTGCTGCTCAAGTTCTTGGCTGATGTGTGGCGGCAGCTGGCGGTAGAGGTGGCTGCGCAGGAGCAGCCGTCCGATGTGCGCCCCGCTGCCCTCATCGCCCAGGGCGTATCCCAGCGATGGGGTGAGGGCCGATAGGCCGCGGCCATCGTAGCGGCACACGTTGCTGCCTGTGCCCAGGATTACCACCAGCCCTGGCGCATCGCCGAATAGGGCGCGGGCCGAGCCCAGCGCATCGCTGCTGGCCCGCACCTGCGCCTGCGTAAAGAACGCCCGCAGGCGCTGTGCCATCAGCTGCCCATGCTCGTGCGAGCCGCAGCCCGTGCCGTAGAAGTGCACGTGGCTAACCCTCGAGGGGTCGATGTTGCTGGGGAACGCCGAGCGCAGCGCGGCGTGCAGGTCGTTGGCGGAGGTGAAGTAGGGGCTTAGGCCTATGGTCTGGAATTGCTCGGTGCGCTGTGCGTCGAGCACGCTCCAGTCGGTCTTAGTGGCCCCGCTGTCGGCTATTGCTATCATGCGGCAAATGTAGTGAAAAATGGGAAGCTAGCTTATATAGCCTCCTTGGCCGTATCCTCGGCGGTGCTTGTGGATAAGATTTATAATGGTCTGCAAAGCACGGTGTTTGGGTAGGCGCTGCTCTATATCAGGAGGAATGAAAAATGGGGTTCTTTCCCCGATATGCTTGTAAAATTCTGTCAGAAAGATATGTTCAATTTCTGCATACGGCACATGGGCGCTGTTGATAGTTGTAATCTTATTGAGGTGGCTCATGCTGATATGTCTGAATTTATTCGATTACAGTCCACTTCCCAGGGCGATAAAGCCCTTTTTGAAATGGGGGAGCTTCAATCCTCAGCATACTCTTTTAGTAACGGGTCATGCATGTTTATTCCTGTTTTTTCTTCCTTGGAATGTTGAAGCCCAGCGATAAAATGTGGTTCAACAGGTCGGTCATATACTGGCGACGCTTGTCGGTATAACTTTCGTAGTTGTCGAGCGAACGGCGTAGCCATGAGTACAGTTCTGGGGATTTGCTGTTCAATGGCAGTGCGTGTTTGCGGCTAATGTATTTCTTTAGCTTTCTGCATTTTACCAGGAATTCCGCTTCTGTTGCCGAACGCGGTATGCCCAGTTCATCGTAGTGGCGAACCATCTCGTCAAGCTGTGCTTGCTGCTCGTCGGTGATGGGCTGCACACCAGCTGTCACGTTGTAGTACCAGCGCTTCTGCGAGGCTTCCTGCTCGTTGCCGTTATAGTAGGGGAAGCGGTGATGGGTCTCAATGAAGTCTTTGAGCATTTGCAGCCGCTCTTCAAAGCGGTAGTGCTGCATCGTTGTTGCCGTTACGTATTCTGCCGGATACTGCTTCGATGTCAGCCCGAAATAGCTCCCCCCAAACTCCACAAAACGCTGCTGGGCATCGTTCTTCACCGTGGCCGATACACTCGCCTTAGTGGTGTTCGGATAATATTCGCTTACACCATCGTAAAGATTGTTTATATGCAAGGGCAGGTCGGAACTGCTCAGTATGTCAACAAGCAAGTCGCGGATGCTGCCAAAATAAACATCTTGCCAACTGTCTAAGGCATAGCGCGAGGTCTTGCCAATAGCCCTGATGTGCTTATGCCTGAACAAAAACGACCTGATTTGCAATGGTTCGGTGTATTTGTGGTCGGGATGGCGCCTTTTGAACTCGTTGAAAATCTCTTCAACATGCATCGGTTCACCCTTATGGGCCAGTATGTCGTGTAGTTCTTTGGCTGTGTCTATATGGTTTTGTGGCAGGTAGAGCCGTTCATCAGCTGTAATATCCACCTTAAAGATGTCTGTTGCAACATGTTTGAGGAGCTCCTTCATGTCAGCCTTCAACGGCTCTAGAACATTATAGAGAATGGAATCTAAGGCGATGTATGTGTCCTCCGAATACCTGGCATTGACGATGCTTAAAAGGGTGTCTATGCATTCGCTGAAGTTGAATCCCTCAATATGTTTATTGACAAGAATTGTATGCCCCCCAACATCCTCTGCCTTGAAATCAGCTTTCAGCCTTACCAGAGCGGCAAAGACATCGAAACCATAAGACAGATGTTCTGCCTCTTTCAATTTGATGTACTCTTCCGTCTTCTCGTATACAAGCGGCAACTCAAACAATTCCCGATAATGCTCCCAGCCGTCACTCGTAGCTATCTCCGATTCCTGCACCCTTATATTTCCAGAGGCTATCTGCCGACAACGTTCGCGGGTGAGCCCCATAGCATCGGCTATCTCGGTCAGTGTACGCTTCTTCCCGTCAAGGAGGCCGTGATACAGGCAGTATATTTTGTTCGACTTATTTTCCGACAGACGGAGATAGTGAAACAGCAGGAATAACAGCGGAGCATGATTGTATTTCTTGGTGAAATCGAACACGAACTTGCGCTGGATACTCGTTAAAAAGGAATAGTCGCGCTTCAGGAATTCCGTCCTGATTTCGTCATCGGTAAGCCTTGAAATTTTGTCAAATTTCTGCTTAAACCTCTGGTTGAACTGAAACAGTTCCACCAATGTCTTCTTCATTTTCTGGCCCGGACAGATGTTGCGGTAGGCAGGCAGCGGCTCGTTAGCATACTTGATGAGGTCGGCGAAGTGGGGAACGAACCGGTTTACGAGATTTCTACCTCTAACGCTCAGCGTGGCCTCTTTCTCATCATGATATATCTTTTCCAGATAGTCGCTGGCTATCGGTGAAAGGAAATATCGGATTACCTGCTCATGGCTGAATGCCTCCATTCTGGCGGCCAGTTCCATGCTCTTTCGTTTGTATTCGGCGTAGATATCGTTTTCTGTCTGTTGAGCATTCTCCATGCCGTCTATCACAGTGTCGATATACTGCTTGTAGGCATGGCGTAGCTCCAAGTTCTCGTCACGCTTGAATTTTTCCACTACGATCAACATTTTCTCCACATCGCCCATCATCAGGTTGTGCATGTCGCCAGGGTGTGGATAGGCTGCTTGCAGGTAGGCTTTCACCTCCGAGGCTCCTGTTGTTGCAGTCGCATAGGCATCGGCAATAATCCGTGTCAGCCCTTCTCCTAGAGCAGCAAACCGCTCTTCTTTAGTATGGGGTGTCAGTGTCTGTGCCGCGCGTCCGTGTATCATGCTGTTCAGGATTGGTTCCATCTCCGTGTATGACTTACGACCGAAGTTGCGTAGGTTCAGCAGATCTATCGGGGTGGTGATACTATCCAGGATACCCCCCAGCGTCCCATGTCCCGCTGCGTTCAGGGCATTGTATGTGCGCGCCGATATTCTGCCCCAGTCGAGCAGCTCCTTGATGGTCGTGTCTAAGTTGAATTCAAATGCCATTTCGTCTATGTTAAATTAGCGGCTCGATGTAATGGAAGCCGTTGGGGGCCTGATGGTGCTGTTCGCCTCGTTCTTATTGACCTAAATGTTGCCATGCTGATTGTCTTACAGCTAAGTTGTTGTTGTGTGCTTTCTACTTGGGCAGGTACCGCGCCATGCGGCGGGCTATGCGCTTGAAGCGTAGCAGCGATAGCGTGCGCTGCACGAGGTTCGACATGCGGCTGCATAGGGCAGCGTAGAGCAGCGCCGTGATGCCCCATATCACAGCTATGTTGAACCGCAGCGTGGGCACCAGTCTGTGCCCCAGGCGTTTGTGGGCTGCGAACAGCGGGGCGCGGCCTATGGCGGAGGTGGGCATGGCGTACACAGGTTCGTAGCGGCGCACTACGCGGTCGGGGAGTACCGTCACCTGCTCCACGCTGAGCCTGTTGGTGACGAGCTGCTCCAGGGCGCGGTTGTGGTGCCTTCGGCTCAGCTCGAAGGCCGATGCCCCTGTGTTGATCCCCATGGCGTTGATGGTGGAGTCGCGGCGTTGCGCTAGGTGCTGGCATTTCTGCGCGAAGTGCAGCCGCAAGGACTTCACGGCCTCCGTGACCTGCAGCAGCGACTGTTCGGTGAGGGTTTCGGGGTACAGGTCGGACTGGGAGGGGTAGCCAAAGTTGTGGAACGGATGCTGCTCGTGCAGCCAGCCCAGCTCGTGCCTCACTATTTGCAGGTTGCGGCTGAGCAGTGGCGACTCCTTGTGCAGGCGGGTGCTCTTGCTGCGCTCAGCGGCGGCCTGGTTGAGCAGCAGCTCCAGCTTGGGCAGCAGCAGGGAGGATAGGTAGGTGCAGGTGCTGATCTGCTGGTTCAGGTCGAACAGGTGGCGGTTGTAGCGGTTGCGGGCGAACTGCTGTACGCACAGCGCCTCATAGCCCCAGCGGCTGGGCATCAGGTCGCCCACGAGGGGCACATACTCGGCGTGGGCTATGCGCTTGTGCAGCTTGTCGTAGGGCACTATTACGCCGCTGAACAGCAGCTGCGGCACCATCAGCAGCGGTATGCTCACGTAGATGGCCACCACCGACTTGAGGGCCGCTGACAGGTTGAGCCCCATCATGTTGGAGCAGAAGGCCGTGGAGAACAGCACCAGCCAGTGCTCCCAGAACAGCCCTTGTATCTCGAGCACCCAGTTGCCCACTAGCACGAATAGCAGCGACTGCACCGCCGAGAACATCAGCAGCACTAGCACCTTCGAGTTGATGTAGCTCAAGTAGCTCATTTTCAAGAACTTCTCGCGGTACAGCGTCTTGCGATCCTTCACTATGTCCTCGGCGCTGATGGTGAGCCCCAAGAACACCATGGCGATGATGCTCATGAATAGGTAGCCGGGCAGATTGTCGTTCTCGCTGAATATGTAGGCGTTGGGGTCGGCCAGCGTGCCGTGGATGTACTTCGAGAAGTAGCCCACGATGAGCGCCAGCAGCGGGGCCGAGAGCAGACTCACGTAGATGAACTGCGTGTTGGCCAGCTTGCTCAGCAGGTTGCGGCGGAAGTAGATCCACGTCTGCCTCCAGCGGTTGGGAATGCCGAAGTTGTTGGGGGGCAGCGGGCTGTGTCCCTGCGGGAGGTTGAAGCGCCGCTTGCTCTCTATGTTCTTCAGGTACAGCGTGTACCACTCGTGGGCGCTGCGCTTGCGGCGGCGGGTCAGGTGGCCGTACTCATCCACCACACGGGCCTCCACCACCTTCAGTATCAGGTCGGTGCTCACGTTGCCGCAGGTGGGGCACTCGCTCTCCTCGGCGTTGAGCAGCTTCCCCATCTGCTTGAAGTACATCACCGCATCGATGGGGTTGCCCTGGTAGATGGGGTAGCCGCCATGGTCGAGCACCAGTATGGCATCGAATAGCTTTAGGGTCTCCGATGAGGGCTGGTGGATGTTGGCGAAGATGATCTTCCCCTTGAACGTTTGCTGCTTGAGCAGCATCATCACCCGCTCCGAGTCGAGCGACGACAGGCCCGAGGTGGGCTCATCGACGAACAGCACCGATGGCTCGCGCATCAGCTCCATGGCCATGTTCAGGCGCTTGCGCTGCCCCCCGCTGATGAACTTGTTCAGCGGGTCGCCCACCTTCAGGTGGCGCACATCGGCCAGGTCGAAGTCGAGCAGCACCTGCTCCACCATCTGCTCCAGCTCGGCGCGCCTGATGTTGCTGAAGCACAGCGCCGCGTTGTAGTACAGGTTCTGGAACACCGTGAGCTCGTCCACCAGCAGGTCGTCCTGCGGCACGTAGCCTATGATGCCCTCGAGCGGCTTGCGGTCGCGGTGCACATCGTAGCCGTTGATGTACACCCGCCCGTGGGCGGGCCGCAGGTTGCCGTTCAGGATGTTCATGAGCGTGGACTTACCCACACCGCTACCGCCCAGTATGCCTATGAGCTGGCCGGCATGGGCGTGGAACGAGCAGCGGTGCAGCCCGTTGCGGCTGCCGTGGTGGCGGTAATCTATGCCATCGGCCATGAACGCCACGTGGGGCTTGCTCGGGTCCTGTATGAACAGCGAGGCCACGCGGTTGTAGTATATGGGGGCGATGCGGGCACCGCGTATCACCGCGCCAGCGCTCAGCATGTAGGCCCGGTTGGGCTTCAGGCTGCGGCTGTTGATGTACAGCTGCTCATGGCCGAAATACTTGACCAGCAGCGTGTTGGTGCTCTCTATGCGCAGCACGTACACGCGCCCCTCGAGGCGGGGGTTGAGCAGGTGGAGCGAAGGCCCCATCGGGGCGGGCTGCTCGTTGCTGATGAGCAGCATCTGGGGGCGCTGCGGCATCTGATCGGGGCAGCTGCCCAGCATGAAGTCCTTGCCGTTGGCGAACTCCTCGGCGCTGATGTTGAAGCGCATGGCCATCTGCTCTAGGAAGCCTATGCGCTGCGGGGTGATGCGCCCGCTATCGCCCACGAACTCGAGCAGCTGCAGCATCAGCCACACCTTTTGCTGCTGCTCCAGGTCGTGGTTTATGCTCTGCACCAGGTCGTCTATTATGTGGGCGTGGCTGGCATGGTGGTCGGCTTCCTGCTGCTGCGCCTTGCGGTATATGCGTATGTAGCCCTTGAGCTGGGTGAGGATGGTGCTGGTCTGCTCCTCGCCAAAGTCGTGCTCAAGGTAGCTCTCGAAGACCTCCACGGTGTCGCTGTCGGAGCCCACGTTGTCGGCCACCACCGCAAAGGCCAGAATCTGCATCAGGTGCTGTAGTAATGCTTCGCTCACCGCAGTGCTGTAGATGGGAATATTTGCAAAGATAGTCTTTTTCACGCTCCTGAGCAATACCGTAGCATGGGGTTGGGCCTGGGCTCCGTTCGTGGTGTATTGTAGAGTGTATTGTGATGATATTCATATTGTTATTGGTTATTTGAGCTGGCTCCATCAGAAATATTGTAAAAAAAAATCGCTCATGTTTGTTCTTCTATTGAAGATAAATGCTACCTTTGCACCCGCAAATGAGCCCAAGCCCAGGTGGTGGAATTGGTAGACACACCAGCTTGAGGGGCTGGCGCCGTCAAAAGCGTGCAAGTTCGAGTCTTGTCCTGGGCACTTTGCAACAGAAAACCGCCTTCAATAGGGCGGTTTTTTGCGTTTATAGGCAGCGTTTCCTCACGTTGTACGGACGCGATTTATCGCGACCTCCCGCGCCCGCGCATTCGTTGGTTCGCCTGCAGGGACACACCGCGTGTGTCTGAACACCGCGTAATTGTTGCGTTTGCGGCTGTAGGGGCGAATAATCATTCGCCCCTACGCGTATTCCACGAACGAGAGCGCGTGTCTCCGACACGCCATGCCGCGAGATGCTCGCAGCTCCACACTGTCGTGTGGGGTTACAGAGAGCCAGTCCCGCTGGGATTGCATGGGCGGGTTGTGGAGCGGGTTGTGGGGCTCGTCATTGCGAGCGCAGCTCATCGAGCTTCGTTCCTCGTAATGACGTAGGCGGGTGGAGCCATCCCCCCCCCGCGCCCACAAAAAAAGAGGCGAACCCTTACGGATTCGCCTCCTCTACTATCGCGGACGCGTTAAATCTCGTCCGTACATACTTCCTGTTCGCGGCAGGGATAAGGGGGCATGCCCCTTTGTCTTTACTGTTTCACTACCTTGGCCACAGCATTGCCCACACGGATGATGTACATTCCTGCGGGGGAGCCGCTAAGGTCGATGCTCAGGCGGCTGGCGGCTGAGCCTGCCGAAGCCCCGTGCGCTGGTACGCGCTGCAGCAGCTGGCCGCTTGTGTTGTACACGTGCATCTCGGCAGCGGTGCCTTCGGCAAGCTCAGGCACCGAAACCCACAGAACGCCCTGCGTGGGATTGGGGTATACGCTCAGGCTTTCGCGCTTCACATCGAACAGGCCTGTGGTTGCGGTCTTCTCGAACTCAGCCGTTACGGTTACATCAAAGGCGGGCATAGTGAACTTGTTCTCGCTGATGGCAACGGTTTGGCTCTCATCGCCTGTC
>JAFTDN010000085.1 GCA_017454165.1 Bacteroidales bacterium | reverse complement strand
CCCGTGTGGAACGGCCTCACCAACGAGTTCCACCCCACCCAAATCCTGGCCGACTTCCTCACCATGATGGAGCACAGCGATAAGCCCCTGAACCAGGTCGCCTTCGCCTACTGCGGCGATGCCCGCTTCAACATGGGCAACTCGCTGATGGTGGGCGGTGCCAAGATGGGCATGGACGTGCGCATCGTGGCCCCCAAGGAGCTGCAGCCCGACAAGAAGCTCATCGAAACCTGCAAGGAGATCGCCAAGGAGACCGGCGCCAAGATTACCGTCACCGATGATGTGGCCGCCGGCGTTAAGGGTTGCGACTTCCTGTACACCGATGTTTGGGTGTCCATGGGCGAGCCCGCCGAGGTGTGGAAGCAGCGCATCGACCTGCTCAAGCCCTACCAGGTGAACAAGAAGATGATGGAGATGACTGGCAACCCCAGCTGCAAGTTCATGCACTGCCTGCCTGCCTATCACAACCTGGAGACCCAGGTGGGCCGCGATGTGCACAAGCAGTTCGGTCTCGATGGCATCGAGGTTACCGAGGAGGTGTTCGAGTCGGTGAACAGCATCGTGTTCGATGAGGCCGAGAACCGTATGCACACCATCAAGGCCGTGATGGTGGCCACGCTGGGCTCATAGCGGGTGCCAGCGCGTAAATGAAAAGAGGGGGCGGCAGCTAGTCGTCCCCCTCTTTTTTATCGTCGATGCATATGGTGTTGAACGCTAGTTTATTACGGCCTGCGCGAACGCATAAGCTATATAGCCCGATACTGCCAGCTTAAGCCCCGTTCCCAGCAGGAAGCCCACGAATGAGCCCAGGGCCGACCGCCAGGGGTTCACCCCATCGGCACGCCCCGCCAGCTCGCCCACGAGCGCACCCACAAACGGCCCCGCTATGATGCCCAGCGGCGGGAAGATGAAGAGCCCCAGCAGCAGGCCGATGGTGGCCCCCCATACGCCCCATTTGCTACCGCCAAACCGGCGCGTGGTCCAGAGCGGCAGCACGTAATCGGCCACGGTGACCAGCGCGGCCATCACGCCAGTGCCCACCAGCATATCGGTGCTCACGCCATCGCCAAGCGGGGTGGCGCGTAGCATGAGCAGCCCAACCCATCCCAGCGGGGGGCCGGGCAGCACGGGCACAATGCAGCCCACCAGCCCAAGCAGCACCAGCGCTGCTCCCGCTACGATGATGGCTGCGCTCATCATCTCGGGCGGTAATGCTTAATCTTGAATCCCAGCAGGCAGATGTCATCGATTTGCACCTCGCCCTGGGAAAAGTTGTCGAGCGTGGCGGTGATGAGCTGCTGCTGTATCGACATCGGCCTTGAGTGTATGCTGTGCAGCAACTGGTACAGGTTCTGCATGCCGTACTTTTTGTGCTGGCCGTTCATCTGGTCGGGGAAGCCATCGGTGGTGAGGTAGAAGTAGGTGTCGCTGCCACCGTTGTCTTTCATGTCGATGCGGTGCTGGGCGAAGCCCACGCGGCTGCGTGGCAGCAGACCACCTGCCGAGCGCATGGTGCCAGGCAGCACGTCGAGCTTGTTGCGCTGCACGATGATGAGCGGGCGGTTGGCCCCCGAGAATAGGGCCTCGTTGGGTCTGATGGACAGGTAGGCGATGTCGATGCTTGACACCTGTGAGCCCATCTTGTTCTCCTGCTTTAGCAGCTTGCGCAGCGCGGTGTCGAGGTGGTCGATGATGTCGGAGGGGTTTTCGACATTCTTCTCCTTCACGATCTGGTTCAGCAGCATGTGCCCTATCAGTGAGAGGAATGCGCCGGGGACGCCATGCCCCGTGCAGTCCATCACGGCCACATCGAGCCGGTTGGGCTGCTTGTACACCCAGTAGAAGTCGCCCGACACGATGTTTTTGGGGCGGTAGATCAGCAGGTGGTCATCGAATAGGCTCGATAGCAGCGAGTTGTTGGGCAGCATGGCGGTTTGGATGGTTTGGGCGTACTCTATGCTGTTCACCAGCTGGCGGTTCTTCTCGCCTATCACCCGTTTGGAGCGTTTTAGGATTTCGCTTTTCCGCTCAATCTCATCGCGTTGGGCTATCAGCTCCTCCTGCTGCTGCTGCATCTCCTCGTTCTTCTCGATAATCTCAGTCTGGCGTTGCTGTAGCTTGATGGTCTTCTGGCGCGATTCGTGCAGGGCCACGATGATGGCTCCCACCAGCACGCACATCAGCACGATTACCAGCGCGATGAACTGCCTCACGGTGCGGCTGTGCTGAATCTGCTTTTCGTGTAGCACGGTCTGCTGCATCTGCTCGAGGCGCTGCTGCTCTAGCTGCCGCTCGAAGTTGTACGATAGCTCAACCTCTATGAGCCTGCGGGAATGCTGTGAGCTGTAGAGGCTGTCGTGCACGTCTATGTAGCTCTTGTAGAGCTGCAATGCCTGCTGGGTGCGCCCAGCGGCCTCGTTGGCTTGGCTCAGCTTTAGCAACGCATCGGCCACCAGCTGTTGCATCTGTATTTCCTGGGCGATGTCGTGCCCGCGGGTGTAGTGCGTTAGGGCATCTTGTAGCCGCCCGCAGGCGAGGTAGTAGTCGCCGTACCGCAGCTCGCATTCGGCTATGCGGTATCTATTGTTCATGCGGGTGAAGGCATCCATCGCATAGTTGAGGCAGGGCAGGGCGTATTGCAGCTTGCCGTCCTCGATATTGATGCTTGCCGCCTCGTTGTACACGGTGCCTATCACGTCTAGGTCGTTGATTTGCTGGGCTATGTCCAACGCTCGCTCGTAGTGCTTCAGCGCGTTGGGGTGATCTTTTTTCTTGCGGTAGGCCTCACCTATGTTGAGCAGCACCACATCGAGCCTGCGTAGGTTTTGGTGCGTGTCGTACAGCTCGTAGGCTTGGGTGTAGTACTCCAAGGCCCTGTCGTACTCCTTGGTGTACAGGTACACGATGCCTATGTTGTTGTACACGTTGGCCCTGCCGATGTCGTGTTTTAGCAGGGTGTAGAGCACCAGTGCTTGGTTGTAGTGGTCGAGCGCGGCGGGGTACTCCTCTTTGAGCCTGTAGGTTGCCCCAATGTGGTTCAGGATTTGGGCTTGGGCCACGGAGTCGCCCGTTTGCTGCTCCTCCGCGAGCAGCTTTATGAAACACAGCAGGGCCTCCTGGTGGCGACCCATGTTGCGGAGGGTGCTGCCCCGTTGCACCTGTACGCTTTGGCGTAGGTTCTGCAGCCCGAGGCTGTCGTAGAGCTGCTCGGCGTGGTCTATCAGCTGCAGCATGGTCGCATAGTCCTCCGACATGGATAGCGCGGCGATGCTGTCCAGCAGCTGGGCTACGTGCGTCGAGTCTGGCTCCGACACCATCCTATTGTCGTTCATGGGGATGGCCAGCAGGCAGAGCAGCAGGTATCTCAATGAGCTAAGCATGTGGAGGCAAGGGGGCTAGGGTTGCGGTGTTAGCGGAATAGCCTGAGGGCTAAGTCTACCACGCGGCATGAGTAGCCCCACTCGTTGTCGTACCAGGCCAGCACCTTCACCATGTTGCCGCTCACCATGGTGCTCAGCCCATCGAATGTCGAAGAGTAGGGGCTGTGGATGATGTCGGCTGATACTATCGGATCCTCGGTGTATTCGAGTATGCCGCGCATGGGGCCCTCGGCGGCGTGGCGCACGGCGGCGTTGATTTCGTCCTTGGTGGCCTCGCGCTTTATGATGGCCACGAAGTCCACCAGCGAGCCGGGGGGGGTGGGGACGCGCACGGCGATGCCATCGAGCTTGCCCTTGAGTTCGGGGATGATTTTGCCCACGGCCTTGGCGGCCCCTGTGGTGGTGGGAATTTGCGATACGGCCGCCGATCGGGCGCGTCGTAGGTCGCTGTGCGGCGCATCGAGTATGCGCTGGTCGTTGGTGTAGGAGTGTATGGTGGTCATGTATCCCCGTGTGATGCCGAAGGTGTCGTTGAGCACTTTCACCACGGGGGCCAAGCAGTTGGTGGTGCAGCTGGCATTCGATACGCAGGTGTCCGAGGCTAGCAGCTCGTTGTCGTTCACGCCGAGCACCACCATGCGGTCGTTGTTGTCCTTGGCGGGCGCGGTGAGTATCACCTTTTTGGCCCCGTTTTTCAGGTGGTCGCCGTATCCGCCCTTCTCACCCTCTTTGCGGGTGAATATGCCAGTTGCCTCGATTACCACATCGGGATTTTCGCTCCATTTGATGTTGAGGGGGGCGCGTTCGGCGTGCACGCGGAACTTTTCGCCGTTCACCACGATGTGCTCGGGGTCGTGCTCTACCTGTCCCGCGAAACGGCCCTGGGTGGAGTCATACTTGAGCAGATGGGCGAGCGTTTGGGTGTCGGTGAGGTCGTTGATTCCCACAATTTGGAGTTCGGGGCGCTCTAGGGCGAGTTTGAACACGTTGCGGCCTATGCGTCCGAAGCCGTTGATCGCTACTTTTATCTTAGCCATGTCGGTTTGTGTTTGAAGGCGTTGGTATCGAGCAAAATTAGTATTTTTTTTGGCATCAGGTTGCAGCTGGGGCGAATTTAATCGGAGCTGAGGGGCCATGCTCCCCTTGTTCTGTTGGGAGCTTATAGCTCGCCCAGCCCTTGGCGGGTGATGGTGGGCTCGCGGCCCGTGCAGTCCACCACGGTGGATGGCACGGTGCCCCCTAGCCCCCCATCTATTACTAAATCCAGCAGGTTTTGGTAGCGCTCGAATATCTCTGTTGGCTCGGCGGGGTACACCTGTAGCCCATCGGTGCTTTTGGCCGAGGTGTTGAGCAGCGGGCGGCCTAGGTGCTCCTGTATCCCCAGCGCGATGGGGCTGCTGGGGATGCGAACGCCCAGGGTGCGTCGGCGGCCCATGAGGTGGTCGGGCACGTGGTGCAGTCCGGGCAGCAGGTAGGTGAACGGGCCGGGCAGGGTGCGCTTCATCAGCCTGAAGGCCGTGTTGTCGATTTTGGCGAACTGGGCGGCCTGTGCTATGCTGCAGCATATGAGCGAGAACTTGGCATCCTTGGGCTTTATGCCCTTGATGCGCATGATGCGCTCCACGGCTTTGGGACTGGCGATGTCGCAGCCCAGGCCGTACACCGAGTCGGTGGGATAGGCCACCACACCGCCACCCCGCAGCACCTCGGCCACGTGTGCTAGGTGTTGTGGGGCGGGGTGTTGTGGGTGTAGCGCTATGAGCTCGCAGCGGGCCATGGGGGCTAGCCGTTCACCTTTTTGTGGTCGGCCAGGAACTGGGCCAGCCCGGCGTCGGTGAGCGGGTGCTTGAGCAGGCCCATGATGGCGCTCAGCGGGCAGGTGGCCACATCGGCCCCGGCCTCTAGGCACTGTATGATGTGCATGGTGTGGCGGATGGAGGCGGCCAGCACCTGCGTCCCGAATTCGTAGTACTGGTAAACGCCTACAATCTGGCGGATGAGCTCCACGCCATCGGTGGAGATGTCATCGAGCCTGCCCACGAAGGGCGACACATAGGTGGCACCGGCCTTGGCCGCCAGCAGTGCCTGTCCCAGCGAGAATACTAGTGTACAATTGGTGCGTATCCCGTTGTCGGAGAAATGCTTTACCGCCTTGATGCCGTCTTTGGTGCAGGGCACCTTCACCACTATTTGGGGATGCAGGGCGGCTAGGGCCTGGCCCTCCTTCAGCATCCCATCGAGGTCGGTGGCGATTACCTCGGCGCTCACATCGCCCTTCACGATGTTGCAGATGTCCACATAGTGCTGGCGTATATTGGCCTCTCCCTTAATATGCTCCTTGGCCATCAGCGAAGGGTTGGTGGTTACGCCATCGAGCACGCCCAGGTCGTTGGCCTCTCGGATTTGCTCTAGGTTGGCGGTGTCTATAAAGAACTTCATGGCATGGATGTTTTTGTGGGTTCGCGTTGGATGGCAAAATTATCCATTTTTTCGTATCTGTCGCCATTTGGTCTGCTTTTTTTACGGCTGATGGGGGGCGGGAGGACAACCATACGTGCAAAGTGCTAAATTTGCACCTGAACACAGCGCAACGCGACACCACAGATGGATGCATTGAACATAGTGGCCACCGGCGACAGCCCCATGGTGCAGTTTGAGCCTGCGATGGGGCGGTTTGTGATTGCGGGCAAATCGATGCCCGAAGATCCCAAGGCATTTTATGCCCCCATAATTGCTTGGATTTTGAACTACGCAGAGGCCCCGAACCCATCCAGCGAGTTCGTTTTCAAGTTCGACTACCTGAATACCGCCTCATCGAAGCGCATACTCGACATCGTGATGGACCTGCGGGCCATAGCGGCCAAGGCGGAGCTGCGGATTCGCTGGAGCTGCTACGAAGGCGACACCGATATGGAGGAGACGGGCGAAGCCTTCTCCGAGATTTCGGGGCTGCCGTTCATTTTCGAATCGCGGGCGATGCAGGTATAGCCTGCTGGGGTCTGAAAGCACCTGGCTGACCTGTGTGCCTGACAATTTGTCAGGCTGCGTGTCGCCCCTCTTTAAAACGGTGTAAAAATGGTTTAAGCGCAGTTAAGCGGATGGCTCCAGAGGCATTGTGGAATATTTATTGAAGGGATGGCCCTGCGGGGCTGCCCGTGGGCTAAGGCCCACCCCATGGGGCAGCTCGGCGATTACGGACACCCCAAAAACAGAGGTAATGAAAGGACAAAAAATCATCGTGCCAGCCCTATCGGCCCTCATAGGCGGGCTGGTGGCCTTGGCCATAGCCGGACGAACCCCAGCCCAGATGAACCATAGCACCGTGGCGGTGAGCGAGAATGGCACACCGCAGAGGGAGCGAGTTTACTACGCCAGCACCTTCGGCAGCGGTGGTGCTGGCCAAACCGACTTCACCGTGGCCGCCGAGAAGACGGTGGATGCCGTGGTGCACGTGAAGACCTCGTACACCACCCAGGGCGGTGGCTACTCGTTTGGCAATCCATTTCTCGACTTCTTTTTCGGTGGTCCGCAGCAGGGCAGCCCGCAGCCCGTGCAGACATCGGGCTCGGGCGTGATACTCACCCGCGATGGGTACATCGTCACCAACAACCACGTGATAGAGCGGGGCGACAACATAGAGGTGGTGCTCAACGACAAGCGCAGCTTCAAGGCCAAGCTGGTGGGGCGCGACCCCAGCACCGACATCGCCCTGCTGAAGGTGGAGGCCAGCGACCTGCCATTCATCGAGTTTGGCAATTCCGACGACCTGCGCCTGGGTGAGTGGGTGCTGGCCATAGGCAACCCGTTCAACCTGAGCACCACCGTAACGGCGGGCATCATCAGCGCCAAGGCCCGCAACATCTCCATCATCAATGACCGGTACGCCATAGAGTCGTTCATACAGACCGATGCCGCCGTGAACCCCGGCAACAGCGGCGGTGCGTTGGTGAACCTCAAGGGCGAGCTAGTCGGCATCAACACCGCAATAGCCTCGCAGACAGGTTCGTATAGCGGCTACTCGTTCGCGGTGCCCGTGTCTATCGCCAAAAAAATAGTGTCGGATCTGATGGAGTTCGGCGAAGTGCAGCGGGCCATCTTGGGCGTATCCATAGTCGAGCTCTCCGAGGAGCTGGCCCGCGAGCGCGGCATATCTGCCATAAAAGGGGTGCTAGTAACCGCAGTGGCCGATGAGGGGGCGGCCCACAAGGCCGGCATTAGGGCTGGCGATGTGCTGCTCTCGGTGAACGGCATAGAGGTGAACTCCGTGTCGCAGCTACAGGAGCAGGTGAGCAAGCACCGCCCGGGCCAAAAGGTGGAGCTAATAGTGAGCCGCAACAACGAGCGCAAGCACTTCAGCGCTACGCTCACCAATCTAAAGGGCGGCCTATCGCTGGTGCAGCCCAGCACGGCGCTCGATAAGCTGGGCGGAACGCTGGTGGATCTCACCGACAAGCAGAAGCGCACGCTGGGGCTGCGCGGCGGTGTGCAGGTAGCCGAGCTGGGCGAGGGCCGTCTGAAGACCAGCGGTATTCGCAAAGGGTTTATAATCACCAGGTTGGATCGGAGAGCGGTGGGTACGCTAAGCGAGCTCAGGCAGCAGCTGGGCGCCGCCGATGGCCCCATGCTGGTGGAGGGGCTCTACCCAAATGGCACCACCGCCGCCTATGCCCTTTCGCTTGGCGATTGAGCCTCCGCCAGCGCAACAAAAATATAAAGGGATGCGTTACATACTCAGCTGTGGCGCTACAGCCCGCAGGGCTGCACATCGATGGGGCAGTTTTTTTTGCAGGATGCTGCGGTTGTAGTAACTTTGCAAGCCCATTACAGCCTAACCATCCATCAGTAAATACCTATTACACAGTTTATTGCATGAGACAACTTAAGATAACCAAGTCGATTACGAATAGGGAGAGCGCCTCGCTCGACAAGTACCTGCAGGAGATCGGCAAGGAGGACTTAATCACGGTGGAGGAGGAAGTGGAGCTAGCGCAGCGGATTCGCAAGGGCGATCAAGCCGCGCTCGAAAAGCTCACCCGCGCCAACCTCCGATTTGTAGTGTCCGTTGCAAAGCAGTACCAAAATCAGGGGCTCAGCCTGCCCGACCTCATCAACGAGGGCAACTTGGGCCTGATAAAAGCCGCCGAGAAGTTCGATGAAACCAGGGGTTTCAAATTCATTTCATACGCCGTTTGGTGGATTCGCCAGTCCATCCTGCAGGCCCTGGCCGAGCAGTCGCGCATAGTGCGCCTACCGCTCAACCAGGTAGGCTCGCTCAACAAAATCAACAAGGCGTTCTCGCGCTTCGAGCAGGAGTTCGAGCGCACCCCCTCATCGGAGGAGCTAGCCGAGCTGCTCGACCTGCCCAAGGAGAAGGTGAACGACACGCTCCGCGTGAGCGGTCGCCACGTATCGGTTGATGCCCCGTTCGTTGATGGCGAGGACAACTCGCTGCTCGACGTGCTGGTAAACAACGACTCGCCCAATGCCGACCGGGGCCTAATCAACGAGTCGCTAGCCCGCGAGATTGACCGCGCCCTGGCCACCCTCACCGAGCGCGAACGCGACATAGTGCGCCTGTTCTTCGGCATCTCGTGCCAGGAGATGACCTTGGAGGAGATAGGCGAAAAGTTTGGCTTAACCCGCGAACGGGTGCGCCAAATAAAGGAGAAGGCAATCCGCCGCCTGCGCCACACCTCGCGCAGCAAGCTGCTCAAGAGCTACTTAGGATAGCATCAACCCGACCAAAGGGGGCAGAGCCAGTAGAGCTGCCCCCTTTTTATCCAAACATTTTTGGCATCTGTGGAGCCGCAAATGGGGGTAATTCATACCTTTGCATCGCTTATAGAGAGACACAACATCACCCACACACAATACAATGACTATACTGGTTCTCAACTGCGGCAGCTCATCCATCAAATACCAGCTGGTACGCATGGATGACAGCAGCTGCGAGGTGCTGGCCAAAGGCCTCGTTGAGCGCATCGGCATGGACGATGCCATCCTAACCCACAAACCCACGGGCAAGGACAAGTACGAAACCGTAACCCGCATTGCCGACCACACGGTGGGCATCAACATGGTGCTCGAGGCTCTCACCAACGCCCAGCATGGCGTTATTAAATCGCTGCAAGAGATTGAGGCTGTGGGCCATAGGGTGGCTCATGGCGGCGAGTACTTCTCGCAGAGCGTGCTGCTCACCCCAGAGGGCAAGCGCCGCATTGAGGAGCTGTGCGACATAGCCCCGCTGCACAACCCCGCTCACCTGAAAGGGATTGCGGCCATGGAGCAGCTGCTGCCCAAGGCACCGCAGGTGGCCGTGTTCGACACCTCGTTTCACCAAACCATGCCCGCCAGTGCCTATATGTACGCCGTTCCCTACGAGTACTACGAGCGCTACAAGGTGCGTCGCTACGGTTTCCACGGCACCAGCCACCGCTTTGTGGCCGAAAAGGCCTGCAAAATGCTGGGCGTTGACATAAAGACCCAGAAAATAATCACCTGCCATTTGGGCAATGGTGCCAGCATCACCGCTATTAAGAACGGCCAGTCGGTAGATACATCCATGGGCTTTACTCCCGTTGAGGGTCTGATGATGGGCACCCGCTGCGGCGACCTCGACGTGGGCGCGCTCACCTTTATTGCCGAGAAGGAGAACCTTTCGCTCAAAGATGTGGTGAGCATGGCCAATAAGAAGAGCGGCGTGCAGGGCATCAGCGGCATATCGAGCGACATGCGCGACATCAACTCCGCCGCCGAGCAGGGCAACGCCCGCGCCCAGCTGGCCCTCGACATGTACCACGCTCGCGTAAAGAAGCACATCGGCGCCTACACCGCCATCATGAACGGCGTGGACATCCTCGTGTTCACTGGCGGCATAGGCGAGAACGACTTCTCCATGCGCGAGCACGTATGCGCCGACATGAACTACCTAGGCATTGAGCTAGACGTAACCAAGAACAACGGTCTGCGCGGTCAGGATACCGTAATATCTACGGCTAGCTCACGCGTAAAGGTGCTGCTCGTTACCACCGACGAGGAGTTCGTCATCGCCTCCGACACCATGCGCATAGCCTCGGCATTGTAAAACTATGACACACACACAACAAGGATTTATAGATATGGCAATCAGACATTTAGATGAAGTTTTCGACATTCTGAAGAGCAAGTCGAAAAAACGTGTAGTGGCAGCCTACGCCAACGATGCGCACACCATTGAGGCCCTGAGCGGTGCGGTGGAGCTGGGCATAGTGGATGCCACCCTGGTGGGCGATGAGGCCACCATCAAGGGCGTATGCGCCGAGCACAAAATCGATGTGAGCAAATTCAAAATCGTGCAGGAGGCCGATGAGGTGAAGGCCGCTGCTAAGGCTGTTGAACTCATCAACGCTGGCGAGGGCGATGTGCTGATGAAAGGCTTGGTTAGCACCGACAAGTATATGCGCGCCATCCTGAACAAGGAGAAGGGTTTGCTACCTCCCAAGGCCGTGCTGAGCCACGTTACCGTGATCGATGCGCCCAACTACCACAAGCTGCTCTGCGTGGGCGATGTGGCCATTATACCCGCCCCCGATTTGAACCAGAAGGTGGCCATCACCAACTATGTAATCCGCGTGGCCAAGTCGCTGGGCATCGACACCCCCAAGGTGGCCGTGCTGGCCGCCACCGAGCAGATGCTAGCCGGTATGCCCGCCTGCGTTGACGCCGCCCTGATAGCCAAGATGGGCGAGCGCGGCCAGATCAAGGGGGCCATTATCGATGGGCCGCTGGCGCTCGATGTGGCCATCGACAAGGAGGCCGCCCAGATCAAGAAGCTCACGGGCGCAGTGCCCGGCGATGCCGACTGCATTGTGTTCCCCAACATCGAGAGCGGCAACGTGTTCTTCAAGGCTTGCACCAAGCTGGGCAAGGCCGAGCTGGGCGCAATGGTGCTAGGTGCAAAAGTACCCTGCGTGCTCACCTCGCGTGGCGACAGCGTGAAGTCGAAGATGTACTCCATAGCTTTGGCTGCTAATGCTGCTAAGTAACTGTGGTGTAGTAAGATAAATATACAAAAGCCGATAGGGCATGGTCTTTGAAAAAAGGCTATGCCCTTAGGTTCTTGTGGATGTGTTTATAAATACATAATGTGCTAACGTATGGATTATCTGGTGCTTACAATAAATCCAGGCTCCACATCGACCAAAATAGCGGTGTTTCGCAACGAGGAGGCCATTTTGGAGAAAACGCTCCGCCATCAGGCCGAGGAGATTGCCAAGTATGGCAGCATAGTGGAGCAGTTCCAGTTCCGCATGGACATCATCATGGCCGCCCTGGCCGAGGCCAAGGTGAACATCGCCGACCTGTCGGCGGTGGTGGGGCGCGGCGGTTTAGTTAAGCCCATAGAGTCGGGCGTGTACGAGGTGAACGATGCCCTACGCGCCGACCTACAGCACGGTGTGCTGGGCGAACATGCCAGCAATCTCGGCGGTTTGCTGGCCGATGACATTGCCCGCAAGTCGGGTAAGGCCAAGGCCTACATCGCTGACCCCGTGGTGGTTGATGAGCTGCAGGAGGTTGCCCGCGTGTGCGGCCTGCCCTCGTGCGAGCGCAAGTCGATTTTCCACGCTCTCAATCAGAAGGCCATTGCCCGCACCCATGCCAAGAAAATGGGGCGTCGCTACGAGGAGCTCAATCTGATTGTGGCTCATCTGGGCGGAGGCATATCGGTGGGTGCGCACTGCAAGGGTCGGGTAATCGATGTTAACAACGCCCTCGACGGCGAGGGTCCATTCTCGCCCGAGCGTGCTGGTACGCTGCCCGCTGGTCAGCTGGTGGACCTCTGCTTCAGCGGCGAGTACACCAAGGAGCAGGTTAAGAAGATGCTCAACGGCAAGGGCGGCATGGTGGCTCTGGCAGGCATCAACGATGCCTACAAACTTGAGATGATGGCTAAAGACGGCGATGCCAAGGCCAAGCTGGTGCAAGATGCCATGTCGTATAACATTGGCAAGGCCATTGGCGCAATGGCCACGGTGCTGAAAGGTAACGTGGACGGTATTCTGCTCACCGGCGGCATAGCCCACAACCCATTCCTGGTGGAGTATGTGAAGGAAATGGTAGGCTTCATCGCTCCCTTGACCGTTTATCCGGGCGAGGACGAGATGGGCGCACTGGCCATGAACGGCCTGATGGTGCTGCGTGGCGAAATAAGCCCCAACACCTACAAATAGCTTATCGGCAATAGGGGGCAGGGGGCAAATCGCTTCCTGCCCTTTTTTGTTGCGTAAATAATTTATAGTCAATATATTACAATGACATTAGAGCAAGAGGTACAGCGCAGGCGTACATTTGCCATAGTGAGCCATCCCGATGCGGGAAAAACCACGCTAACCGAGAAACTGCTGCTGTTTGGTGGTGCCATACATGTGGCTGGTGCCGTATAGAGCAATAAGATTAAGAAGACAGCCACGTCGGACTTTATGGAGATTGAGCGGCAGCGCGGCATCTCGGTTTCCACCTCGGTGATGGAGTTCGAGTATGGCGGTTGCAAGGTGAATATTCTCGATACGCCTGGTCACCAAGATTTTGCCGAAGATACCTATCGCACGCTCACCGCTGTGGATAGTGTGATTATTGTGGTGGATCATGCCAAGGGCGTTGAGGCTCAAACGCGCAAGCTGATGGAGGTTTGCCGTATGCGCCGCACCCCGGTGATAGTGTTTGTGAACAAACTCGACCGCCCCGGCCTCGACTCGTTCGATTTGCTCGACGAGCTGGAGCGCGAGCTGCAGATAAAGGTGCGCCCGCTGAGCTGGCCCATAAGCGAGGGCCCAACATTCAAGGGCGTCTATAACCTGATGGAGGAGCGGCTATTCCTATTCTCCGACGAGCAACGCCAAACAGTGGCCGACGAGGTGGTGGAAATATCGGATCTGAACTCGCCCGAACTCGATAAATACATTAAACCGTTCACCAGCAAGTTTTTAGAGGATATAGAGTTGGTGCGTGAGGTTTATCCCGAGTTCAATCGCGACACCTATCTTTCGGGTGAGGTTGCGCCGGTGTTCTTCGGCAGTGCGCTGAACAATTTCGGTGTAAAGGAGTTGCTCGAGTGCTTCATCAAAATAGCACCGCATCCGCGTTCGTCGCGCACCGATGTGCGCGAGGTGCAGCCCACCGAGGACAAGATGTCTGGGTTTGTGTTCAAGAGATTTGCCAACCTGGATCCCAATCACCGCAACCGCATTGCGTTTCTGAAGATCTGCTCGGGCGTATTTGAGCGCAATAAGCCCTACCTGCACGTTGGGCTGGGCAAAACCATGCGCTTTTCGAGCCCCAACGCCTTTTTGGCCGACAAGAAGTCGATTGTGGATTTTGCCTATCCGGGCGACATCGTTGGTTTGCCCGACACGGGCAGTTTCAAGATAGGCGACACGCTCACCGAGGGCGAAATTATGCGCTTTCAGGGCATTCCCAGTTTCTCGCCCGAGCTGTTCCGCTATGTGGAGAACGCCGACCCGCTCAAGTCGAAGCAGCTGGCCAAGGGCTTAGAGCAGCTCACCGACGAGGGTGTTGCGCAGCTGTTTGTGCTGCAATCCAATGGCCGCAAGGTGATTGGCACTGTGGGCGCGTTGCAGTTCGAGGTGATTCAGTATCGCCTCGAGCACGAGTATGGCGCACGCTGCCGCTACGAGGGTATCACCCTGCACAAAGCCTGCTGGATGGAGGTTGAGGACCGCAAGCAACTCGACGATTTTAGGCTGCGCAAGGCCAACAACCTGGCCCGCGACAAGCAGGGACGCGAGGTGTTTTTGGCCGATTCGCCCTATTCGCTCCAGATGGCAATCGAAAAATTCCCCGGCATCAAATTCCATTTCACATCGGAGTTCTAACGTTGCGCAAAACATAAACTCCAAACTATCCGTAGAAAACAAATAGGCACATTGATGTTTTTTGCTAACTTTACATCCCGATAAATCAGTAGGATAAATCCATGAGCATACCTAAATTTAAGGCTGGTATCATTACCGGCTCCGAGCTGAAAAGGCTATTCGACTACGCTAAAGCCGAGGCATTTGCCCTGCCCGCAGTGAACGTAACTGGCACCAACACCATGAATGCCGTGTTGGAGACTGCCCGCGAGGTGAACTCGCCTGTAATCATACAGCTATCAAATAGCGGCGCGGCCTTTGTTGCCGGCAAAGGTTTGAGCAACGACGCTCAACGCGCCAGCGTGCTTGGCTCTATTTGTGCTGCTCGCCACGTGCAAACCCTGGCCGAGGCTTATGGTGTTCCCGTGGTGCTGCACACCGACCATTGCGCCCGTAAACTCCTGCCCTGGCTCGATGGGCTGCTGCTCGAGGGCGAGGCGCACTATAAGCATTTTGGCCGTCCGCTCTTCAGCTCGCACATGATCGACCTCTCCGAGGAGTCGCTCAAGGACAACATCGAACTTTGCAAACGCTATCTCGACCGCATGAGCAAGCTCGACATGACCCTCGAGATTGAGCTGGGCGTAACCGGCGGCGAAGAGGACGGTGTGGATAACACATGCGTTGACAGCTCGCGCCTCTACACCCAGCCCGACGAGTTTGCCTATGCCTACAATGAGCTCATGAGAATTAGCCCCAAATTCACCATTGCAGCTTCGTTTGGCAACGTGCATG
>JAFTDN010000084.1 GCA_017454165.1 Bacteroidales bacterium | reverse complement strand
GATAAAACGCGTAGTGGTTGCCCTGTATGAGGCCGAGGTGAACATTGCAGCCCACGCCTTCGATGGAGTAATTCGGGCTGATATCGACACCGAGCGCATAAGGTTGGTGCTCGATGACCATGGGCCAGGAATTCCCGACATTGAACGGGCCATGGTTCCTGGGTACTCCACCGCATCGACTGTGGTGCGGGAGATGGGATTTGGCGCGGGGATGGGGCTGCCCAACATCAAGGCCAATGCCGATGAGTTCGTGATAACCAGCGTGGTGGGCGAGGGTACACACTTGGAGATAACCGTTTATCTGAGAGCAAACTAACTATGGATAATGGGAGGAACGTCGGCAGATAGGGCTAGTTTTAGGCACGCACTTAAAATCACGACCGATGTGTGCATTGGCTGTGCGCACTGTATGCGGGTCTGCCCCACGGAGGCACTGCGTGTGCGACAGGGCAAGGCCGTGCTGCATAGCAATCGGTGTATCGATTGCGGGGAGTGCTACACCGTGTGCCCATCGGGTGCCATTGTCATAGAGCAGGATGAATTTGATGGCATATTCGCCTACAAGCATCGTGTGGCCCTGATACCATCAGTGATTATGGGGCAGTTCCCCGAGGACGTTACCCCCGACATGATATGCAAAGCATTGATTAACATTGGGTTCTCCCGTATAATACAGGTGGAGGACTCGGTGGAGTACCTCATCCCGCAGGTGAGGGCATACGTGGAGGATGCCACGCACGATAAGCCGGTCATATCATCGTACTGCCCAGCCGTTGTGCGGCTCATACAGGTGAAGTTCCCATCGCTGGTGGGCAACCTGATGCTGCTGCGCCAGCCGCTCGATCTGACTACGGCTTACGTGAAGCAGGAGCTTATGCAGGCAGGGGCGCATGAGCATGAGATAGGGGTGTACTACATCACCCCCTGCGCGGCCAAAATAGCCGCCATAAAAAGCCCTGTGGGCGAGGAGCACTCCGAGGTTACGGGGGTGCTCAACATGGACTACATCTACAACCGGATACTGCGCGAAATAAGGCACAAGGACATAGACCCCCACATGCAGGTGAGGTACAAGCCGCTCTCGGCGCGCAGCCTGAACTGGAGCCTCACCAGCGGCGAAGCCAGCGAAGTTCAGGGCAGCTGTTTGGCCATCGATGGCATATCGAATGTAATCGAATTTCTGGAGAAGGTCGAGAATGAGGAAATCTCGGGAGTCGACTTTTTGGAGCTGCGTACCTGCGACCAGAGCTGCGCGGGCGGTGCGCTGACAGCAGGCAACCGCTTTTTAACAGTGGAGCACCTGCGCAAGGAGTCGGTAGCCCTGTCATCGAAAAAGGTGGTGAGTGAGAAGATTTTGCAGGCCTACAAAACGGCCAATGCGGGTAAGAACGCGCTTAGGCGTGTGGAGCCGCGGTCGATGCTCAAGCTCGATGAAGACATGGCCACCGCCATGAAAAAGATGGAGCGGGTGAACCGGATTATGTGCTACCTCCCAGGGGTTGATTGCGGTGTGTGCGGTGCCCCATCGTGCTCAGCCCTGGCCGAGGACATCGTGCAGGGCGAGGCGGCCATATCGCAGTGCGTGTTCCTCCAAAAGAACATGGAGCAGAGCAAGCTCGCCCCTGGTCATGCTTTCAAGATAATGAAGCAGGTGTGGGGGGAGGATCGGTTCAAGAAGAACTGCCGGAAACCTTACAAACTGAAATGAGCATACGCGGCCCCGCCGCACGACACCAATACCGCAAAAACCGAAACTATGACAGTTGAAGAACTAGCCTCAAAATTGAACCTGAAGGTGCTATCGGGCCGGCAGGGCCTGAGCCGGGAGATAACGGGCGGGTATACCTCCGACCTGCTGAGCGATGTGATGGGAAGCATCAACGAGGGGATGCTGTGGGTCACGCTCCAAACCCACGTGAATGTCATGGCCATAGCCTCGCTCAAGGAGGTGGCCGCCGTCATCATGGTTAAGGGGCTCATGCCCGAAGCCAACACCGTGGAGCAAAGCGAGAACGAGGGCATCCCCATACTCGGCACCAGCGAGCCAGCCTTCGACATCACGGGGAAGATATATCGGCTACTGGCCGATAATGATTCCGCCCGATGAACCTCTACCGAGCCGACCTGCACCTGCATAGCGTGCTGTCGCCGTGTGGCGATTTGGAGATGAGCCCATCGCACATCGTGGCGCGGGCGGTGGAGGAACACCTCGACCTGATAGCTATCACCGACCACAACACCACCCTGCATGGCCCCGTGGTGCGGCAGCTGGCCGCGGAGCATGGCATATACGTGTTGTTCGGCGCCGAGGTCACCACCAGCGAGGAGGTGCACTGCGTGTGCTTGTTCGACACAGAGGAGCAACGTGTTGATTTTCAAGAATACATAGAGCGCACGATACAGCGAATACCGAACAATGTGGACTACTACGGCTATCAGCTGGTGGTTGATGCGGAGGAAAACGTAGTTGACGAGGTGGACTACCTGCTAATATCCACCACCACGCAGAGCATCTACGAGGTGCAGGCCAAGGTGGCCTCGCTGGGCGGCCTCTTCATCCCGGCGCACATCGATAGGCCCAAATTCAGCATCAGCAGCCAGCTCGGCTTTGTGCCGCCCGACCTAAAGTACGATGCCCTAGAGGTGTCGCGCTACTCCTCCCCCAGCGCCATGCTCAGGGCCAATCCGTTCGTCACGCATAAGCGCTTCGTCCGCAGCTCCGACGCTCATTTCATAGGCGACATCGCCAAGCAGACCACGGGCTTCTGGATGGAGCGGCTCGACTTCGAGAACGTGCGCCGCGCCCTGCACGGCACCCATGGTTGCGATTTGGAGGTGCTAAATTACTAATAATCATATCATTATCCGCATTTATGAAGGACTTGTCGCTACACCTGCTCGATATTGCCCAGAACTCCATGGTGGTGGGCTCCACTCATGTGCGCATAGCGGTGGAGGTGGACTCCCAGCTCGATGCCGTCAGGCTGGAGGTTGGCGATGATGGGCGGGGTATGGACGAGGAGTTCCTACGGCGCGTAGCCGACCCCTTTACCACCACCCGTACCACCCGCAAGGTGGGGCTGGGCATCCCGCTGCTGAAGCAGAACGCCGAACGAACGGGCGGCTACCTGCGCATAGAGTCGGCACCGGGGAGGGGCACCCGGGTGGAGGCCGTG
Organism: Bacteroidales bacterium; assembly: GCA_017454165.1. GTDB lineage: Bacteria > Bacteroidota > Bacteroidia > Bacteroidales > Tenuifilaceae > RGIG6076. Next base: position 18,396 of record JAFTDN010000084.1, on the reverse strand, counting down.
CTGCGCCCCAGCAGCATCGACTGCCTGCCGCTGGGCGATATAGGCGGAGCTGCGGCCATGATGATATGCTCCAATCCGCACGTCAACGTGGAGTTCAGCTATGTGCGCGATGGACGCAGCTTTGAGGTGAGCACGCATGACCTAGAGGAGGCACTGGAGGGCATCCCGCTGAACGACGCATCGGTGTACGCGCCCATCACCGAGCTCATGCGTTCGGGAATCGCCGAGGCCGATGGTTTGAGCCAATAGCAACTGCGCCCCGACAGACACGCTGCGAGCGGAGGCACCAGTGGGCAGGGCCGCAGCTTAGGCTAGGCACTCGTCTACGCTACCCCTGATGTCGAAGATGTTCTGTAGCTGTAGCAGCTTGATGAGCTCCTGCACCTCGGGGCTCAGGCAGCATAGCATGAGCGCTGCTCCATTGCTCTTGCAGTGGCGCAGCACGGAGAGCAGCATGCCAAACCCCGTGCTGTCGATGTAGCTGATGCCATCGAGGTTTAGCACCACGCGGGATTGACCTGTGATGGCCTCCAGGATGTCCGTCTTGACCTGCTGTGTGACGGACACATTCAATTTGTTTCCACTTGTGAATGAGATTACAGTGGTGTTGCTGATGTTCTCGATGCGAATCATATCAAATGCTTTGGCCTGCCATGCTACGCAGGGTGATGTACGTAAGCGCAAAGCTATAAAGTTGTTTCGAGAAAACAAAACCTGGGCAGTAATTTTGAGGGGCACCAACGCCTTCTGTCCTTAAGGGGAGATGCGGAGCACCTAGCGTATGGCGTTGATGGAGAGCGGAGTGCCGATGGTTGTGGACAAGGGGGGCGGGGCGGTAAATCATTTTGTGTATAGATGGGGGGCTCCTGCCGAAAAAGTGCTACCTTTGTGGTGGCGGGAGCACTCCGGCTCCGCCCACACGATGAGCTAAATGGCTAAGGGCAACGAGACTAATGACAACTATCGATAAGATAATGAAGACCACACCATTCACCAACATCCACATCGGGCTGGGTGCCCGTATGGCCGAGTTTGCGGGCTACAACATGCCCATTGAGTACTCGGGCATCAACGATGAGCATGTTACCGTCCGCGAAAAAGTGGGCGTATTTGACGTTTCGCACATGGGCGAAGTTTGGGTAAAGGGCCCCAACGCGCTAGCGTTCCTGCAACGCATCACCAGCAACGACGTGGCTGCCCTCACCGACGGCAAAGTGCAGTACAGCTGTATGCCCAACGGCAAGGGTGGCATTGTTGACGACCTGCTGGTGTACCGTTTTGGCGCCGAGGAGTACTTTTTGGTGATAAACGCCGCCAATATTGAGAAAGATTGGGACTGGATGTGCCAACATGCCAAGGAGTTCGGTCTTGAGCCGGGCAAGCAGCTCTACCATGCTTCAGAGGAGTTTGCCCAGCTGGCCGTGCAAGGGCCACTGGCGCTGAAGGCTATGCAGAAGCTCACATCGGAGAACGTGGTGGACATGGAGTACTACACCTGTAAGAAGATTGCCAATTTTGCGGGCATGAGCGTACTGTTCTCCACCACGGGCTACACGGGTGCTGGCGGTTGCGAGATCTACTGCGCTGTGGCCGATGGTGAGAAGCTGTGGAGGGCCGTATTCGAGGCCGGTGCAGAGTTCGGCATCAAGCCCATTGGCCTTGGTGCACGCGACACGCTCCGCCTAGAGTCGGGTTTCTGCCTCTATGGCCACGATATCGATGACACCACATCGGCCATCGAGGCAGGCTTGGGCTGGATTACCAAGTTCGCCGAGGGCAAGAACTTCATCGACCGCCCGCTGTGGGAACAGCAGAAAAATGAGGGTACCACACGCCGCCTCAAGGGATTCATCATGCTGGAGCGCGGTATTCCCCGCCAGCACTACAAGGTGTACGATGCCCAGGGCAACGAGATTGGCGAGGTGACCTCGGGCACCATGTCGCCCATGAGCAAGGTGGGCTGCGGCATGGCCTACCTCAAAAAGGGATTCTGGAAGGACGACACCGAAATCTATATCGGCATACGCGACAAGAAGCTGAAAGCCAAAGTGGTGAAACCACCGTTCCATCTGGCCAAATAGCCAACTTAGCGCCGTCCGAAATACACACAGCAAAGCAAAGGGGAGGCGTTGGCCTCCCCTTTACATATATACAACATGGACAACCAGCTCAAAGTAAAGGTAAGTCAGCAGCCCATAAGCTCAAAGCATCTTCCGATGTTCATTACATCTGTGCTTATTATGCTGACTATCAACTTTGCCATTAAATATGTGGCACACAGCGACTTGTCTTTAGTAGAATTGCTACACACCTATATGCCCTTCGCCCTTGGCAACTCGCTGATTTTCTCGGCTATATGGGTTTACGTGATGAGCCGCACCAACGTGGTGGAAATATCGCCCGCCGAGCAACTCGACATGGACAAACTGCTGGCGCAATTCACCACCAATGGCTACCAATTTATACGCCGCCGCAACAACACCATAGTTCTGCGCAAAGGCTACTGGTGGCTGGGCTTGAACACCCGCACCATCACCATAACCACCACCAACCAGGTGGTTACGGTAGAACTGCCCGCATCTACATTCGGCGAACAATACCTAAGCGGCGATTTTAGTCCAGCCAAACTACACAAATAGGCACATGAACACCATTGAAACCGCGCTAAGCACCGCACTTTTCGACCAATACACACCCGACAACAAAGCTGTGGTGGTGGTGGATATACTACGCGCCACCTCGGTGATTTGCACCATGTTCCACAACGGTGCACAGCGCGTAATTCCCGTGGCATCGCTCGACGAGGCACGCCACTACAAGGAGCAGGGCTACACCGTGGTGGCCGAGCGTAATGGCCAAAAGGTTGATTTTGCTGACTTTGGCAACTCGCCGCGCTACTTCACCCCCGAAGTGGTGAACGGCCAAACGCTGGTTTACAGCACCACCAACGGCACCCAGGCCATAGGCCTGAGCGGCGGTGCCAAACAGGTGCTGGTGGGCGCATTCCTGAACCACGGTGCGCTATGCAAGCACCTGCTCGCCATGCAAACCGACGTCCTGATACTCTGCGCTGGCTGGAAGGGCAAATTCTGCCTCGAAGACACCATGTTTGCTGGCTCACTGGCCAAAACCCTAATGGCCTCGGGCCAATTCAGCACCACCTGCGACTCCACCTACGGGGCCATCGACATTTGGAACACCGCACAGCCCAACATCCCCGCCTTTTTAGAACATGCCGCCCAACGGCATAGGCTAAAAAAACTGGGTCTCGACGATGTGATTGAATACTGCTGCACATTCGACCTCACCAACAAAATACCCGCCCTGGCAGGCAATGAGTTGGTGGCACTATAATACCCCAAAAAAATTAGGAAATGTGAAAAATAACTTCGACATTTGGGGCAAATTTCAGAACCAACGTGTTTAAACACAAACAACTGATACAATGAAACATAACTTCAACGCAGGGCCCTGTGTTCTGCCCAAGCAGGCCATTGAATCGGCCATCAACGCCATCCGCGATTTCGACCACACTGGAATCGGTATCCTCGAAATCTCACACCGCACCCCTGGCTGGGAGCGCATCATGGCCGAAACCGAGCAGCTCTGGAGAGATCTGCTCAACATCCCCGACAACTACGCCGTGATTTTCCTCGGCGGCGGCGCATCGACCCAATTCTTCGAAGTGCCCGCTAACTTCCTCAACAAAAAAGCCGCATACCTGCAAACTGGCGTATGGGCCAAGAAAGCCGTGAAAGAGGCAAAACTCTACGGCGAGGTTGAGGTTGTGGCCAGCTCGGAGGATAAGAACTACACCTACATCCCCAAGGGATACAAAATCCCCGCTGATGCCGACTACTTCCATATCACCACCAACAATACCATATATGGTACTGAGATTAAGGAAGATATGGACTGCCCCGTGAACCTGATTGCCGACATGTCGTCGGACATCATGAGCCGTCCGGTTGATGTAACCAAATATGCCATGATTTATGGTGGTGCTCAGAAAAACGTAGGCCCTGCTGGCGTTACCTTCGTTATCGTTCGCAAAGACCTGCTGGGCAAAGTGGAGCGCAAAAACCCCACCATGGTTGACTATCGCACCCACATCGGCGACGAGCCCAAGAACAACAGCATGTTCAACACCCCCCCCGTATTCCCCATATTCGTGATGCACGAGACCCTAAAATGGGTGAAGGAAATGGGCGGCCTCGAAGCCATGCACAAACGCAACATGGAGAAGGCCAACCTGCTCTACGGCGAAATCGACCGCAACAAGATGTTTGTGGGCACTGCCGAGAAAGACTCGCGCTCAATCATGAACGTTTGCTTCGTGATGGCCGAGCAATACAAGGACAAAGAGGCCGCATTCATGGAGTTTGCTAAGAGCAAAGGCATGGTGGGTATCAAAGGCCACCGCTCGGTAGGCGGCTTCCGCGCATCGATCTACAACGCCTGCCCCATCGAGAGCGTACAGGCTTTGGTTGACTGCATGAAGGAGTTTGAGAAGCAGAACGCCTAAGAGTCGTCCGACAAGAAATAAACAAAAACCTTTAGACCCGCCCCCAAGGGCTCACAAAACCCAGTCCAGGGCGGGTCTAATTTTTTTCATCAAACCAAACAATCTACTGCAATGGCAAAGATACTTGTAGCAACCGAGAAGCCTTTCTCAAAGGTTGCCGTTGATGGCATCAGAAAGATAGTTGAAGGTGCTGGCTTTGAGCTGGCCCTGCTCGAGAAGTACACCGACCCCGCCGACCTGCTGAAGGCCGTGGCCGATGCCGATGGCCTGATTGTGCGCAGCGACAAGGTTACCGCCCAGGTGGTTGAGGCCGCCAAGAACCTAAAAGTGGTGGTTCGCGCTGGTGCTGGCTACGACAACCTCGACCTGGCCGCCTGCTCGGCCAAGGGCATTGTGGCCATGAACACCCCTGGCCAGAACTCCAACGCCGTGGCCGAACTGGCCATTGGCATGATGATTTTCATGGCCCGCAACCTGTTCAACCCCGGCACTGGTTCCGAGCTCAAGGGTAAGAAATTGGGCATACACGCTTACGGCAACGTGGGTCGCATTGTGGCTCAATACGGACGCGGCTTTGGCATGGAAATACACGCCTTCGACCCATTCGTTCCCACCGAGGCCATGCAAAAAGAGGGCGTTAAGGTGGCCGCAAGCATAGAGGAGCTCTATTCCAGCTGCGACTACATCTCGCTCCACATCCCTGCCAACGACAAAACCAAAAAGTCGATCAACTACGACCTGCTATCGCGTATGCCCAAGGGCGCTACGCTGGTGAACACCGCCCGCAAAGAGGTTATCGACGAGGAAGGCCTAGCCAAGGTGATGGCCGAGCGCACCGACCTGAAATACGTTACCGACGTTAAGCCCGACAACTATGATGCCCTACAGGCACAGTTTGCAGGTCGCGTATTCGCTACACCCAAGAAAATGGGTGCCGAGACCGCCGAGGCCAACGTAAATGCAGGCTTGGCAGCCGCCAATCAGGCCATAGCCTACATCAAAACGGGCGACAACAAATTCCAAGTGAACAAATAAGCAAGCCTTAAAGATGGTAAAAATCAAAGCATTCAAGGGCATCCGCCCCCCGCAGCAGTTCGCCGCCGAGGTGGCCTCGCGTCCCTACGATGTGCTGAACTCAGCCGAGGCTAAGGCCGAAGCTGGCGAGAAATCGCTCCTGCACATCATCAAGTCCGAAATCGACTTCGACCCCATCGCCGACGAGCATTCGCAAGAGGTGTACGACAAGGCCGTAGAGAACTTCAAGAAATGGAAGGCCAACGGCTGGCTCGTTCAGGACCCCGAGGAGCGCTACTACATCTACGCCCAAACCATGAATGGCCGCACCCAATATGGCCTGGTGGCCTGCTGCCATTTTGAGGACTACATGAGCGGCAAAATCAAGAAACACGAGCTAACCCGCGTTGAGAAAGAGGAAGACCGCATGAAACACGTGCGCAACCAAAACGCCAACATCGAGCCCGTATTCTTTGCTTATCCAGCTGTAGAAGAGATGGACAAAATCGTCGACAACGTGGTGCGCAACTCCAAGCCCGTTTACGACTTTGTGGCCGAAGACGGCTTTGGCCACCACTTCTGGGTGATTGAGGATGCCTCGGTGAACAAGCGTATCACCGACATATTCGCCTCAATACCTGCTCTTTACGTAGCCGACGGCCATCACCGCACCGCTGCTGCCGCCCGCGTGGGACAGGAGAAGAAGAACCAGAACCCCAACCACACCGGCAACGAGGAGTACAACTATTTCCTTTCGGTTATATTCCCCGACAACCAGCTCAAAATTATCGACTACAACCGCGTGGTGAAGGACCTAAACGGCCTCACAGCGCAGCAGCTCATCGAGAAGTTGGGCAAATCGTTCGAGGTGAAGGAGATGGGCAGCGAGATCTACACCCCCAGCAAGCTGCACAACTTCAGCATGTACCTCGATGGCCGCTGGTACTCGCTAACCGCCAAGGCTGGAACCTACAACGATTCCGACCCCATCGGTGTGCTCGATGTAACCATACTCTCGAACCTGGTGCTCGACGAGATACTGGACATCAAGGATTTGCGTACCTCCAACCGCATCGATTTTGTGGGTGGCATACGCGGCTTGGGCGAGCTCAAACGCCGCGTCGATAGCGGCGAAATGAAGGCCGCCTTTGCCCTGTACCCCGTATCGATGAAACAGCTCATCGATATTGCCGACACGGGCAACATCATGCCGCCCAAAACCACCTGGTTTGAGCCCAAGCTCCGCAGCGGACTGGTAATCCACGAGCTGGTATAGTCAAAAGACCCCAAAAACAAACAAGACACGTTGCCAACAGCACATTGTAATGGCAGCGTGTCTTGTTTTTTGCAAATGCTATGCCGAAAAGTTTGGCATTGTTAGCAGCATCCCTATGCCTTCTGGTGGTGGGATGCGGTGGCCTCAATGGGCGGTATGCATAGCCCCACCCCGACCAGCTCGGCGACATGCCGCTGGATGCCGCTTTGGGCTGGCTGCATAGGTAGGCGTGGGCGCTACTCGTAGCGCAGGGCCTCTATGGGGTTGAGGCGGGCGGCCTTCACGGCGGGCAGGTAGCCAGCCACCACGCCCACGCCCGACGAGATGAGCAGCCCGGTCAGCATCCATCCCCATGGGAGCATGAACGCGCCGCCGGCGATGAGGGCCACGATGTTGCCCACCGCTATGCCCAGCACCACGCCCAGCACGCCGCCCAGAAGGCAGACGAGCACGGCCTCGATGAGGAACTGCTGCTTGATGTAGGCCGACTTGGCCCCTAGGGCCTTGCGGGTGCCAATCTCGCGGGTGCGTTCGGCCACCGATACCAGCATGATGTTCATCAGCCCCACGGCGGCGCCCAGTAGCGTGATGACACCTATAAGCGTGGCCGCCAGCGATACAAACCCCAGGTTCTCCATCAGCAGTTTGGCAAGGCTGTCGCTGCGTTCGATGTTGAAATCGTTCTCATCGGTGGCGGACAGGCGGCGCACCATGCGGAAGGCCCCCTCGGCCTCGGCCTGCGCGGCCTCGGCGAGCGCTGCTCGATGCGGTAGCACGGTGATGCTGTGGTTCTGGTTGGGCCGGGGGAAGTGAACGGCTAGGCTGGTGACGGGGATGAGCACCTGCTCGTTGGCGCTGGAGAAGCCTGACCCCTTAGCCTCCAGCACACCCACCACGCGATAGCGGGCGGCGCCCACGCCCACCAGCTTGCCCAACGGGCTGATGTGCTGCCCGAACAGCCTGCTGGCCACATGGGCACCGAGCAGGCACACGTTGCGGGCATCGGTCACCTCGTGGGCGGTGAGGTTGCGTCCCTGCGCGATGCCCAACGCGGCCACGGACAGGTAGTCCTTATCGACCCCGTAAACGCTGATGTTGGGGTTGGTCTGCTCGGAGCGGTACTTCACCGTAGCCGACCCTGAAGCCTGGGCCGATATGCCCACTAGCGCGGGGAAGCCTAGATGCGCCTTGAACTCCTGCGCCTGCCGTAGCGAGATGTGGGCGTGAGTTTTGGTGCGGAACTCCTTGTTGTTTATGCGCACATAGGAACCCCGGCTACTGATGGTGAACGAGTTGGCCCCCATCTCGGCGAACTCGGCGCTGATGCCGTTGCTCATGACCTCGGTGGCCGTGAGGATGCCCACCAGCGCCATGATGCCCAGTGCGATGATGAGCACGGTGAGCAGCGTGCGGAGTTTGGTCGATTTGATTGCGCTCATCGATATGCGGATGTTCTCCCCGAGCAGCGTGCCTATTCTCATGCCGTTGAAAGGTGTTTTGCCAGTGCAAATGTAAGCAATTATGGCCAGCCGTCATGCCTCGCCCCCGGGCGGGGCAAATTTTTTTGAGGTGCTGATGGCGCATCGGGGCTATTTTTTTTCTAGCTTTGGGGCATCTGCGGGGAGCGAATGTGTAGTTGGCCCCCAAGGATTCTGAAAGGGCAGTATAATCATCTAATCCAACGGAGGATACGTCTTATGGAGAAGAGAATAGGGGCCGCGCTCATCATGGTGGAGAACCGTGAGAGCATCGACAGGCTGAATCAAATCATCTCAGCGCATGCCGACATCATCATCGGACGGCAGGGCATCCCCATGGCTGGCCATGGGGTGAGCGTCATATCGCTGGTGCTCGAGGGCAGCAGCGACCGCATAGGCTCGCTCACAGGGCCCATCGGTAAGCTCGATGGTGTGCAGGTGAAATCCGTAATGATGCGGGGCCAGTAGCGGTAGCGGGCTGCGGAGCACCCTGCCGGGCTGCATATTTTAGTGCACGTTCATCTCACTCATTCGCCCGGCTTGTCTGCCCCATCAGCCACGCTATCGTTGCCCCGTATCAATGTTGCAACGATAAACACTACACTTACAAATACTTATAGCCATGAAGTTCTATCCTGAGAAATGCCGCATCGCCGATGAGAGCATGAAGCCTTTCATCGATGCCGATGAGCTCTGGGAGCACCTCAACAGCGCCCGCCCCTCGAAGTCACAGGTGCGCGACATCATCGCCAAATCGCTCGACAAACAGCGGCTCAACCTATCGGAGGTGGCCGCCCTGTGCGCCGCCACCGACCCCGACCTGGTGGAGGAAATCAAGGAGGGCGCACGTCAGCTCAAGCAGCGCGTGTATGGCAACCGCATTGTGCTCTTTGCCCCGCTCTACATCGGCAATCATTGCGTCAACAGCTGCGAGTACTGCGGCTTTAGGGCCGACAACAAGGAGCAGGTGCGCACCACCCTCTCCGACACCGACCTGCGCCAGCAGGTGGAGGCCCTGGAGGACAGCGGCCAGAAGCGCCTGATACTGGTGTACGGCGAGCACCCCAAGTACTACACGCCCGAATTCATAGCCCACACCGTGCGCGAGGTGTACGGCGTGAAGAAGGGCCACGGCGAGATACGCCGCGTGAACATCAACGCCGCCCCGCTCGACATCGAGGGCTTCCGCACGGTGAAGGAGGCAGGCATTGGCACTTACCAGATATTCCAGGAGACCTACCACCCCGATGTCTACGCCCGCTTCCACAGGGCTGGCATGAAGCGCGACTACGCCTGGCGCCTCACCTCGCTCGACCGCGCCCAGGAGGCCGGCATCGATGATGTGGGCATTGGAGCCCTGATGGGCCTGTATGACTGGAGGTTCGAGGTGATGGGACTAGTGCGCCACACCAACCATCTGGAGGCCTGCTACAACGTGGGGCCGCACACCATATCGTTCCCCCGCATAAAGTCGGCATCGGGCTTGAGCATACCGGATGAGCATTTCGTGTCCGATGAGGATATGGTGCGCCTGGTGGCCATACTACGTCTGGCCGTGCCCTATACGGGCATGATACTCACAGCCCGAGAGCCCGCCCATGTGCGTCAGCAGGTGATGCAGTTCGGCGTGTCGCAGATCGATGGCGGCACTAAGCTCGAAATAGGGGCCTACTCGCAGCAGGATACCGATGCACAAGACTTGAACCGCGAGCAATTCAAGATTAACGATGACCGCACGCTGAGCGATGTAATCGATGACCTGGTGAGCCACGACTACTTGCCATCGTTTTGCACGGCATGTTACAGGTTGGGGCGCACGGGCGAGCACTTCATGGAGTTCTCGGTGCCTGGCTTCATCAAGCGCTACTGCACGCCTAACGCCGTGCTCACCCTCACCGAGTACCTTGAGGACTATGCCAACCCCACCGTGCGCGACAAGGGCTATAGGTTGATTGACAGAACGTTGGGCGATATTGACGATGCGAACAACGTGGCCGAGATACGGCAGCGCATACAGCGCATACAGCGGGGTGAGCGCGACCTGTATTTCTAGCTGCTGCTGGTATCGGCATATCCCCATTATGATGCATCGCGGAGCCAAACTTCTGCCTCCATGGCGAGTGTGTCGGGGAAAAGGGCCACCCTAACGATTGGCGGGGTGGGGAGGGCATCAGCCCTTCTACTGCAATGGGGGCTGCACCTTTGGACGGAGCAGCGGTAGCAGTTCGGCGCTTCGGGGGGCTATGCGTTGCGCCGACTGCCATGGCAGCGCCCAGCTGCGGGTGAAGGCATCGTAGCGCAGCTCGGGGAAGCCGTGCCCCGCCGAGTCGAGCAGGCGGCGGGTGTCGGAGGCAAAGCGGACGAAGTCCGGGTGCTCCGACCCGAAACGTTCGCCCGTGGCCTCAGCCTTGTACACGGGCCACACCCTGAAGTCCTTCACCCCGCCTCGCATGGGGGCCGACACCCACACTGGGATGGCGGCCCCGTGCGTGAGCCGTACCGCACCGCTTTGCCTTTCGAGGCGTAGCATCACCACCAGACCACCATCAGAGTAGCGCCATCGTTGGTTCGACACGAAGTTGCCCAGCGAGAACACCGTGGCACGCTGTTCCTCCGTGCTCAGCTGTAGCGGCTGCACTACGTGGGGGTGGCACCCCACCACCAGCGTGATGCCCAATGTGTGGAGCCAGTCGGCTAGGCGGCGCTGGCTGGCGTTCTCGGTGCGGTGGTACTCCTCTCCCCAGTGTACGAACATCAGCACGGCATCGGCCCCCAGTGCTAGGGCCTTGCGGTGGTCAGCGCGTATGCGGGCGGTGTCGGCCATGTTCACCGCGTGTGGGGGGAGGTGGCGGGTGGGGCCGTTCATGCAGGTGGTGTAGCTCAGTAGGGCTAGGGCAATGCCGTTGTGCCGTAGCATCAGCGGCGAGTTGGAGGCTCGGGCTTGGGCACTATGGGCGGTGCCCGTGTGGGGGATGCCCAGCGAGTCGAGCACCCGCGAGGTGCGGTAGAGCCCTCGTGAGCCTTGGTCGAGCGCGTGGTTGTTGGCCGTAACCAGCACGTCCACCCCAGCCTGTTGTAGGTGCTGCGCCAGCGCATCGGGCGAGCTGAACGAGGGATAGCCCGCGTAGGGTGGGCCGGCGAGCGGCACCTCTAGGTTGGCTATCACGATGTCGGCCAGGGCGAACACGTCCTCCATGGGTGCGAAGGTGCGGCGGTAGCTATAGCTGCCATCGGGCTGCTGGGCGCATCGCAGCTGCGAGCCGTGGCCCAGCACATCGCCCATGAGCATGAGCGTGAGCGATGAGTCGGGCTGAGCCCATGGCTGGCCGATGGCCGCAGTGGTCAGCAGCAGTGCGGTGAGGGCGGCTATGGGTATTCGGAGCATGGGGGCGCTGGGGTTACTTATCTACTACTACGATTTCGATGCGGCGGTTCTGCGAGCGGTTGGCCTCGGTGTCGCTGGGGGCTACGGGGAGAAGGTCGCCCATGCCCGCCACCACCACGTTGCCAAAGCCGTGCTCAATCAGGTAGCGGGCCACGGCCTGAGCTCGCTGTTCCGAGATGAGCGGGTTGTTGAGCTGCTCCACGGCATCGGCGTGGCCTTGAATTTCGAGCTGTATGTGGCTGTTGGCTCTGAGGATGCGCAGCACGCGGTTGAGCTCGGCCACGGTGTTGGGCTGTAGGGCGGCGCTGCCCGGGTCGAATCGTGCGTTGGTCTCTATCTTCGAGCCTATGGTGATGGGCTGTAGCAGGATGTCGCGGTTCACGTTCATGAACGTTGTTATCTGGTTGAGCACTAGGTTCTCCGTGTGGTGCCAGTAGCCATCGGCCTGCACCTCCACTATGAACTCATCGGCGGCCACGAATGTCATGCCGAAGGCACCTGTTTGCGGGTTGGTGCGCATCGATTGCACCGCCGTGTTGTTGTCGGGGTTCAGCAGGTTGATGGTGGCGCGCAGTGGGGCCAGCGACTGGGCATCCTTTACGGTGCCGCGTAGGGTGGTGCGCCTTATCTGCTGAACCGCCTCCATGGGGCCATCGAGCGGCGAGGGGGCTGCTTGGGCGAAGTTGATCTGCCGCACCTTCTCGTCGAACACGTAGTTCACCTCGAACTGCTTGTAGTCGTTGAACTGCACGTGGAAGTTGTTCTGCCGCAGGTCGAAGTTCTCGTGGAAGATGTTGTTTACGTTCACCACGTACTCATCGGTTACGGGGGCGTAGAGCACGAATTCGCCGTTCTTGTCGGTCAGCGTTGAGAACACGTTGCCCCGGCTGTCCGAGGCCGTTATGCGGATGTTCGACACGTCGATGTGCCCCAGCCCCGACAGCTTGCTGCGGTTCATGATGATGCGCCCGAATACCTTGTTGCGCTCGGCGAACGGGAAGTAGTGCACCCCGTGGGCGTTCACGTGCAGCTCCACGTTGTCGAGTATCTTGCTGAAGCTGCCCACATCGTTGCCCAGCGGGTTGTAGCTTATGCGGTACAGGCCGTCGGGGAGGTTCTCGAAGCGCACGCGCCCCAGGTTGTCGGAGAGCAGCTCGGCCGAGGCTATGTTGTGGGGGATTTGTCTGGTGTCGGCGCCATCATCGATGCGCTGCAGCTCCACCAGCACGTTCTTGATGCCCGGCTCGTTGTCGCCCTGCACGTTGTCGCCGTTCATGTCCTTGAAGAACACTAGTTCCACGTTGTAGTATTTCACGCGGGGCTGCTGGAAGCCGAACTCCTTTCGGACGGTGGCCTCGGCGTACAGGGTTTGGTACTGGTCGAAGTTCTCGGTTGATTTCACCCGCCGCTGGATGTTGTACTGCGTCAGGAAGCTCAGGTACCAGCTACGCGGCAGGGATGCTTCGGCCATGCCGGTGAGGGCCATGTAGCTGAACTTGCTGATCAGGTCGTTGTTGTAGTTGGCCGAGGCCGTCAGCAGCAGCTTATTGTCGAATAGGCCGATGCGGTATGATGGTATCACCACCAAACGTTTGGTCGCCGTGCGGCGCTGTGCGAAGTTCATCTGGTCGCTCACGCTGCGTGGGCCCATCGAGAGCAGGGCGATTAGTCCCAGCCGGGGGCTTCTGATGTTGAGTGAGATGTGCTGGTAGTTGGTAATCAGCGGCCTGTTGCTCTGCGTGTCGGAGGGGAAGGGGTTGCTGGCGATGGTGGGCAGGGCCAGCTCCACGCGGGGCACTATTATCAGCGTATTGTTGCTGAGCGACAGGCGTGCGCCCACCACCATGCCGTAGCTATGGCTACGGAACATGTCGGCCCCAGGCCTGAAGAGCGCGCTGCGGGTGCGGTAGCCCAGACGGCGATATATAGGCCCATAGAATAGCTGGCTGGTGCGCGTCATTTGGTGCTGATGCTCTAGGGAGTACTCCCCGTTCTGGTTCACCACGGTGTTGGCTATGGATTGCTGCCCAAGGAGATGATTTTTGGTTTGCAGTTCGTAAATGCTGGCTATTAGGCTGTTATGCTCATTTACGCTCCATATAGAGCGTGCGTTGAGCTGGGTGCGTCCGGCCTTATAGCTGTTGTAGAGCGGGGTGTGGTGCTCGATGTTCACGGAGGTACGCACGGAGCCTATGTGCGAGGAGTATTGTAGCTCGCCGCCCCACTCGTGGTGTGTACCTTTGCCATCCAGCTGCTGGTCAATCCGGTTGTAGGCGGCCACGGCCTGCAGCTGGTGCACCTGGGCTATGCGCATGGTGGTGCCCAGGTAGCCTATGGCGGAGCGGTACGCGGTGCTGGGCTGCTGGCTGTAGTTGGCGCCCGCAAGCACCGATGCCCGTGGGTGCACGCTGAACGCCGTGCGCACGGCGGCGTTGGTCATGTCGGAGTTCAAATCCTTGTTGGCCAGGGCCACAAATTGCATCTGCCTCCCGCCATACGATAGGTATCCGCCTCGCCCGAACAGTGAGCCCTCCATGTACCTGAAGTTGTCGCCTAGCTCTATGTTCCAGCGGCCCACGTTTGTGCCCACGTACACCCGCGATTTGTAGTATAGGTCCTCTGCGCTGCCCGAGGCGTAGTTGCGGTAGTAGTAGTATAGGTCGCTGCTGCCCCTGAACAGCGTGCGCCCGAATATGGTGGCCGAGTATATAGGGCGTAGGCGCTCGTCGAGTAGGCCCTGAACGTTGAGCTCCACGGTGAGCGGTTTGTTCTGAGCGTCTATATTGTTGATGTACAAAGACTCCACGCTCCTAAACCACACCGTGCGCCTGAGCATGGTGTTGGCCGAGCTGATCTGGGCGCTCAGCGGGAATATGTTGCGCCCCATGGTGTTGCTGCCGCTCTGCGTTACGCCGAATGTGATGGTGGTGTCGCTGAATGGCTGCACCACCACATCGAGCGTGTGGAGCATGTGGCGCTCAGGGCCGATGCCTAGCTGCTGGTTGCCATCGAGCAGGAACGACACCGTCTCCTCGTGGTTCCCACGGTTCTGCACCAACACCCCGAACTGCGATGTGCGCTTAGTGGGGTCGAGGAACGCCACCCCGCCCAGCAGCTTGTAGCTCAGGTCGTGCGTCCCCGGTATCTTCACGAAGCAGTAGTCATTCTTCACGGTGTTGCCCTTGCTGTCGAGCAGCGAGGCCACTATGCTGTAGCCTATGTCGCCGCGCACCAGGGCGCTCACCGTTACCCGTATCGGCACTATGCTCGAATCGCCTGGGGCCAGATGCAGCTCCACCTTGTCGGAGCCAATGAGGCGCCATCCCTGCGGCACGGTGATGCTCACCGTGAGGTGCTCCGCCTGCGCCCCCTTGTTTTGGACTATGAATGCGTTGAACACCACGCCTTTGGCCTCGCTCTCCACCGTGTGTCGGACGAAGCGGGTGGAGAGCTGTGGGATGGGCGGTGGCGTAGCGTAGCGCTGGCCCCACGTGGGGGGGCATAGCCCCAGCAGCAATAGGATGCCCAGCGATGTGAGCATCGGTCGGCAGGGCGCTATGCTATGCTTGGGCTTCAAAATTCGGGAGGATAGTGCGGAAGGGCGCTGCGTCAGAGGCGGGGCCGTGGTTCAATCTTCTTTAAGCAGCAGGTTCAGGTTGGTGAGGTAAACCCCAGGCTTGCGTCCCCACATCGGTTCCCTGAGCTTGTAGGTGAGCAGCAGCTCGGCCTCCATCACATCATCGGGCAGCGATGGGCCGTTCCAGCGGCCCTTGGCCAACGTTTGCGGGCTGTTTGTAGGATGGAAGGTGGAGGGCGTTGTCACATCGCAGTTCCTGCTGCTAAGCGTGGTCACCTCCACGAGCACATCGCTCAGCGGAATGGGGGCACCGGGCGAGGGGATGCCCACGGGGTACAGCGCATCATCGGCTGCGCCGAGCTTGAGCTCCCACTCATCGGCCAGAGCCGTGAGCTCGCACACGCGAAAGCGGATCGTCAGCCGCGTGTGCGAGCTGAGCACGGCCTCGGAGCTCTGTAGCTGGGTCTCGGTGCTCAGCGCGAACTGCACACTGCCGCCGTACACCGTGAGCATCTTGAGGTCGGGGGCGGGGCATTGGGCGAGCGTCCACAGCGGGAGGGCCCAGGTGTATAGGGCCAATGATATGCGCCGTGCGAGGGGTCTTGCCATGTGCTGAGACTGCTATAAACAGCAAAATTCAGGGTACATCAAACGCGCCCTGAACTTTGCTCACGCTCTCCTATGCCTAGAAGCGATTAGTTGGGCACAAGGGTCAAGAACACGTTGGTAACGTAGGTGTCGGGGGGGATGCCTGTGGCCCTATTGCCAGCATCTGTTCCAGCTTCCCACATTATGCTGTAGTCTTCGTTAGATGCGGGATCAGCGTTGGTTACAACTGTTTGGCTTGTGTTCGTTAGGGGCTGTGTTGTGGTATTCGCTCCTAGACCGGAAAGTGAATAGCGGAGTAATGCCAAGTTTGCTGTTGCACCCGTAGATATGCCCATTAAATTGGCATCTTCTGAGTTCAACGTTACTGTGTAAGGGCGCGATGACGACACGGTGAATTTGGTGGTGGTGTTTCCCGTAGAGGTTATACCTGTGAGGAACTGATCCATGGTGTTGAACACGAACTGTATGTTGCCGCCCGAGTTCACCTGCATACGCAGCACCGAGTTGATGGTTACCGATACGGGAATCACTGCGTTGTCCTGTACCTGGGCCATACCCGTCCCGCAAATGCCTAGCAATGCGAGGGCCAAAAACACTCTTTTCATGACTGTAGTGTGTGGTTGATTCATTGGTTTCTACGTGAAATGATGCCCCAAAGATACAGTTTAATATTTCAAAATCATCCTAGGGGCATTTTATTGGGATGGAACGTCCGTTCCATAGTTCTGGAAGTGCCGTGTTTGCAGGCGTGTATGGTGGAGCTTGCCCCCATCAGGGGGTGAGTTTGAAGCCGACTATTAGGATGTCGTCAATCTGGTGGTACAGGTTGCCTATCCACTCGCGCAGCACGTTCTTCAGCATGGTGCGCTGCTGTTGGGCTGGGAGCATGGCTATGCTCCCCAGCAGCTCGCTGAACTGCTTCATCATGAACTTGCGCCCATTGGGGCCGCCGAACTGATCCACAAAACCATCGGAGAACATGTAGAACCACGTGGGCTCGGTGACCTGTACGCGCTGCACATCGAAGTCATCGGACAGGATGCCTGTGCCGCCGGCTATACAGTTCTTGTCGGGTTTTAGGCGCCCCATCTCGCTGCTGGTGACGTAGATGAGCGGATTTTTAGCTCCAGAGAACTCCAGCGTTTTGTTCACGGTGTCCACTACGCACAGCGACATGTCCATGCCATCGCGGTTGTCGGTCTCCTCCTGCCGCAGGGTGCGCACCACCTCGTTGTTCAGGCGGCGCAGTATGGAGCCCGGGTTGGCCTCGCCGCTGTGCACGATCTCGTTGAGCAGGTTGCAGCCAATCATCGACAGGAAGGCGCCGGGTACGCCGTGGCCCGTGCAGTCCACCGCGGCCACCACCACCTTGCCCGTCATCTCGTCCGAGCCGTAGCCCTGGGGAATCTCCTTGAAGTAGTAGTAGTCGCCGCTCACGATGTCGCGGGGCTTAAAGAGGATGAACGATTCGGGGAACAGCTTGGTCAGGTTTTCCTGCGGCGGCAGCAGAGCTTTCTGTATGCCCTGGGCGTAGTTGATGCTCTTATTGATGTTTTCGTGCTGCTTTTGAATCTGGTTGCGCTGCTTCTCTATCTCCTCGTTCTGGAGGAGCAGCTGCTCGTTGTCGCGCTGCTTTTGGCGGTAGGTGCGGTATATGAGCACCAGCACCAGCACCAGTAGCCCCGCAAAGGCTATGGCCGTGTAGATGATGAAGAGCTGTTGGCGCTGGTGGGCCTGCTGGCGTTCGAGCACCTCGTTCTGTAGGGCGCGCTGTAGCTCTAGGTTGTCGATTTCTATTTGGCGCTGGCGGTCGCGCTCTTCAGCCTTCTGGAGGCTATCCTGCTTGCTCAGCACGATGCGGTTGAGCGAGTCGCGGGTGAAGCGGGCCTGTAGGGCTTGCAGCTGCATCTCGGCCTCCTGCTCCGAGCGGAGCTTACGTTGGGTCTCGGCCTCGCTTTCGGCCTGGGTGATGACCACATCGTACTCGCTGCGGAGCTGCTGCGTGGAGAGCTGCTGCTCGTACATGGCCATCATGCTGTGGTACTCGCTGGCCTTGGCCGAGTTGCCCATGAGCTCGTAGCACTGGGCGTAAAGCCTTAGGCATGTGAGTATGAGGCGGGAGTGCTTTTCGGCTTGGGCCAGCTTGTAGCCCTCATCGAGGTGGCGGATGGCCTTGTCGTACTGTTTCTGGGCTATGCTGATGTAGGCCACGTCGACTAGGCCCGCCGCGATGTCGGCCTGATTGCCTGACTTACGGCGGGCACCCAGGCTCTTCTGGAAGCACTCTAGGGCCATGTCGTACATGTTCATGTCGGAGTAGATCAGCGCCATGTTGCTGTATACGGCCTTAAGGCCCACATAGTCGCCTATGCGCTCCTTGAGCTCGGCGGTCTCGTTGAAGTACTTGATGGCCGTTGCTTGGTCATTGGCCTCCCAGTGGGCGAAAGCCGCCTTGTTGAGGTAGTGGGAGGCTTGCGCAAAGTTGTTGGTCGCGAGGTGGCGCTGGGCCAGCTCGAGGTACTGGGCCACCTC
>JAFTDN010000083.1 GCA_017454165.1 Bacteroidales bacterium | reverse complement strand
CGGCCCAGGCTGTCGGTCAGGCGGCCCTCGTCCATCACCTGCAGCAGCAGGTGGAACACATCGGGATGGGCTTTCTCCACCTCATCGAGCAGCACCACGGAGTAGGGCCTACGCCGCACCCGCTCGGTAAGCTGGCCGCCCTCCTCGTAGCCCACATAGCCCGGAGGGGCGCCCATCAGGCGCGACACGGAGAACTTCTCCATGTACTCGCTCATGTCGATGCGGATTAGGTTGTCGGGGCTGTCGAACAGATAGCTCGTGAGCACCTTGGCCAGCTGGGTTTTGCCCACGCCCGTGGGGCCTAGGAATATGAACGTGCCTATGGGCTTGTTGGGGTGCTTCACGCCCGACCGGTTGCGCTGTATGGCCTTCACCACTTGGGCTATGGCCTGGTCTTGCCCCACGATGGCCCCTTTCAATTCATCGCCCATGCACAGCAGGCGGTGCACCTCCGACTGGGCTACGCGCTGCACGGGCACACCCGTCATTTGGGCCACTACGGCGGCCACATCATCGGCGGTGACGGGCGTTGGTGCTCCATGCTCCCAGCGCTGCCGCTCCTCTTCGAGCTGGGCGCTCATCTGGCGCACTCGGTCGCGCAGCTCGGCGGCATGCTCAAATTGTTGAGCCTTTACCGCCATGATTTTCAACTCTTTGATATGTTCAAGCTCTTGCCTCAATGTAACAATGGCCTCGGGCTCGTTCGACTGCGTCGTGTGCACACGGGCGCCGGCCTCATCGAGCGCATCGATGGCCTTGTCGGGCAGACAGCGCTCGTTGATGTAGCGGCTCGTAAGGCTTACGCAGGCCTCTAGGGCACCATGCTGGTAGTGCACGTTATGATGCTCCTGATATCGAGGGGCTATGCGGCGCAGGATTTCTAGCGTATCGGCAGGGGAGGTGGGCTCCACCAGCACACGTTGGAATCGGCGCTCCAGCGCACCGTCCTTCTCGATATGCTCGCGGTACTCGTTGAGCGTAGTGGCCCCTATGCAACGCATGTCGCCCCGTGCCAGCGCGGGCTTTATGATGTTGGCCGTGTCGAGCGAACCCGCCGCGCTGCCCGTACCCACTATGGTGTGGAGCTCATCGATGAAAAGGATGATTTCGGGGTGCTTGGCCAGCTCGGCCAGCATGGCGACCATGCGCTCCTCGAATTGCCCACGGTACTTGGTGCCCGCCACTACGGTGGCCATGTAGAGTGCCACGATGCGCTTGCCCATCAGCGAGCGGGGCACATGGTGCTGCGCGATTAGCTGCGCTAGGCCCTCTACTATGGCCGTCTTGCCGACCCCAGGCTCGCCAATCAATATGGGATTGTTCTTCTTCCGGCGGCTCAGGATTTGTGATATGCGTTCAATCTCTGCCTGGCGGCCCACCACGGGGTCCAGCTGACCCTCGCGGGCCATGCGGGTGAGGTCTGTGCTGTATGCATCGAGGGTAGGGGTGGCGCTGTCTTTCTGCCCGCCACCCTCATCGCGCCGCGATATGCCCATCAGATGGAAAGGCGGATGTTCGCCGGGGCGGTCGCGATGGGAGGGGAGGTCGGCATCGCTGTTTGGGGCACCCGGAGCATCGTCTAGGGCCGACACGCTGGGGGAGCCCCCACCGTTACGGTGCTTCTGCTGCATGCGGTTCAGCATGGATCTGTAGTCCACCTCCAGCTCCCTAAGTACCTGGGTGGCAAATATATTGCCGTCCTGAAGCATGGCCAGCAGCAGGTGCTCTGTGTTAAGCTCCTCATATCCAAGCCTATATGCCTCTGCAACGGCCCTCTTCAGCAGCAGCTCGGTCGACTTGTACAGGGGGATGCTCGATATTTCGGACTCCGACAGGCCACCATTGACCTCCTGTAGCTGTAGGTAGGCCTCCACCCGTGTGCGCATCAGCGGCAGATTCACGCCGAGGGCCTCTAGGTGCTGCACGGCCTCGCCCGAGCCCTCGCGCAGCAGCCCCAAGAACATGTGGTTGGGATCCAGCGCCTGATTGCCCAATCGCTGGAGCTCCTCGCAGCTATAGCGCAGCACGTTTTTAAACTTAAGGGAGTAATTTCCACGCCATTCCATAAACTTACGGTGCAAACTTTTCAGGCATAAATGTAGCGCCGAATTTTCAAACCACCACATTCCGCCCCAAAATTATTTTCACACCCCGTCTGCACCAAACTTTTGGCCCACCGTATCGATTTTTTTATTACCTTAGCGGGCCGTTTCCCCTGCGGGGGCATATCGCAGGATTAACAATTTTTACCATCATATATGACTGAAGAAGAGAGGATTATAAAGATTGACATAGAGGAAGAGATGAAATCATCGTATATCGACTACTCGATGTCGGTGATTGTATCACGCGCCCTCCCCGATGTTCGCGATGGGCTGAAGCCCGTGCATCGCCGTGTGCTCTACGGCATGTCTGAGCTGGGTCTGCTATCGGGCAGGCCATTCCGCAAATCGGCGGGCATAGTGGGCGAGGTGCTTGGTAAGTACCACCCGCATGGCGACTCCTCGGTCTACGATGCCATGGTGCGCCTGGCCCAGGAGTGGTCCATGCGCTACCCGCTGGTAGATGGACAGGGCAACTTTGGCTCGATGGACGGCGACAGCCCAGCTGCCATGCGCTACACCGAGGCGCGGCTAACCAAGATTGCCGAAGACGTGCTGGCCGACCTCGACAAGCAGACGGTCGACTTCCAGCCCAACTTCGACGACCGCCTGCAGGAGCCCACCGTGCTGGCCACCAAGATACCGCTGGCGCTGGTCAACGGCTCATCGGGCATAGCCGTGGGCATGGCCACCAACATGGCCCCCCACAACCTAGGCGAGGTGGTGGACGCTATATGCGCCACAGTGGACAACCCCGACATCACGGTGGAGGAGCTGCTCAAGTACGTGAAAGGCCCCGACTTCCCCACGGGGGCCATCATATATGGCTACCAGGGCATCCGCGATGCCTACATCACCGGCAAGGGCAAGGTGGTGGTACGCTCGAAGGTCGATGTGGAGCAAACCGACAGCGGGCGCGCCAGAATAGTGGTGTCGGAGATACCCTACATGGTGAACAAGGCCGAGATGATCAAGCGCATAGCCGACCTGATCAATGAGAAAAAGATAGAGGGCATCAGCTACATCAACGATGAGTCAGACCGACAGGGTACCCGCGTGGTCATCATCCTGAAAAAGGAGGCCGTGGCCAATGTAGTGCTCAACAATCTGTACAAGCACACCCCCCTACAGTCCTCATTCCCAATCAATAATATCGCCCTAGTCGATGGCCGTCCGCGCCAACTCAACCTGAAGGAGCTGCTTGAGCTATTCATCAAGCACCGCCGTGAGGTGATCGTGCGCCGCTGCCAATACGAGCTGAGCGAGGCCCAGAAGCGCGCCCACATACTAGAGGGCCTGCTCATAGCCATCGACAACATCGATGAGGTGGTGAGCATCATCCGCAGCGCCAGCTCGCCCAACGATGCCAAGGACAAGCTCATGGCCCGCTTCGGCCTATCGGAGGTGCAGGCCCAGGCCATCATCGACATGCGCCTGCGCGCCCTCACCGGGCTGGAGCGCGACAAGATTAAGGCCGAGTACGCCGAGCTCATGGAGCTCATCAAGCCCCTCCACTCAGTGCTAGCCGATGTCAATGTCCAGCTCAAGATAGTGAAGGACGAGCTGCTGGAGATGAAGCAGAAATACGGCGATGCCCGCCGCACCGAGATTGTGCCCGATGCTGGCGAGTTCAACCCCGAGGACTTCTACGCCGATGAGGACGTGGTAATCACCATATCGCACCTGGGCTACATCAAGCGCACACCGCTCTACGAGTACCGACTGCAGTCGCGTGGCGGCGTGGGCACCAAGGGCAGCAACACCCGCGATGAGGACTTCATAGAGCACATGTACGTGGCCTCTATGCACAACACCATGCTATTCTTCACCGAGAAGGGCCGCTGCTACTGGCTCAAGGTGTACGACATCCCCGAGGGCAGCAAAAACTCAAAGGGGCGCGCCATCCAGAACATCATCAACATCGAGGGCGATGACGTGGTACGCGCCTACATCAACGTTAAGCGCCTGACGGACACCGCCTACATCAACAGCAACTACATCGTGCTGTGCACCAAACATGGCATCGTCAAGAAAACGCTGCTCGAGCAGTACAGCCGTCCGCGCCAGAACGGCATCATCGCCATCACAGTGCGCGATGGCGACCAGCTGCTGAGCGCCTGCCTCACCGATGGCCAGCACGACATCATACTGGCCTCACGCCAGGGCAAAGCCATCCGCTTCCCCGAGCGCACAGCGCGCTCCATAGGGCGCACAGGTAGCGGTGTGCGCGGCATCAACCTGGCCCCAGGCGAGGAGGTCATAGGCATGATATGCGTGAACCCCCAAGAGCCCAAGGACATCCTTGTGGTATCGGAGCACGGCTACGGCAAACGCTCAAGCCTCGAGGAGTACCGCATCACCAACCGTGGCGGCAAGGGCATAAAAACCCTGAACATCACTCCCAAAACGGGCGAGCTCATCAGCATAAAGGCCGTAACCAACAACGACCACCTGATGATCATCAACAACAGCGGCATCACCATCCGCCTGCGCGTAGACACGCTGCGCGTTGTGGGCCGCGCCACCCAAGGCGTGAAGCTCATCGACCTGAGCAAAAAGAACGACTCCATAGCCGCCGTGGCCAACGTGGAGCTCACCGAGGAAGAGAGCGCCGCCCTGGCCGCCGAGGACAATGCCAGCAACATTGGCACGGAATTGGATGCAACCCCAACAAGCGATGAACAATAACCAACCCCAATAATCCCGAGAACATGAAGAACATGAAACGCACACTGCTTATCATGCTATTGGCCTGCTGCGGAAGCGCAGTCGCGCAGGTCAGCGTCAACTACGGTGCGCTGGAGAAGAAGGTGGCCAAGAGCGATGCCACCATAGCCGACCCCAAAAAGAGCCTCAAGGATGCCACGTGGCTCGGCCGCGCCGAGCTGATGTTCGAGGTATTCAACTCGCAGATTTTGAACGCATACCGAGGCATGACCCCCGAAAATTTCAACATCATCATCGGTAAGCCCAAATCGCAGAGCAACATCGACGTGGAGGGCGTGAGCACCGACCGCTACACCATGGATAGGGTGGAGTTCTACTTCGTAGAGCGCTCGCTCGAGTACTGGAAGGTGACCCAACCAGTGATAAAGGATGCCAGCCCGCTCGACATCGCCCGCCAGAGCCTCGAGAAGGCCATAGAGCTGGATGCCGCTGGCAAAAAGGCCAAGAAGATTGGCGACAACCTGCGAACCCTCAAAAAGCTGTACCTCGACGAGAGCCTGAACTACTACTCGCTCAAGGACTACGCCAACGCCTACAAGAGCTTCAAGAGCTGCCTAGAGGTGGGCCAGATGCCCCAGGTGAACAGCGTGGACACTGCGGTGTTCTACTACGCCGGCCTATCGGCCCAGCTGGGCGGCATGTACAGCGAGGCCATCAGCATGTACAAGCAGGGCCTCGCGGTGGGCTTCAGCTCCGAGGGCTCGGCATACTTCAACATGTACGAGGCATACAAGGCCATGGGCCAGAACGATGAAGGCGTAAAATGCCTCGAGGAAGGGCTGGTGAACTACCCGCAAAACCTGAACATCCTGTACTCACTCATCAACTGCTACCTCGAGAAAGGGGAGGATCCCTCCAAGATCATCTTCTACATCGACAAGGCGCTGGTCGATGCGCCAGACAACGTATCGCTGCTATTCGCAAAGGGCACGCTCTACGACAAGCTGGAACAGTACGACGAGGCTGTGGCTGTGTACACCAAGGCCACCGAGGTGAAGCCCGACTTCTTTGATGCCTACTACAACATCGGCGCGGTGTACTACAACAAGGGCGTGAAGCTGGTGGAGCAGGCCAACAAGGTGCCCGCATCGAAGGTGAAGGAGTACGAGGAGCTGGTGAACCAGGCCACAGCCGAGTTCAAAAAATCGATACCCTACATGGAGAAGGCCGCCGAGGTGAACCCACAGAGCAAGGAGGCCATTGAGGCCGTGGCCAACCTGTACTTCAGGTTCCGCAACGAGAGCCCCGAGATGCTGGAGAAGTACAACCAATTCAAGGCCAAGCTCGATGAGCTGCGCCAGCAGTAGATGTTCCGTGCACATGTCATGCACAAAAAAATGCCCCGCAGGTGGGGCATTTTTTGTGTGCCTTTTTGCTCCAATATTTAACATAATACTAATTATAAAACAATTGGAGCTACAAAAAAAAACGCAGAGCGGCCATTGGCCACCTGCACATGGCGAGATCTATCGGCGCTCAGCCAGCCCACAGCCAGCCCGCGACCAACCCTTGAGCACGGCCAGCACCTTTTTGGCATCATAGCCATCTCCCGACTCCAGCAACCCAGTGTCCTGCGTGTGTATGCGCGCACCCTCTGTGTTGAGCACTACCAGCACCGGAAAGCCAAAACGCTGCGGGTTGCCCAATCGCCCGAGCACCTCGGCGTTCTTGTTCTCCTTGCTGTAATTCACCCGCACAACAACGTAGTTCTCGGCTAAATAGCTCTTTACCTCGCTGTTGGCCTCCATGAAATCATGCAGCCGGATGCACCACGGACACCAATTACCGCCCACCTGTACCAACACGTGCTTGCCCTGCGACTGGGCCATGGCCACCGCCTGATCCAAGGCGGCCATGGCATCGGCCTGCGGGTCGTACAGGTTCCCCCGTTGCGGGGTTCCAAGCGCGTAGAGCGCCATCATCAGCAATGCGAAAGCTCTCATCATTCGAACGATTTGATTGATTCTTTAGGAAGCACAAATATCCCAAAAAAAATCGACAAAACACGCCTCATCCCCAACATGGCCCCGATTTATGCGGACACTTTTTGGTCATCGACTTCGTTTCGTGTGGATTTTTGATGTAATATTGCGGCAAATTCTGCCCTCACATGGCCAAGAAAAAGACAATCATCAGCTACGACAACCTATCGCCTGAGCTCCTGGAGGCATTCAGGCAGCGCTACCCCAATGGCTACCACAACGAGATGATCAAGGTGGAGCTGCCCAGCGGCACCAGCTATTACGCCGTCACGCTCGACACCGCAGACGCAGTGTACCTAGTGAAGGTGAACGTCAAGATTGACACCAAGATAAAGGATGAGAACGAAGAGAAGGAGTTCTTCAACAGCCTCTCCAACGACAACGATGAGGATGGGGCTACCTCCAGCCGAGGTGATAACGACGACAAAGATGAAGACATGGGCGGCTTCAGAACCACCTCCATTGATGAGCTGACAGAAGAGATATAATCCCCTCCCCCTACCGCCGCTGCTTGAGGATTGCTCGGTTTATGCGCCGCGCCATGGCTGGCCCTCCGTAGACGAAGCCCGTATAGAGCTGCACCAGGTCGGCACCAGCCCGTAGGCGCTCTAACGCATCGTGCTCGTTCATGATGCCCCCAACCCCAATGATGGGTCTGTCGGGCCCCAGCACGGAGCGCAGCTCCCGCACCATGGCCGTGGCGCGGGCCGCCAGCGGGGCTCCGCTGAGCCCACCGTTGCCGATAGCCTGCAGGCGCTCAGCACTGGTACGTAGCCCCTCGCGGTTGGTCGTGGTATTGGTAGCAATGTAACCATCGATGCCACAGCGCTCGGCCACCTCCACCGTGCTGCGGAGCTGCTCGGACGACAGGTCGGGCGACACCTTGAGCAGCACGGGCTTGCGCTGCTCAAACTCGGCCCTGACAGCCATCACCGCGCCGAGGATGGCCGCCAGCTCGCTGCCCGCCTGCAGGTCGCGTAGGCTGCTCACATTGGGGCAGCTGACGTTCACCGCCAGATAATCGACGTGGGGGTACAGCTCGCGGCAGCATAGGGCGTAGTCATGGGGGGCATCAGCATTGGGCGTGGCGGTGTTCTTGCCAATGTTCCCCCCCACAATGAGGTTCTTGGGCCGCCGCCCGTTGCGGCTCAACCGATGCTTAACATAATCAACCCCCTTATTGTTGAACCCCATGCGGTTAATCAGCCCACCATCGGCAACCAGACGGAAGCTACGTGGCTTGGGATTCCCCGGCTGGGGCTTAGGGGTCACCGTGCCCACCTCCACAAACGCGAAGCCCAACGCCCCTATGGCCTCGAAGAACTCTGCGTTTTTATCCAACCCTGCCGCCAGCCCCACCGGGCTAGTGAAACGCATCCCCAGCAGCTCGCGCTCCAGCACAGGGCTGCTCACCCGCAAGAGACGATGCAGCAGCCATAAGCAGCCTGGTATCTTACAGAGCAGGCGCAATGCGAAGGCGACCAGACCGTGAATGCGCTCGGGAGGGAGCAAAAATAGCAGCGGACGTATGATATGCCTATACATGGAGGGCGGAGATGAAGAACTGGCCCCAAAGATAGGAAGAATTACGGAAAGGGCCCGCACTGCAGGGCAGAATTAAATGGACGGGCCGTAGCTGTCGAAAGTGCCATCGGAATAGAGCAGGAGCACCCGAACCAGCCCCCTACACGCATCACCGCCCCTGGGCTTGTGGGCATCCAACTGGCCCACGTCGGCAGGTGAGGCTGATGGCGAACTGTTGTTTACATTTGTAAATTCACAATTGGGGCCTTCCTCCGCTCCCCGCCCCTCATCGACCGCCTCGAACAACGAGGGCAACGGGACAGCGGGCCCGCTGCGCATCCGCCCCCGCCCAACGATGAGCCACTCGGCACTCACGTGCGGGAACGCCTCGATAATGCGGCGCATCATGTCGAAGCTGGGCTTGTTGCGCCCCGACATGATATGCGAGATGGCGCTGCGTTGCACCCCGATGCGCTCTGCGAACTGCTGCGGGGAGAGCCCCTCAGCCTCGAGCAGCTGCTGTATGCGTGTAACCATAGCCTAAGTACGTTTGGGCCTGCGCCATGAGCGCACAGCCTATTTGTGCTACAAAGGTAGCTTTTTTTACGTTAGTGAAACATCGCCATGCAGCCCCAGCGCATTACATATGTAACAAGTGCGCATGGGCGGATGCGAATGCGCATTGGGCAGCTAGATGTGAACATACCGCTGATGCGGTGCACGAGCTGTGCCATGGCAAGGCGTTGGGCTGCATGTTGGTATGGGCGGTTGGCATGCCCACTGGTGCGCCAACCGAGGTGCAGCAGCGTAAACGTGCATATGCATATGATATATATGCACATAAATAGCTGATATTAAGTTTAAAACAAATCATCGTTGCGTTTTGGTTGATATATCAACTATCGGTGCGGCTGACTTCAGCGGCTCCGGGCCGATGCGATGCGGTTGGAATGTTGGCCACATATGTGAACGCATCCGCATGGCCACTCTGTTTTGCTCGATTTGTTTACACATGTAGCATTCCTACCGGCCTCTCCCGCCGAGACACACGAGCGAATTCGTATTTGACATAATAAAGGGGAGGAGAGAAAAATAGTCAGCCTATAAGCCGGGTTCTGTTTGGGCCATCGGCCCAATCCTACCATTTATCTACGGAACATGGTTGCCCATGCCCTTTAGCGACCTACCCCCCCCGCTCCCATCGACAGCGATGGGACGCGCCGGGCCAACGCGCTGGCTTCGCCAGTCGGGGTGTACATGGTCTTGCAGCCCATGAGGCGCACGGCACCCCACGTCGCCGTGGGGCCCGGTGGGCTCTTACCCCACCTTTTCACCCTTACCGCGCCCCAGGGGGCGCGGCGGTCGTTCTCTGTTGCGCTGATGCACCCTCGCGGATGCCTTCCCGTTAGGAAGCATGGCGCCCTGTGCTGCCCGGACTTTCCTCCCCGCTATTCCACGGGACGGTAGAACGGCTGACTATTTTAAAGAACTCCTCCATGCGGCTACTTGACGTGCACAAGCGTAGCACCGTAGCCGTACTCTTTGAATGATGCGTCTTGATAATGCAACTTGGGATACTTGGTGCGCAGCGCCTTCCCTATTTCGTATTTGAGCTTGCCCGCCCCCACGCCGTGTATGAACACCACGCGCCGCGTATGCTTGCTCCTGAGGGCCGTTTCGAGGGCCACCTCGAAACGGCTGAGCTGTATGCGTATGATCTCGCCGGGGCTTAGGTGCTGGTGATCCTCCACCAGCTCATGGATGTGCAAATCTACCTCCGCCTGCTCGGCCTCTCTGGGGCTAGAACGCTGCCGCCTGGGCTGCTCCTTCTGCCTGATAGAGGTCTCAATGGCCTGGGCGGTGGTGCGCTGCATCAGCTGCTCGCGCTGGCTGTCGGCGATGGCAATCACCAACGCCCGCTGTTCGAAGTAGTCGTTGTCGGTGAAGGCACCGCTTTTGAGCATCCTGACGGGATTGACCTCGTAGTCGAAATGCTCGGGCCCATGGGGCGTGTAATCGATGTTCTTCAGGTAAATGGCCTGCAGGTTGAGCACGGGCCGATGCGAGAGGTCGGCGGCGGCGAGGCGCTGCAGGGGCTCCTTGGTGTCGGGGGCGATTAGCCCTGAGGCCATGGGGCTGAGCTGGCCGTTCTGCCACACGCCCAAGCTGTACATCACCCTGTAGGTGCTGTCGTTGATGAGGTAGCAGTCGAACGTGGTGGTGCTCAGCCTGTTGATGTCGTTGGGCACAAAGGCCAGCAGCAAGGCGATGTCATCGCCTTGAACATCGCGTGGCGCAGGGGCTACGGGCTCATCGGGCACGTCAGCCTCGTCTAGCATGTCCAGCTCGTGAGGGTCGGCGCTGCGATGGCGCGGCGCCGATGCGGCCCTAGGCTGCTCCTCCACTTCGAAGTTGTAGTCGTTGGTGGTGATGGCGACCAGCTCGGTGCACAGCGTGGGGATCTGGAAGCCATCGTCGGTCTCCACCACTGCGGTGCGCTTGTCCGCCAGGCGCACCACCTTCCCTCCACCTACGGCGTTCAGGAACCTCACCTTGTCGCCCACTTTTATTGCCATCGCAGATTTCGTCCTAAAAATCACGCAAAAATAGTGTATTTTTGCGGAATTGCCCCGATTCTCCTTGGTAAATAGATTTCCATATTGGCATTATTACGCTGATGTACAATAATATACATGCACACCGTTTGCTGAGCTCAGCATTCGACTACCTGCTCCCCGAAGAGCGCATCGCCAAGCATCCGCTACCGCAGCGCGATGCATCGAAGCTACTGGTGGTGCGCGGCCAGCAGATGCTAGAAACCCAGTTCAAGCACATAGCCCAGCACATACCACCGCAGAGCTTTCTGGTGCTGAACAACACCAAGGTGGTGAGGGCGCGTTTGAGGTTCACCAAAGCTTCAGGGGCCAGCATCGAAATATTTCTGGTTGAGCCTGTTGCTCCCACAGATTACGCCCTTTCGTTTGGAAGCCACGGATCGGTTCGGTGGAGGTGCCTAGTGGGTAACCTCAAGCGCTGGAAAAACGAACCGCTAAAGTTTGAGGCATCTAGCTATACATTAACAGCATGTAAGTCATCACATTGCGCAGATGGAGTTGAAGTTGATTTTAGCTGGGACAACCCCGACCTGTCGTTTGCCCAGGTGGTGGAGCTGTGCGGCGAAATTCCCATACCGCCCTACCTAAACCGCCGCAGCGAGCAGCGCGATAGCACCGACTACCAGACCATCTACGCGCAGCCAGAGGGCTCGGTGGCCGCGCCAACGGCAGGGCTGCACTTCACCCCCAAAGTTTTCGAACAGCTCTCTCAAATCGGGGTGCAGCCACACTACATCACCCTGCACGTGGGCGCGGGCACGTTCCGCCCAATGAAATCAGAACTTGTGGGGGCACACGAGATGCACACCGAGCATTTTTTTGCCGACCGCGGCCTAATAGCGAGCTGCCTAGAGGCCAGCTCCCTCAGGATAGCCGTGGGCACCACCTCCCTGCGCTCCTTGGAAAGCCTGTACTGGCTCGGAGTTAAAGCCCATAGGCAAATTTTAGACCAAGAGCTATTCGTGGGCCAATGGGAGCCCTACCGGCTGGAGCCCACCAGCGTTGAGCAGGCGCTGCAGGCGCTGCTCTGTCTCATGGACGCACGGGGGCTCGATGTGCTCGCAGCATCAACCCAAATCATGATCACCCCGGGCTACCAGGTGCGCATGGCCGATGCGCTCATCACCAACTTCCACCAGCCCCGCTCCACCCTGCTGGTGCTGGTGGCCTCGCTGCTCGGCGACCGCTGGAGGACGGCATACAGCTATGCAATGGAGCACGGCTTCCGCTTTCTGAGCTACGGCGATAGCTCGCTGCTATTCTTTAAGTAGATGATCAACAATGCGATGAACTTCCTCCCCACATCGGCAAAGGAGATGCAGGCCATGGGCTGGGAGCAGGCCGATGTGATTCTGTTCTCGGGCGATGCCTACGTGGATCACCCCTCGTTTGGAGCGGCGGTAATCGGGCGTGTGCTGGAACATGCGGGGTTCCGCGTGGCCATTGTGCCGCAGCCCAACTGGCGCGACGACCTACGCGACTTCCGCAAGCTGGGAGCGCCCCGCGTGTGCTTCGCCATTTCGGGCGGGAGCATGGACTCCATGGTGAACCACTACACGGCCAACCTGCGCCTGCGCAGCAACGATGCCTACACGCCCAACGGACAGGCCGGTCAGCGCCCCGACTATGCCGTAACGGTCTACGCCCAAATCATAAAACGCCTCTACCCCTCGGTGCCGCTGATTATTGGCGGTATCGAAGCCTCGCTGCGCCGTTTTACTCACTACGACTATTGGAGCGACTCGCTAAAGCCTAGCATACTGGTGGACAGCCAGGCCGATGTGCTCATCTACGGCATGGGCGAACGCCCCATCGTGGAGGTGGTGGGCCGATTGGCGCAGGGCTATGGCATAACCCAGCTACGCGATGTGCCGCAAACGGCGCAGATTGTCTCCTGTAGTGAGATAGATGACATAGTGCAAAATACTGATATAAAGATACTTAACTCAACAACAGAATGCCAGGCCAATCGGCGCAGGTTCGCCGATAATTTTCGAATCATGGAGGAGGAATCGAACCGCCTGATGGCAAGCCACATAGCGGAGCCGCTGCCCGATGGGCGCTACGTGCTGGCCACACCGCCCTATCCACCGCCCACCACGGCCGAGGTGGACAGCTGGTACGACCTGCCCTACGCCCGTGCTCCCCACCCGCGCTACCGAGGCAAGACCATCCCCGCGTGGGAGATGATAAAATTTTCGGTGAACATCCATCGCGGCTGCTTTGGCGGCTGTGCCTTCTGCACCATCTCGGCCCATCAGGGCCGATTCATCGCCTCGCGCTCCGAGCAGTCAATCATAGACGAAATAGAAAGAATTAAGCAGATGCCCGACTTTAAGGGCTACCTGAGCGACATCGGCGGCCCATCGGCCAACATGTACATGATGCGCGGGCGCAACCAGCGGGCCTGCGCCATATGCAGGCGGCAGTCGTGCATATTTCCGGGCATCTGCCCAAATCTCGATGCCAGCCACACCCCCATCCTGAACCTCTACCGCCGCATAAGGGGCATCAAGGGCATCAAGAAAGCATTCGTGGGCAGCGGGGTGCGCTACGACCTATTCATCGAGCGCAGCTCGGCACCCGAGCTGGAGTACTTCGAAGAGCTATGCCGCCATCATGTGTCGGGACGGTTGAAGGTGGCCCCCGAGCACACGTCCGACCGCGTGCTGAGGCAGATGCGCAAGCCCCCATTTGCGCTGTTCCACAAGCTCAAGCAGCGGTTCGATGAGGTGAACCAGCGATTCGGGCTGCGCCAGCAGCTCATACCATACTTCATATCGAGCCACCCCGCCTGCACCGATGCCGACATGCAGCAGCTGGCCCGCGAAACCCGCGAGCTCAACTTCAGGCTCGAACAGGTGCAGGACTTCACGCCTACACCCATGACCCTCTCCAGCACCATCTACTATTCGGGCATAGACCCGTACACAGGACATAGGGTATATGTAGCTAATAATAAGAGCGATAAGCAACATCAGCTGAGCTTTTTCTTTTGGTACAAAGAGGGCGCCCAGCGTTCGCATCGGCGGCCCTCCCAGCAACGCAATAGGCGCCAGCAATAAACGAAATGGCGACTCCCCCATGGGGGAATCGCCATTTTTGCTCGAGGCGCATTTACGGCTGCGCTCTAAAACTCGCCCTCGCCGTAGCCGCCACTCACGTCCATCTCCGAGTCGTCGGGGCGGCGCTCGCGTTTGCCCATCATGTTGCCGAAACTGTAGGCCACGGTGAGCCGCAACGACCGCCCGCCCCACCAGCGCTCGCTATCGCTGTAAAACCCAGTGCCCCAGGTCTTGGAGTGCATACGGCGGGTGTTGAACGCATCGCGCAAGTTCAGGCTGATGTTGAAGTTCTTGATGCTCTTGCGCACGCCTGCATCGAGCGATAGCATGGGCTCGCGGTAGCCCTGGGCCACCACCTGACGGGCATTGTAGCGCCCGTTGAGCTGCACCGAGAAGCTCTTGGGCAGCATCACATTGGCCATCATGCGCAGGTTCCACGAGAAGTCCTCCGAAGCGCGGCCCTCTACCGTGGTGGTGGCCCCATCAGGCTTAAATGAGTAGGCGTTCAGCTTGTAATAGAAAGCGTTGAACGTGGTGGTGAGCTCAAACCGCTTAAAGAGCCGGTTTTTCAGCACCAGCTCGCCGCCCGTAGAGGCCGACTGCGCCACGTTCTCAAACGTAGAGTACATCACATTGTCAATCAGGTAGCTTATGCGCTCAACCTGATTATTGGTATTTCTATAGTATGCTGATAATGAGAACGTATGGTTGATCCAGCTCTTAATGTAGTTCAGCTCAAACGAGTTGGCGAACTGCGGCTGCAGCTCGGGATTACCGAATGAGATGTTGGCTGGGTCGGTGATGTTGCGGAACGAGTTGAGCTGCCCCCCCCGTGGGCGGCGTACCCGACGGGTGTAGTTCACCTGAATCTCATTGTCGTTGGGCAGCGAGTAGGCCACAAATACGCTGGGGTACAGGCTGGGATAGCTCTTGCTGAATGGCTGTACGTTGGCCTCCTGCTCTCCAAAGACCAACGATTTGGTGTACACCGTGAGCAGCTCGCCCCTGAGCCCCAGCTGATAGTTGAATTTGCCCATGCGCCCCGAGAATGTGGAGTAAATGGCATGTATATCGCTATTGTATAGGAAACGGTTGTACAGCCCAGTGTCGAGGGCTGCGCTGGCTTCGCTCAGCCCAGAGTGGGTTTCCACCGGGGTGTCCTCGCGCTCAAGGGTGAGCTTATAGCCAGCTTCTATCTTAAGGTTATCGCTGAATCGGTTTGAGTAGTCGAGCTGCACGTCCCAGCTGTGGGTGTCAAAGGTCTGCAGCTGTTTCTGGTAGCTCTCCCTCGTGGTGCTGTCGCCGAACTGGCTCTGCTGCGTATATATGACGGTGGCATCGTGCGCCCATCGGTTGAATGAGCCGGTGAGGTCGATGGTATGATTTTCGCCAAACTCATGCTTGTAGCCCAGCTCGGCATTGGCCACGTTCATCTTGTTGTCGGAGTTGCTCCAGCGGCTGCTGGTTACGTATGAGGTGGGCACATTGCTCTCGTAGTTGGTAGAGTTTTCGCTGGTGCCGCCACCGAACATGCCAAAGCCGCCCACCGAGAGGTGGTCGTTATCGGTGAGGTGCCACGTAAGCCCAAGGCGCGACATCAGGTTGTTGCTCCCACCACGGCCCTCACTGGTGCTATTCAGGTACGTGGTGTCGATGGGGCCATAGTTGAGGCGCTTGGTGAAGCCGCCGCTACGGCGCTCAAAATGGCGAAATCCCACGTTGGCATAGGCATCTAGCTTAGAGCTGCTGTAGTTGATATTGACGCTGGCGTTGTACCCGCCACGGGTGTCCACGCCGGCCTGAAGGCCGCCATAGTAACCCGCAGCGCGGTTCTTCTTGAGCACAATGTTGATGATGCCCGCCGTGCCCTCGGGGCTGTATTTGGCCGAGGGGTTGGTGATGATCTCCACCTTCTCGATGCTCTCGGCGGGCAGCTGCTCCAGAATTTGGGCGCGGTTGTCCTCCGAGAGGCCAGCGGCCTTGCCATTGATCCACACGGTCACCGAGGAGTTGCCGCGCAGCGATATTTCACCCTCATTGTCCACCTCCACCGAGGGTATGTTGCTCAGCACCTCGCTGGCCGAGGCCCCGGCGGTGGCTATATCGGACTCCACATTGAACACCTTCTTGTCGAGCTCGAACTTCATCTGCGAACGCATGGCCGTAACCTCCACGGCCTCAATATCCTGCGATGTTGGCTGTAGTTCAATTTGGCCTAGGTTCAGGCGCGGGCGCTGGGCGCTCAGGCTCACCTCCAGCTCCTCCGTCGCATAGCCCACGTATGAGGTCACCAGCACGTACTGCCCCAGGGGTAGCTTCAGGGTGAACTTGCCCTCCATGTCGGTGGTGCTGCCTATGGGCAGGTACACCTGCTCGCCGCTGCGGCGCACGGCCACGTTCACGAAGGGCAGCGCCTCCTTCTCCTTGCTCGCGCCATCGACGATGCGCCCCACGACCACCCCCTCATCGGCAGCACGTAGCGACGCTGCGGGCCACAATAGGGCCACAATGGCCAGCATCATAAGCTTTTTATTCATAGCTATTTACACATTGTTAGTTGGTATCATCAATCGGTTCAGCCAGCTTATGCCTCCTGCTGGCAGCAGCTATTAGATGCGTAGATGCGCCCTACGTTTAATCCACCTGATAGATTTTTGCGCCTCCACCACATCTACTCGATGCATTCCTTCATGTTATGTATGCATCATACGAGCCGGCCCACCAAATCGTAGTCCTGCGCCTCGGTAATCTCCACCTGCACCAAATCGCCGGGCCGCACCGCCCGTCCTGCTTGGCCATCGAGGAGCACCAGCACCTCCTGGTCCACCTCGGGCGAATCATGCGCCGTGCGAGCGATGAGCGTGCCATCGTCCGCTACGTCTACCATCACAGCGAGCCGCTGCCCCACGCGCTGCTGGTTGTTGGCGAGCGAGATGTCGCGCTGCAGCTGCATGAGCGCGTCAGCGCGCTGCTGCTTGACCTCTTGGGGAACGTCATCGGGCAGCTGGGCGGCAGCGGTGCCCTCCTCCTCGGAGTAGGTGAACACGCCTACGCGGTCGAGCCTGTGCCGCTGCACGAATTGCAGCAACTGCTGGAAGTCCTCTTCCGTCTCGCCGGGGAAGCCCACCATGAAGGTGGTGCGGATGGCCAAGTTGGGCACCCGCCGCCGCATGGTATCGATTAGGGCCTCGACCTCGGGGCCGGTGTGGTGCCGGCGCATGGCCCTGAGCACCGGGGTGCTCACGTGCTGCAGTGGGATGTCGATGTAGGGGCATATCTTGGGGTTGGAGGCCATCAGGTCGAGCACCTCGGCGGGGAAGTGGGCAGGATGAGCGTAGTGCAGGCGGACCCACACCACGCCCTCCACAGCGGCGAGGCGGGCCAGCAGCTCAGCCAAGCGGCGCTCGCCGTATAGGTCGATGCCGTAGTAGGTGGAATCCTGCGCAATAACTATAAGCTCGCGAACACCTTGTGCCACAAGCTGCTCTGCCTCCATCACCAGCGATTCTAGGCTACGCGACACGTGTTCGCCCCTGATGAGCGGGATGGCGCAGTACGAGCAGCGCCAGCTGCATCCCTCCGATATTTTAAGGTAGGCGTAGTGCCTAGGGGTAGAGAGCACCCGCTGGGTGGCGCAGTCGGCGAAGAACGCCCCCCGTAGCTCTCCGAGCAGCTGCGGAATCTCGGCTAGACGGAACACCCCGTCCAGTTCGGGAATTTCGGTCAACAGCTCATCGCGGTAGCGCTGGGCTAGGCAGCCGATTACATAGACACGGTGCACCAAACCATTCTGCTTGGCAGCCACAAAGTTGAGCATGGTGCCGATCGACTCCTCCTTGGCATCGCCGATGAACCCACAGGTGTTGATGATGACCACCTTGGCCGAGGTACTGTTGGAGTTGAGCTCCACGCTCCAGCCATTCTTCTGGAGCTGAAACATCAGCACCTCCGAGTCGACCGTATTTTTGGAGCAGCCAAGGGTAACGAGGTTGATTTTACGCATTGCGCATATATATATTACTGTTATAGAGCACAATACACCATTGCTCTCTAACAAAAAGTTCTAGTCGAATAGCGAGTCTACGAAGGCTTCGCGGTCGAAGCGCTGCAGGTCGGTCAGCTGCTCTCCCACGCCGATGTACTTCACGGGCACTTTCAGTTGGTCGGAGATCCCCAGCACCACGCCCCCCTTGGCCGTGCCATCAAGCTTGGTCAGGGCCAAAGCGTTGACCTCAGTGGCGGCTGTGAACTCCTTGGCTTGGGCGAAAGCGTTCTGGCCCGTTGAGCCATCGAGCACGAGCAGCACCTCGTGGGGGGCGTTGGGAATTACCTTCTGCATCACACGCTTGATCTTGCTCAGCTCAACCATCAGGTTCTGCTTGTTGTGGAGCCTGCCGGCGGTATCGATCAGCACCACATCGACGCCTGCAGCCTTGGCCGAGCTCAGGGTATCGAAGGCCACGGCGGCAGGGTCGGCGCCCATCTGCTGACGCACGATGGGCACCCCCACGCGGTTGGCCCACACGGCAAGCTGGTCGATGGCAGCGGCCCTGAAGGTGTCAGCGGCGCCCAGCATCACGCTCAGCCCCTGCGATTTGAACATGTGGGCTAGCTTGCCTATGGTGGTGGTCTTGCCAGCGCCGTTAACACCCACCACCATAATCACATAGGGCCTCGCATCTACATCATCGATTGAGATGGTGCTTTGGGCCAGCAGGGCCACAATTTCCTCCCTCAGGATGCGATTCAGTTCACTGGTGTTCAGATACTTATCTGCATGTGCGCGCCTTTGCACCCGCTCAACGATGCGAAGCGTGGTGTCTACGCCCACATCGGAGCTGA
The DNA here is from genome assembly GCA_017454165.1 of Bacteroidales bacterium. GTDB lineage: Bacteria > Bacteroidota > Bacteroidia > Bacteroidales > Tenuifilaceae > RGIG6076. The sequence goes on along the minus strand of JAFTDN010000083.1, from coordinate 4,232 downwards.
TGAGCACCTCTTCGAGGTTGTCTAGCACCTGATCGTCAATCTGCGACTTGCCGGCCACGGCCCGGGCGATTTTCTTCAGGAGGCTCTCCTTGGTCTTCTCTAGCCCCTTGTCAAGTGAGGCCCTATCGGCCCCACTGGTCTTGCTGAATAGGTTGAATAGCCCCATATCAATTAAAACACATTGTACATATACAACCGCAACATGTTATATAACATCATGTTATGCTGCATGCAAGATATTCGGGTGCTGCGGTTGGTAAAAAAAAGAGCACCGCTGTCCGCTGTGGGGGCACGATGCTCTTAGGCCAAAACCTGCGGCACAGGTTACTTGAGCTTCTTCAGGTACTCGTTAATCTCAGAGTTCAGCACCATCTCATCTTTGAAGGTGTAGGCACCAGTTTTGGGCGACTTCTCCATGCGAATGCATTTGGTGAAGTTCTTACCGCCCTTCTGCAGCGAGGCGACAACTTTCTTTGCCATGGGTGTGGGTTATTTATTTGATTTCACGGTGAAGGGTTACCCGTTTGAGGATGGGGTTGTATTTACGCCGCTCCAGCCTGTCGGGGTCGTTCTTCTTATTCTTGGTGGTGATGTACCTTGAGGTCCCGGGCATCCCGCTCTCCTTGTGCTCGGTGCATTCTAGGATTACCTGCACCCTATTTCCTTTCTTAGCCATTGCTCTGGGGGTTGTTTAGTAGATTTTGATCAGGCCCTTGCTGGTGGCCTTATCGAGGGTGGCCTTGAGGCCGTTCTTGTTGATGTCTCTGATGCCGGCGGCCGACACTTTGATGGTTACCCAGCGGTTCTCCTCCTCAAGGAAGAAGCGCTTCGTCTGCAGGTTGGGGTAGAATCTGCGCTTGGTGCGCCTCTTGGAGTGGGAAACGTTGTTGCCCACCATCAACCTCTTTCCGGTAATCTGACAGGTACGTGACATGATTATGCTTTTCTCGTATTATCCAAAATTCGGAGCGCAAAGTTCGCCATAATATTTGTATTGTCCAAACCTTTGAGCAAAAAAAACGCATAATTTTTTTTCATTCATTTTCCAAGAGCATCAACCGCAGCGTGTTCAGGGCACTATGGGCTGCCCGTTCGATGTTCACATCGCGCAGGTTGCCAAATTGCAATCTATCCACAACAACCTGTTTATCAGATGCCACAGCGATGTAAACTAAACCAACGGGTTTAGCGGGGTTCCCCCCACCAGGACCAGCTATGCCCGAGGTGGCCACGGCGTAGTGGGCTCCCATGGCCCTGCGCGCCCCTAGAGCCATCTGCTGCACCACCTCTGGACTCACCGCACCGTGCTCATCGAGCGCACTAGCCTCAACGCCTAGCAGCGAGCGCTTCAAGGCGTTGGAGTAGGCCACAACCCCGCCCACGAAGTGGGCCGATGCGCCGGGCTGCGCGGTGAGTAGGGTGGCCACGCGCCCGCCTGTGCAGCTCTCGGCGGTGCACAGGGTGCACCCCTGGGCATCGAGCAGCCGAGCCACCTCACGGGGGAGCGTGGTGTCGCCGCGACCAAAGGCATAGGGCCCCACCCGCCGCTGCAGCTCATCGGCGAGGTGGTGTAGCTGCTGCTCTAGGTTTTCCAGCTCGGGGCTGCTGCCGCTCAGGCGTAGGCGTATGCCCGAGGGGCTAGGCAGATAGGCCAGCCCGATGTGAGGTGGTAGCTGCTGCTCAAAGGTCCGCAGGCTGTCGGAGAGGTGCGACTCGGCAATGCCGTAGGTGTGCACCACCTCGTGCCTTATATAGTAGGCATCGGCGCGGACATGCTGGGCCAGGGCCTCTAGGCCCGAGGTCTCCATGATGTGGCGCATCTCGAAGGGCACGCCGGGGAGGGCAATCAGGATGGTGCCCTGCCGCTCGAAGAGCATCCCTGGGGCGGTGCCCGAGGCGTTGGGGAGCACGCGGCACGATGAGGGCACATCGGCCTGGCTGCGGTTGCTCTCGGTGAGGGGCTGGCCCCGTTGGGCAAACATGGTGCGTACATGTTCTAGCGTGGGCAGGTGGGCCTCCATGCGGCCCCCAAACAGCTGCAGCAGCACATGCTTGGTGCGGTCATCGCTGGTGGGGCCCAGCCCGCCGGTGGTGAGCACCACTGGTACCCGGCTGAGGGCGGCCCGCAGAGCGGCATGAATTTGGTCGGGGGTGTCGGCTATGGACTCCATGCGGGTCACCCTGATGCCCAGCTCGCCAAGACGCTGGGCGAGCCAGGCCGAATTGGTGTCCACTATTTGGCCTATGAGAATCTCATCGCCAATGGTGATAATCTCGGCTGATGTCATGGCTCTGATGTTCTAGTTTCTGTGGATGAAAAAGGGGACACCCACTCTGGGGCATCCCCTGGCCTCAATGGCTTTTGCGCTCTAGAGCCTCCAATGGGACTCGAACCCACGACCTGCTCATTACGAATGAGCTGCTCTACCAGCTGAGCTAAGGAGGCGTTTGTGGGCGCAAAGGTACGATGTTTTATCGTAACGGCCAAACACTGCGGGCGAAAAAATCACCCCTGCGTGGCCTAAGCTTTCTACGCTCACCGTGTGTATCTACATCGTTTTTATGCACTTACGCCAATTCACTTTAATGCTACATGTTCATACCGCCGCACACGTGGATTACCTGACCGGTAACGTAGGCCGACAGGTTGGAGGCCAGGAACACGCACACATCGGCCACATCATCGGGGGTGCCGCCCCTGCGTAGGGGGATCTTCTCGGCCCACTGCTGCTTCACCTCATCGGGCAGCACGGCGGTCATCTCGGTGATGATGAATCCTGGGGCCACGGCGTTGTGGCGTATACCGCGCACACCCATCTCCTTGGCTGCCGATTTGGTGAAGCCGATGATGCCAGCCTTGGATGCGGAGTAGTTGCATTGGTTGGCGTTGCCCGACACGCCCACCACCGAGCTCATGTTGATGACGCTGCCACCGGCCTGCTTCCACATGATGGGCTGCACGGCCTTGGTGAAGTTGAAGACAGATTTGAGGTTCACGGCGATTACGGCATCCCACTGCTCCTCGGTCATGCGCTTCAGGGCGCCGTCCTTGGTGATGCCGGCGTTGTTCACCAGCACATCGATGCGACCGAAATCCTGCGCGATTTGCTCTACCACCCGGTGGGTGTCATCAAAATTGGCGGCATTGGAGGCATAGCCCTTCACCTTAACGCCAAGCTGGGCGATTTCCTGCTCGGTTTGCTGGGCGGCCTCGTTGATGGCCAAGTCGGTGAAAGCGATGTTGCATCCCTGCTGGGCGAAGCGTAGCGCAATGGCCCGGCCTATGCCCCTAGCCGCCCCCGTGATTAGGGCTGTTTTCCCTTCGAGTAGTTTCATAGCTTTAGCTGTTAGCGATTCGTTTGCGCGGGCAAAGGTATAAAAACATCATGAGAATAGAAAATGCATGGCGGAGGGAGCATCTGCCCCATCCCCATTTTTTTGCATCGGGGGGCCGAACGTAAGAAAATACGCTTAATTTTGCGGTGGTAATGCGCTGGGATGCGAAGCCATGGCATACGCCAGCGTCTGAATCTGGTATAACCATGATTATAAAGTCGTTAAGAATAAAAATGCTGCTGCTCATCTTGGGCATAAGCGCAGCCGTCTTCATCCCCTCCATCGCCATCATCACCAGCAGGAACCACCGCGATGCGGTGGCGAATGCGCGAGATCGAAGCTTGGCGCAGGCCGATGTGCTGGCCGAGCGGGTGCAGAACTACATCGACCTGCCGCTGGAGCAGGCCCAGACGCTCAAGCACCATGCCCTATCGCTACGCCAGCATGGCGACATGAACCAGAGCTACCTGCACTCGCTCACCACCTCGTCGCTGGAGGGAAGTGCATCGGTGATGGCCGCATGGACCATCTGGGAGCCCAACGCCATGACCACCACCGACAGCACGAGCAAGCACCTGTCGGTGTCGTACTACAGGGACTTCGATGGGATTAAACGCCGCATAGACAAGTCGGACTACCAGTCGCCACCCTACGTGGAGGCCATACAGAGCAAGGGCATCACCGTGCAGCCACCATCGTTCCACACCTACTACAGCGATGAGAGCGACCGAACGTTCCGGACGACCATCTCGGTGCCCATCTACACCTCCATCACCACGATGCTGGGCGCGGTGGGCATCGACGTGAACCTCGATGAGCTGTCGAACATCGTGGGCAGGGGGAAGCTCCACCCCTCGGGGCTGGCCCTGCTGCTCTCGCAGCAGGGCCGTATCCTG
>JAFTDN010000082.1 GCA_017454165.1 Bacteroidales bacterium | reverse complement strand
TGGTGGAGATGCTGGGCTGCAACGTGCAGATAGTGGAGTGCCCCATCGTGCGCGAGCCCGATGGGCTGGCCCTCAGCAGCCGCAATGCCCTGCTCACGCCTGAGGCCCGCGCCGCCGCGCCGGCCATCCACCATGCCATGGCGTTGGCCCAGCTGCAGATGGCCCAGCGCACGGTTCAGCAAACTGAGCAGTGGGTGGTGCAGCAGGTGAATGCAGTGAGCCCGCTGCGGGTGGAGTACTTCTCCTTGGCCAACGCCCAGACGCTCGAACCCATAGCCAGCTGGGACGATGCCCCGCACGTGGTGGGCTGCATCGCCGTGCAGGCTGGCGGTGTGCGCCTCATCGACAACATCATGTTTAAATAAATCAGCTTGCATAAATAGTTGGTAGCCATGAATATAGAGGTGCTAAAATCGAAGATACACCGCGTAACGCTCACCCAGGCCAACCTCAACTACGTGGGGAGCATCACCATCGATGAGGCTCTGATGGAGGCCGCCAACCTGATTGTTCACGAGAAGGTGCAGGTGGTGAACATCAACAACGGCGAGCGCCTCGAGACCTACGTAATAAAGGGCGAGCGGGGCAGCGGTATGGTGTGCCTCAACGGCCCTGCGGCCCGCAAATGCGCAGTGGGCGATGTGGTAATAATCATGTCGTATGCCTCCATGAGCTTCGAGGAGGCCAAGCGCTTCGAGCCCACCGTTGTGTTCCCCGACACCCTCACCAATAGGCTGGTGTAGCTCGGAATGCCATGAGCGCGAATAGGAGATGGGTTAATTCGTTATTGCTCATAGCGCTGGCCGTAGCCCTGCTGGTGCTGGCCTTCCGCAAGGTCGATTTGGCGCACCTGCGCGATGGCTTCCGTCAGGTGCACTACGGCTGGGTGGGGCTGGCGCTGCTCGTGGGGCTGGCGGCGCACACGGTGAGGGCCATCCGCTGGCGCATACTGATTGAACCCATCGACCACCGGCTGCCGCTGCTCAATGTGCTGTGCGCTGTGTTTGTGGGCTACCTCACCAACCTAGCCTTCCCACGCCTGGGCGAGGTGGCCAAGTGCGGTAGCATCAGCAAGACCGATGGCACCCGATTCGAGGCCCTGCTGGGCACTGTGGTGGTGGAGCGCACCTCCGACCTGCTGCTCACCCTGCTGCTCACCCTGCTGGTGCTGGCGCTGCGCTTCGAGCGCTTTGGGGCGTTCATCATAGAGCGCATAGCCCTTCCCCTGCGCGACAAGCTGCTGGCCGTGAGTGCGTTGGCCTATGTGACCATGGCGGTGGTGGGCACTGTAGTGGTGGCGGGCGCGGTGCTGGCCGTGCGGCGCAACCTGCTGGGCGAGCGCATCAGCGGCAAGCTGCGCCAGCTGTGGCAGGGCATGGCCGATGGCCTGCGGTCGCTATTTGGCAGCGGACGGATGCCCGCATTCTTGGCACTCACGGTGCTGCTATGGGCGGCCTACTGGGGTATGACGTGGGCCGTGCTGCGCTCCACCCCCATCACCGCTGGCCTGGGCCCCATAGATGCCCTATTCATCATGGTGGTGGGCACCTACGGCATGGTGGTGCCAGTGCAGGGCGGCTTCGGCGCGTTCCACATCATCACAGCCATCTCGTTGGGGATATACGGTATAAGCTACGACGATGGGCTGCTATTCGCCATCGTATCGCACGAGTCGCAAACCCTGCTGCTGATTGCTGGCGGGCTGGCGGCATTCATCTACCTGTACCTGAGGCGGTATAGGGCTAGCAACAAACGCACAAACAGCACTCCCAGTGGACATCAAAACGTTGTGGAAGAAGATTAGGAGGGGTGTCAAGTACCCCCTATTGGTGCTCCTCATCAAGGGCTTCATATTCATAATAAGGCTATTCCCGCGCTGGTTCAACCTCAAGCTATATCGCAGAGTGGCCCTACTAATCTACAGGCTGGCCCCCAAGATGCGTAGCAAAATGCTGAAAAACATACGATTGGCATACGGCGACACCCTAAGCAATGATGAGATGGAGGGCATAGCCAAGGGCTGCTTCGTGAATCAGGCCTGGCATTTTACCGATTACGTGCACACCCTGAAGTACACCCAGCGCGAGCAGTTCGCCAAGCTTATCGACTTTGTGGGCGAGGAGCACCTACAGCGCGAGTACGCCAAGGGCAACGGCGTGATATGCCTATTCAATCACTGCGGCCCATGGGAGCTGGCCGTAATACTTCCCCCCGTGATGGGCTACGAAACGTTGGCCGTGAGCAGGGCCCTGCCCAACCCCCGTATCAACAACATCATAGTGGGATACCGCCAAAGCAGGGGCATGAAAAACATCAGCCGCGATGGTAATGCCTACCCAAAGCTGATAGAGGCCATACGGCGGGGCGAGGTCGTCATCATCATGATTGATCAGGACACCCACGTGAAGGGATGCTACATCGAATTTTTCGGGCGCACGGCGTTCACCCCCATAGGCGCAGCGCGGCTCGCGCTCGACACCCAGGCCAGCGTAATCCCCGTGCACCTCATCCGGCAGCCCGACAACCGCTACGAGTTCCGCATGTACCCCGCCATTGAGACCACGCGCACAGGCAACCTCGACAACGACCTGCGCACCAACACCATCAAGTACACCGCGGCCATGGAGCGCTTTGTGCGCGAGGCCCCAGAGCAGTGGGTGTGGATGCACGACCGCTGGCACACCACCCCCGAAATAGAGCAGCAATGGCTCGCCCACCGTCAGGCCGAGAAGGCCGCTGAGGCCCAGCGCCAGGCCGAGCTACAGGCCCATCCGCAACGTTGCGAGCGCATTTGCCGCTGCAAATGCCTGAAGGGTTGATTCCAGCCCAACGCACCAAGCCCGCAGGCCCAACACCCACAAAGCCCATGCCCAACCAGATGACCGTCAGCATCGACCAGGAGTACATCCAGCTCGACCAGCTGCTGAAGCTATGCAACGCCGTGGCCTCGGGCGGCGAGGCCCACCGAATGGTAGAAATGGGCCTAGTGCGCCTCAACGGCCAGGAGGAGGTGCGCAAACGCGCCAAGATTCGCCCTGGCGATACCGTGGAGCTGCCCAACCTCACCATAACGGTGAGCCCCGCCGCCTCGCAATCAACACGTAGGTCATGAATGCATCTGCAACCAGCATTGCCCCCTCGGAGGTGGAGGTGATGGCCCCCGCCGGCAGCTTCGAGGCGTTGATGGCCGCCATACAGGGCGGCGCGAACGCCGTATACTTCGGCGTGGGCGAGCTCAACATGAGGGCCAAGTCGACCGTGAACTTTGCCCCCGATGACCTCCCCCGCGTGGCCCAGCTGTGCCGCCAGCACGACCTGCGCTCGTATCTCACCGTGAACACCGTGCTCTATGATGGCGACCTGCCCGCCATGCATCGCATCATGGAGCAGGCCGCGCAGGCCGGTATCAGCGCGGTAATCGTGTCGGACCAAGCGGCCATGCTCAAGGCCCATAGCTGCGGCCTTGAGGTGCACCTGTCCACCCAGCTCAACATCAGCAATGCCGAGGCCCTCGCCTTCTACGCCCAGTGGGCCGATGTGGCCGTGCTTGCCCGCGAGCTGAGCCTCGAGCAGGTGCGTCAGATAGCCGATGCTATTGCGCAGCGCCCAATCATCGGACCATCGGGGAGGCCCGTCAAAATAGAGATGTTCGCCCACGGGGCGCTGTGCATGGCCATATCGGGCAAGTGCTACCTAAGCCTGCATGGGGCCAACCGCTCGGCCAACAGGGGAGCGTGTGTGCAAATATGCCGCCGCTCATACACCGTCACCGACAACGAAACCGGCGACCAGCTCCACATCGACAACGAATACATCATGTCGCCCAAGGATCTGTGCACCATAGCCTTCATCGATAAGTTGCTGGCTGCCGGTGTGCGGGTGCTCAAAATAGAGGGCCGCGCTCGGGGGCCGGAGTACGTAAAAACCGTAACACAATGCTACAGCGAGGCCGTGCAGGCCATCGCCAATGGCACCTACACCCCCCAGCGCGTGGAGCAGTGGACGCAGCGCCTGAGTGCGGTGTTCAACCGAGGGTTCTGGGACGGGTACTACCTAGGACGCAGGCTCGGCGAATGGAGCTCCGCCTACGGCAACACCGCCATCGAGCGCAAGCTGTACGTGGGCAAGGTGTCCAACTACTTCGCCAGGGTGGGCGTGGCCGAGATGGACATAGAGGCTGCCCCGCTGGCTTTGGGCGACCGGGTGCTCGTCATAGGCCCCACCACTGGCGTGATGGAGGCCACTGTGGACAGCCTCATGATCAATGACCAGCCCGCCACCGCCTGCCCGCAGGGGGCGTCGTGCACCATAAAAGTGCCCACCACCGTGCGCCGCGCCGATAAGCTGTTCAAGCTGGTAAGCTCCGACTAGTGCCAATAAATTTGCGCTAAACAATCAATAGGTATATATTTGCAACAAAATATACAAACGGACATGAGCTTCAGCAATACCTGCAACAAAATTTTCGCCAGCTGCACCGAGCACTACCACACCATGGATAGCGTAGATGCCGTGCCCTCCGTACCTTTTGAACATGGAACCATCGAGCATGACCTATTCATGAAGAACTGGATCGATGCCGTGCAGTGGCATCTCGAAGACATCATCCGCGACCCCAACATCGACCCCATTGAGGCTCTGAAAATCAAGCGCCGGATCGATACCTCGAACCAGGAACGCACCGACCTCGTGGAGCGCATCGACAGCTACTTCCTCGAAAAGTACGCTCACGTGAGCACCAGCCCCAATGCTACCATCAACACCGAGAGCCCGGCCTGGGCCATCGACCGCCTGTCCATCCTCGCCCTGAAGATTTACCACATGCAGCAGGAGGCCAACCGCACCGATGCCGCCCCCGACCACACGGCCCGATGCCAGACCAAGCTACAGGTGCTGCTCGAGCAGCAGCGCGACCTCTCGACGGCCATCGACCAGCTGCTCAACGACATTGAGCTGGGCCACAAGTACATGAAAGTGTACCGGCAGATGAAGATGTACAACGACCCAGCACTCAACCCCGTGCTATATGCCAAACAGCGATGATACCCCCCCGCAGCAACGCCTGTTGGTGGTGCGCATGAGCGCAATTGGCGATGTGGCCATGACCGTACCCGCCCTATGGGACATAGCCTACAACCATAGCAACATGCAGGTGGTGCTGCTATCGCAGGCCTTCGCCCGCGATATGGTGGCCGACCTGCCTAGGGTGCAGCTGTTTGTGGCCGACCTAAAAGGCCGCCACAGAGGGCTACGGGGCCTGCTACGCCTATTTCGAGAGCTACGGGCTGCGGGCCCTTTCTCCGCCCTGGTGGATCTTCACGATGTGATACGCAGCAAGTTGCTGCGCATCGGCTTCACCCTATGCGGAGTGCGATGCGTAAAAATAGATAAAGGCCGCAGCGAAAAACGCAAGCTCATCAGCCTCAAGCAGAAACGCTTACAGCCGCTCGTCTCCACTTTTGAGCGCTACGCGCAAACATTCGCACAGCTGGGCATTGCTATAGGCAGCAGCTTCAACGGCCTGTACCATCGAGCCCAGCTACCGCCCCACGTACTGCAGCACACAGGCTCGAAGCAGCAAATTTGGGTGGGCGTAGCCCCGTTCGCCAAACACCAGGGCAAAATATACCCCCTTCACCTCATGGAGAAGCTGGTGCAGAAGCTGGCCAACGATGGGGCCTACCGCATATTCCTGCTGGGGGGAGGGAGCCACGAGCAGGCCACCTTGGAGCAGTGGGCCTCCCGCTACCCCCACGTGGTATCGCTCGCCCGCAAGCTGCAGCTCCGTGATGAGCTGCTGGTCATATCGAACCTCGATGCCCTCATCAG
>JAFTDN010000081.1 GCA_017454165.1 Bacteroidales bacterium | reverse complement strand
GTTATGCCGCCCCAGCGCTCGGTGTTTAGCCCTGGTGTGGTGCTGGCTATCAGTGGGTTGGGCGATGTTCCTAACGCCATAATCACCATGTCGGTGTCGAGGTCGAACTCCGAGCCGGGTATTTCCACGGGGCGGCGACGACCGCTGGCATCGGGTTCGCCTAGCCCCATGCGCACGCAACGCAGACCGCGCACCCAGCCCTGCTCGTTGCCCAGCACCTGTACGGGGTTGGTGAGCATGTCGAACAGCAGGCCCTCCTCGCGGGCGTGGTGCACCTCCTCCACGCGGGCGGGCAGCTCGGCCTCGGAGCGGCGGTACACCAGATGCACCTCTGCGCCCAGGCGTATGGCGCAGCGGGCCGCATCCATGGCCACGTTGCCGCCGCCCACCACAGCCACGCGGCTACCCACGAATACAGGCGTGTCGTGCTCGGGGTCGAAGGCGCGCATCAGGTTCTCGCGGGTCAGGAACTCGTTGGCCGATACCACGCCGTTGAGGTTCTCACCATCGATGCCCATGAATTTGGGCAGTCCGGCTCCAGAACCCACAAACACGGCGGAGTATCCCTCGGTGTCGAGCAGCTGGTCTATGGATATGGTGCGCCCCACCACCACGTTGGGTTCGAAGCGTACTCCCTGCGCTTGCAGCGCGTTGAGCTCGCGCTGCACGATGCTTTTGGGCAGGCGGAACTCGGGGATGCCGTATTGCAGCACGCCGCCCATCACGTGCAGCGCATCGAACACCGTTACGCCGTAGCCCCATTTGGCCAAATCTGATGCGCAGGATAAACCTGCTGGCCCTGAGCCTATTATGGCTACGCGCTGCGACTGCTTGGTCGCGGCTGGGGCGGGGGAGTGGGGGGCTGTGTCGGCCACAAAGCGCTCCAGCTTGCCTATGGCCACAGGTTCGGCCTTTATGCCGCGAACGCACGAGCCCTCGCACTGCGTCTCCTGTGGGCATACGCGCCCGCACACTGCGGGTAGGCACGAGTCGTGGGCAATTATGGCAGCGGCCTCGGCTATGTTGCCCAGTTTCATTTGGCCAATAAACGCTGGAATGTCGATGCTCACGGGGCATGCGGCCACGCAGCGCGGGTTCTTGCATTCGAGGCAGCGTTGCGCTTCGACCTGAGCCTCTTCCAAATTATAGCCGTGGCACACCTCTTCGAAGTTGCTGCGGCGGCTATTGGCGGCCTGTTCGCGCACAGGCACACGGGGATGGTTGTTGATGGCCATGGTTAGCTGTTCCTCCCTATTTTGCAGATATGACCACGCTGCTCGGCTTCGCGCAGGCGTTGGCCCTCTTGGGTTTTGTACATTGATAGACGGCGGAGCGCCTCGTCGAAATCCACCTGATGGGCATCGAACTCGGGCCCATCTACGCAGGTGAAGCGGGTTTGCCCGCCCACGGTTACGCGGCAGGCTCCGCACATGCCCGTGCCATCCACCATCAGCGTGTTGAGGCTGGCAATGGCGGGTAGCCCCAGCGCCTTAGCTGCGCGGGCCACGAATTTCATCATCACCATGGGGCCAATGGTAATTACGTGCGTGTAGCGGTTGCCGCTGGCTACCAGCTCGTTAAGCATGTCGGTAACCAGCCCCTTGCGACCCGCCGAGCCGTCGTCGGTGGTGAGGTGCAGGGCGTTGCAGCTGCGTTGCAGTTCGTTTCTGAGTATGAGCAGGTTAGCATTACGTGCGCCCAGAATCACCTCCACGTG
>JAFTDN010000080.1 GCA_017454165.1 Bacteroidales bacterium | reverse complement strand
GGGATCACCCCTTCCCATTCCGAACAGGGCAGTTAAGCCCGCCAGCGCCGATGGTACTGCGAAAGCGGGAGAGCAGGTCGCCGCCCGCCCCCACAGGGGGCCCGGGAGTTCCACCCACCGAGGTTGGACCCCGGGCCCCTCTTTTTTTTGGCCCCTCCGGCAACCTTCTGCAGCGAGCGGGGCGAGAGGCAGATTTTGTGTATATTTGCAGGCTCAAAAAAAGCGCACTTGAAGCAGGTTGCTATCATATTGACCATTACCGCGTTGGCACTGGTTGTGCAGACTCTGGTGCTGAGGGCGCAGGCCCCCGACACCTTGGGCGCAGTGCTCCCCGACACCTTGGTGCGGATGCTCGACCCCATGGATCCCACGGCAGCTGCCATTGCCGATTCCTCTGCGCTGCCCCCGCCCCCCACCTCCGCCGATGAGGACACCTCGGTGTACAACTCCACCATTCTCGATCTACTACGTGTCAGAGATGTGCGGCGCGGGGCTTTCGCCTGGCGAATCGATAGGCGGACGTTCAGCTATGAGGAGGTGCTCCCATTTGACACCCTGCTGCTACAGCCGCATATGAATATGGCTCACCAAAAGGAGCTCACCCCCTACACGAGCACGGGCAACCTGGGTGGCCCATTGCAGAGCACCGATTTTTTGGCCCGGCCGAGGTATGGTAGCTTCCTGTTCATGCGTAGCTTTGAGCCCTATCAAAAAGGGGGCTTCGGGCGCAGCCACATGCATGTGCGCAGCCCGCACACTCTGCTGACGTACAGCATGGGCGGTCGGTCGAGCCAGGCTGATCTCACCTTGGGCGTTCAGCATACGCAGAACGTGAATCCCCATTTGAACTTCGGGTTGGACTACGATTACTACAACACCAAGGGCATGTATGCGCATCAGCTCACCCGCGACAACGCCTTCTCGGGCTTTGTGAGCTACTATAAAAACCGTCTGCTGGGTCAGCTCACTGTATCCACCACCACTATTAAGAATCAGTACAATGGCGGTGTGCAGGATGAGTTCTACATCCGCGATACGGTGCTCGATGCCCGATTGGTGCCCATGAACCTCACGGGGGCCAGCGCGGAGATTAGGCACCATGGGTTCTCGCTTATGGGTGGATTTCACTTCGTGGAGAAGCGCACACGGCTGAAATCGGACTCAGGGGCCGACTCTTTGGTGCTGGTGAAGCCCATCATTACGGGTAGGGTGCTGTTGGAGCACGAACGCTACCGCTACCTGTATACCGATGGAGAGGGCGATGCGGCCTTTTACCAGCATAGCTACATACACCCCTCGGCCTCACACGATACGGCCTCGATGCGACTATGGAACGCCGTGGCCTTGGTGGAGGTGAGCCAGATAGCCAGTTACCCTGGCATTCCAGGGCTGCGGGCTTGGGTGGGCAACACCTCGGGGCGTTACGCCTATTTCGATGTGTCGCAGTATTTGTATAAAAGTGCCGATAAACGTTTGAGCGCGAATTATTTGGGAGTTGGAGTGTATAGCAACTCCGACTACCTGACCTATAGCGGCTCGGCCCAGCTCTACCTGAATGGTTTCCGCGCTGGCGACAAGGAGCTTTTTGGGCAGATGACCGTGTCGCCATGGCGCTCCACCGAGCTGCCATACGTGCGGGCTCGGATCGAGATTCTGGACTGTGAGCCCGATGTGTTCATGCAGCACTACGCATCGAACCATTTCAAATGGGATAACGATTTCCGAAAGCAGCAAACGTTCAGCGTGGCAGGTGAATTCGGGGCCGAGCGCTGGAACACCTGGGTGGGCTACAGGTTGGCCCACATTGCCAACTACCTGCACTTCGACAGTCTGGCGCGGCCCGCGCAGGCGGGCGATGGGGTTACCATCACCTCGGCCTACATCCGCAACCACCTGAGGCTGGGGCCAGTGTGCCTGATAAACAGGCTGCAGTGGCAGAAGAACTCCAATGAGCGCGTGCTGAGCCTGCCCGAGCTGGCGCTGTACAGCTCGCTGTTCGTGCAGCACGACCTGGTGAAGGGCGTGCTCACGGCCCAGTTGGGCGGCAGCGTGCAGCTCACCTCGGCCTACTACGCCGATGCCTACATGCCCGCCACTGCGCAGTTCTACAACCAGCGTGAGGGCAGAGTGGGCAGCTACCCGTTCCTCGATGTGTTCTTGAACATGAAGTGGAAGTCGGCGCTCATATTCCTTAAGTACGAGCATCTGAACGAGGGCTTGCTGGGCGAGAACAACTACTTTGTGGCCTACAGGCATCCCGCACGACGGAAGGGATTCAAGTTTGGCTTCTCGTGGATATTCTACGATTAGCCCCTGTAGTAAATCGACCCCATGATGCGTCTAATGAAGGTAAGCAAATAATATAAACCCCCAAATTCATGAACCTACTCGAAACCCACGGCCTCGAGAAGCGCTATGGCAACTACCAGGCCCTCACCGATTTATCGGTAGCCGTGCCTCAGGGCAGTATCTACGGGCTGCTGGGGCCCAACGGGGCGGGCAAAACCACCCTCATACGCATCATCAACCAGATTACCGGCCCCGATAGTGGGGAGGTGCTATTCGATGGCAAGCCGCTGAGCAGTAGTGATATATATCGCATAGGCTACCTGCCCGAGGAGCGCGGCCTGTACCGCAAGATGAAGGTAGGCGAGCAGGCCCTATTCCTAGCCCAGCTCAAAGGGCTAGATCGCGCCACTGCCATCAAACGGCTACGCCATTGGTTTGAGAAGTTCGGCATTCAGGGCTGGTGGGACAAGCGCGTGGAGGAGCTCTCCAAGGGCATGGCCCAGAAAGTGCAGTTCATGGTAACTGTGATACACGAGCCCGAGCTGCTCATATTCGATGAGCCATTCAGCGGGTTCGACCCCATAAATGCCCAGCTCATCCGCGATGAGATTATGGAGCTGCGGAAGAACGGCACCACCATCATATTCTCCACCCACAACATGGCCTCGGTGGAGGAGATGTGCGACCACATCACGCTCATCAACAAGTCGCGGAGCATCCTCAGCGGGCCCATAGACGAGGTGCGCCGCACCCATGGTAGCAACGTGTACAGCGTGGCCTACAGGGGGAGCTACGAGCGCATAGCGCAGACGCTGCAGCAGCCCGGCTCGGGCATCGAGCTCATGGCCCACCACACCGATGGCACCACCCCCGTGCTCCACCTGCGCTCGGCCCTCGACAGCACCAATGCCCTGCTGCAGCAGCTGATGCCGCTGATGGAGGTGGTGGCACTCAACCCGCTGGTGGCCAGCATGAACGACATATTCATAACCGCCGTGAAGGACTACAATCAGGCCCACGGCATCAAAACAGCATAGCCCAATAGAGCCATGAAGCAGATTTTCCTTATACTACAGCGCGAGTTCAACGTCAGGGTGCGCAAAAAATCGTTTATCATCATCACCCTGCTCACCCCCGTGCTGTTTGCGGGGCTTATGGTGTTGCCCGCCTACCTCATGCAGCGCGACGATGAGCAGCTGCGTCACATCGCCGTGGCCGACCTCACGGCGGCCTACGACAGCGTGCTGAGGTCATCGCCCACGTTGCGCTTTAGCTACGTGCACGACACCCCCGTTGATGAGCTCAAGACCACGTTCGACAAGGCTGGCTACTACGGCCTGCTGGTAATCGACAGCGTGGCCGGCAACCCCAACCCGCAGCTCACCATGTACGCCCGTAGGCAGCCCCCTGTAACCCTGCTCACCATGGTGGAGAGCACCATGGAGAAGGAGGTGGAGGGCCGTAAGCTGAGTGCATACCAAATAGACAACCTCGACCAGATAATGGCCAGCGTGAAGACCAAGCTGCGTTGCGCCACCATCAACATCGACAGCCAAGGCGTGGAGAAGCGCAGCAGCACCATGGTGGCCATGGGCGTGGCCTACGTCATGGGATTCATCATCTACATGATGGTGCTGCTCACCGGCAACATGGTGATGCAGGGCGTGATAGAGGAGAAGCACGACCGCGTGGTGGAGGTCATCATCTCGTCCATCAAGCCGTTCAACCTGATGATGGGCAAGATACTGGGCATAGCCTCGGTGAGCCTGGTGCAGATAGCGGCCTGGGTGGTGCTCACCCTGCTGCTCTCCTCCACGGCCATGAACCTGCTGGGGGCCGATGCCGCCGCCCAGATGATGTCCTCATCGGGCATCGAGGGGGTGACCGATGTGGCTGCCCAGCCCGCCAACGAGATGCTGGAGGCCATACGCAACCTCGACTTCGGCCTCATCATAGGCAGCTTCGTGTTCTTCTTCCTATTTGGCTACCTGCTCTACGCTGCGCTGTTCGCAGCGGCGGGTTCGGCAGTGGAGAACGAGGCCGACACCCAGCAGCTAGTGCTCCCCCTGACCATCCCTATGGTGCTGGGCCTGATGGTGATGCTTTTTACCATGAAGTCACCCGACAGCCCGCTGGTGCAGTGGTGCTCCATGATTCCGTTCACATCGCCCATAGTAATGCTGGCCCGCATACCTTTCGGGGTGCCCACGTGGGAGCTGTTGCTCTCGGGCGCGCTGCTGGTGCTCACCTTTGTGGGCTGCACCTATGTGGCCGCTAAGATATACCGCGTGGGCATACTGATGTACGGCAAGAAGGCGTCACTGCAGGAGATTTGGAAGTGGCTGCGGTATAAGAGGTAGGGTTCGATGGCCCAGCTCTCCCGCTGCGGCTGACGCGCTATTGCGGTAGGGGTGCCGATGTTGCAGCCCTACAGGCTGCATTGCCATCGCGTATGGCCTGCCCAGGGCGATGCCCTGGGCAGCGTATGTTGCAGCGCTCCGCGCTGCTTCTGCGCCCAACACGTGGGATGGTTCTCTAGCGCAGGGGCTGAGCCTGCGGCGAGAGTTGTTGTGGAACCTATTGCGCGGGGGCTGAGCTTGTCGAAGCCCCATCTCCTTTGCGGCGGCACCTTCGCGGTTGCGATGGTATCGTTGCCCTGTGGCATGGACGTGATAGCCCCAGCGCACAATGCGACCAGCCGTAACCCTGCCCCAATGCCCCACTCCGTGGGGGGTGTACGCCGCGTACCGCGTACCGTATACCACATACCGCATACCGTGGGTTGGCACCCACGGCTGTATTCCTACACCCCTCTGGGGCTACGTGCAGCCAACGTTGCCCGACATGCCGCCCCAGCGGGGCGATAGACAGCAGGCGGGGGTGTCAACCCCCGCCTGACTCGCAATGACGCGCCCCCCAATGCCCCCGCTGTGGGGTTTGTACGCCGTATACCGCGTACCGTATACCACATACCGTGGGTTGGCACCCACGGCTGTATTCCTACGCCCCTCTGGGGCTACGCGCAGCCAACGCTGCTCGACATGCCGCCCCAGCGGGGCGATAGACAGCAGGCGGGGGTGCAACCCCCGCCTGTCTTGCCATGACGCGGGCGGATGATGATGATGTAAAAATGGCGAACCCATGCGGGTTCGCCATTTTTACACATGTTGCGGCGCTGTGGCCTAGAAGTAGAACGAGATGTAGAGGTTGGAGCCCAAGTGGCTGGTGGCAAAGGTGGTGAGGTTGCCCGTGGAGGTGCCCAAGTCGGTGTGGGCCTCCTCCAGCTTCTGGGTGTCCACATTACATCCCTCCCAGGTCTCGAAGCTACGGCTTTGGCGCTCGTTGGTGAGCTGGATGTTCACATTGGCACCTAGGCACACCTTGGGCACGAAGAACCACTCCACGCCCACGCTGCCATAGAGACCAAAGGTGTTGGTGGCCTCGGCCTTCTCTTTCAGTCGGGCATTGGGCATGAAGCTGTGGTGGCCGCTCAGGTTCGTCACGATGGGGCTGAAGTCGGTGGAGCTGGGGGCCTGATTGGCCTCGGTGATGGCATTGCCGTAGTTGAGCTTGTATGCATCAGATTTGCGGGCATATATCAACCCCGCGCCCAGCACTGCCTGCACGGCGTGCTTGCCGCCTATGCGGTAGTCGGCTCCTAGGGCAAAGCTCATGAGCTTCGACTGATGCACCATGTGGTCGGCTATGCGGGCCTCGCTCAGCGGGTTGGCGAAGAGCAGGGCATCGTCGAGCTGGTACTCCTGGAGCGCAAGGCGGGTGTTGTTGAAGCCCATGTTCACCTTAACGCCCAGCTGCGAGCTGAGCTGGTACGAGCCCATGATGCCAATGGTGGGGGTGCCGGTCATGGGGTCGCCGTGGAGCTTGCCCAGTGCGTTACCCGAGTTGTGGCCATTGAAGAGCTGGCCCACCCAGGTGCTCAGGGGGTCGAGGCCGAAACCTATGGAGAATTCACCAGCCGAGGGGAGCCACGACGAGTAGTCGCGCTCGGCGCGCTGGGCGGGGGTCTCCTTGCCGCTGCTGCTGCCCTGCTCCTGAGCAAAGGCGGGTAGCGCAAGGCCCATAGCCAGCACCGCTGCTGCTATCTTGTTCATTTTCATTGTCTAGTTCCTCCTATGGTGGGTTAGATCTTGTTAAAATCCATAGCTGGCTTGCCGATATTTTGGCCTACACCGTTTATTGTGGCGGCAGGAGTCAATGTAAAAGTATGGGGGGACGCCATCTCATAGTACCCGTTTATAGTTTCATCGCTGGTGTTTTTGTAGGAGGTTACATAGGGGAGCACTTCAAGCTTTCCTCCCACATCGGTTAACTTCCAGCTATCGAATAGCTTAGCATTCAGCGAAATAGTTCCATTTGAGCCTGTGGCCAAGTTGTACACCAGTTCCTCGCCAGTGTCGGTGTTTGTAAGAGTCAAAATCATCTTTACTCCCGCATCGGCATCCTGTGTTGTTGAAGAGCCATATTCTTTGTGATCCGGTTGCCTGTTGAATATCAAGTCGCCCTTGATAAAAATATCGATATTGCGCGAAATCACTGGTTCCTCGCTCTTTTTAGTCACGTTGAAGAAATTCTCCACTTTTGTGTCACCCATCACAA
Organism: Bacteroidales bacterium; assembly: GCA_017454165.1. GTDB lineage: Bacteria > Bacteroidota > Bacteroidia > Bacteroidales > Tenuifilaceae > RGIG6076. The sequence continues at coordinate 825 of JAFTDN010000080.1, read as the reverse complement.
CGCTTACTGTTTTCTCAGCATCTTCGAAAAAGGCTTTGGTCTCAGAGGTGTTGCTGCCCGATAGAATGTAATAGGGAGCGGTGAACCCACGGGGCTGTACATTAACATTTACAGCCTTTTGGCCGCAAGGGATGGTGAGGGTGTATTTGCCCTCGGCATCGGTGGTGGCCTCAATAATCTTGGTGCCCACAGCGGCTCCGCTGTACTGGTCGTAATCCACCTTGGCTATCACGGGGATGTTGGCTGCGGGCTTTGTCGAAGACACAAACCCTTCGCCATCCTTGCGGTGGCCATCGTTGTAGGTAACCTGGCCGGTGATGGTGGCCTTGCCCTCGATGCCGCTGAAGTTGAGCTCGCTCTGCTCCTTCGAGCAGCTGGCTAGGGCCGCTAGGGCCATTGCCATAATAACTATGCGTTTCATTTTGTACATGGTGTCAAGTTATATGCCATCTGACCCATCGGCTTTTGGTTGTTGTTTGTGCCAACCTACTCGTAAGGCTTTTCGGTTGTGGTTGAATGCCGCCCGTTTTTACGAGGTCTGCTCTCGGTGAAAGAAATCACGCCGCAAAGGTAGGGCGAAATTTTACGGCTCGCAATACTTAAAACTAATGATTTTTATGTCACTAAAAATAGTGATATAGGGAGGTACGTTGTTGTGGTAAGTTATTTAAAATCAAATGTTTGAGTGTAGTGATGATGTGTGGCGTTGTTTGGTCGGCCCAAATGGGTTGCGCCGCTCCCCCATGTGTGGGAGGTAATGACGTGGGGAGTGTACACCGCGTACCGCATACCACATACCGCATATCGTGGGTTGGCACCCACGGC
>JAFTDN010000079.1 GCA_017454165.1 Bacteroidales bacterium | reverse complement strand
CGCTTGAGCGTGTGTGAGCCGAACTGCCCCGACCCGCTCACGTCCACCAGCAGCATGACGGTGAGCTCGCGCTCCTCCTCGAATATCTTCACATGGGGCTTGTTGTAGCGGGCTGTGACGTTCCAGTCTATGGAGCGGATGTCATCGCCGTAGCGGTACTCGCGCACCTCGCTAAAGGCCATGCCCCGCCCTTTGAAGGCGCTGTGGTACTGCCCTGCAAATATGTGCTGCGACAGTCCTTTGGTCTTAATCTCTATTTTTCGAACCCGTTTCAGCAGCTCGGCGGTTTCCATCGTTCTAAAGCTCAAAGGTGTGTGTGTACTAAAAACGGCAATTCTATGGCCCATTCGCATGGGGCTACACAGGCGCGGGCTGGCGGCGGCGCATCTCCACGGTGATGAACCAGTCGTTGCGCTTCAGCCGTATCTCTAGCTGCAGGGCGTCATCGAACCAGAGGTCGGTACCAGCGTAGCGGTAGCGGCGCTTGAGCTCGCCCAGCAGGTCATCGTAGAGCCAGGTGTTGTACATCCGCGACACGCAGGTGCACAGCCCCTCGCTGTCGAACACAAAGAGCATGGTTTGCTCCTGCGCGGCATCCACAAACTTGATGAAGCTGCGCTGCCGCACCTGCACCTCGGTGTCGAACACGAAGCCCTGCTGCTCCTGCGGTACGAATTGGCGCACCATGTCTTTATGGGTGCCTATGTAGCACTGCTCCAGCACCATGGGGGCGGGAGAGCCAAGCAGCATTATGGCCATTATGACGATGTGCATGGGGCTGGTTACGGCACCTCCACGGTGTTCAGGATTTCGGTGATGATGTCCTCGGGGGTGATGCTCTCGGCCTCGGCCTCGTAGGTAAGGCCCACACGGTGGCGCAGCACATCGTGGCACACCGAGCGCACGTCCTCGGGGATGACGTAGCCACGCCGCTTGATGAACGCGAATGCCTTGGAGGCCAAGGCCAAGCTGATGGAGGCGCGCGGCGAGGCGCCGTAGCCAATCATGCCCTCGAAGCGCTGCAGGCCGTGCTGTCCAGGGAATCGAGTGCTGAACACGATGTCGAGGATGTACTTCTCTATCTTCTCGTCCATGTACACCTCGCGCACCACGCTGCGGGCCTTCACTATATCATCGGGCTTGAGCACCCGCTCGGGCCGGGGGAAGGCTTGCGCGAGGTTCTCGCGCATAATCTGCCGCTCCTCCTCTAGCTTGGGGTATGAAATCTTCACCTTGAGCATGAAGCGGTCCACCTGGGCCTCGGGCAACGGATAGGTGCCCTCCTGCTCTATGGGGTTCTGCGTGGCAAGCACCATGAATGGCTCATCGAGCCTATAGGTGTTCTCGCCTATGGTAACCTGCCGCTCCTGCATGGCCTCGAGCAGGGCGCTCTGCACCTTGGCCGGGGCGCGGTTGATCTCATCGGCCAGTATGAAGTTCGAGAATATGGGGCCCTTCTTCACGTTGAACTCCTCCGACTTGGGGCTATAGATGAGCGTTCCCAGCAGGTCGGCGGGCAGCAGGTCGGGGGTGAACTGAATGCGGTTGAACTTCACGTCCACGATTTTCGACAGCGTATTGATGGCCAACGTCTTGGCCAGCCCAGGAACCCCCTCAAGCAGTATGTGGCCATCAGCCAGCATGGCCACCAGCAGCGCTTCCACCAGGTGGCGCTGCCCCACGATTACCTTGTTCATCTCAAGGTTGATGATGTCCACGAATGAGCTTTCGAGCCGAATGCGCTCATTCAGCTCCTTGATATTCAGCGCACTGCTATCATCCATAGTATGCTATCCTTTAAAATTCAGGTCATTGGCAGGGGCTAGCGCATAGGGCAATCGGCCTACCCTGCACCGCAAATATACAGCATTTCACGTGCCAACGCTCCCCATCCAGCCACATTTAATAGTGTTTAACCCATCGAAAGTACAGAATAAAATGCCTAATTTTGCAGGGCATGAGCCGATATTTCTTATACCTATCGTACTTGGGCACAGCCTACCACGGCTGGCAGGTGCAAGCCAACGCGCCCAGCGTGCAGGGCGTGGTGAACGGGGCCCTTTCCAAACTGCTCCGCACCCCCACCGCCGTGCTGGGCGCCGGGCGCACCGACACCGGGGTGCACGCCCGCCAGCTGGTGGCCCACTTCGATGCCGAGCGCGCCGACCTGCACCGCGACCAGCAGTTCCTGCACAGCCTCAACCACATGCTCCCGCTCGACATCGCCGTGGAACGCATAGTGCCCGTGGCCGGCACGGCCAACGCCCGGTTCGACGCGCTGTGGCGCGAGTACGACTACGTGGTGAGTCGACGCAAGAACCCCTTCGCCCAGCCCCTGTCGTGGCATTACACCGCCCCGCTCGATGTACCCGCCATGCAGCGGGCCGCCGACCAGCTGCTGCGCCACAACGACTTCACGAGCTTCAGCCGGCTGGGCTCCGACACCCGCACCAACCTCTGCACCGTGATGCGGGCCCAATGGCACCAGACCAACCCCAATCAGCTGGTGTTCACCATAAGAGCCAACCGGTTCCTGCGCAACATGGTGCGGGCCATCGTGGGTACGCTGATGGAGGTGGGGCGCGGCAAGCTCGACACGGAGGGCTTCGAGGCAATCATCACCGCGCACAGCCGCGCCGTGGCGGGCGCATCGGCCCCAGCCCAGGGGCTATACCTGAGCCACGTAGAGTACCCCAGCAGCATTTTCCTACAGCCATGACGCCCTCCCCCACCGTGCGCCCCGCGCACAGCTCCGAGCTGGTGGCCATCATGCGGGTGGTGGATGCCGCACGGGGCATCATGCGGGCCGATGGCAATCTGAGACAATGGACCAATGGCTATCCCTCTGAGGCGATCATCGCCGCCGACATCGAGCGCGGGCATGGGCACGTCTGCCTGACCAACGGCGCGCTGGCGGGCTACTTCGCCCTGCTCGCTGGCCCCGACCCCACCTACGCCCGCATCCACGGGGGCCAGTGGCTCCATGATGCCGCGCCCTACCACGTGATGCACCGGCTGGCCAGCCTGCCCAGCGCCCACGGCATATTCGATGCGGCCATGGGCTACGCCTTCGGCGTGTCGGGCAACATGCGGGTGGACACGCACCGCGACAACCGCATCATGCAGCGCAAGCTACTGCGCTACGGCTTTTCGTACCGTGGCATCATCTACCTGACCAATGGCGATGAGCGCCTGGCCTATCAGCGGGTAGTGAGGTTATAGCCGCTCGGCCCATCCAAAACGGAGCGTACAGGCGTTCTTGCCATCGGAGAGGCGGCTGATGCTCACCGAGTGCTCATGGGGCGCAGGGGCGTGGCACCTCAGCCCGAGAGTATCGCCGATGGGCCCCTCGGCGTTGAAGTTTACGGCGAGGTGCCTAGGCGTGAAGCGCACCCAATGCTCGTGCGGCATCATGTCGCAGGCCAGGTCGATGTAGCGCACGTTGTTCACGTGCTGGTTCATGTCGATGTCGCCCACGCGTACTGGGTGCAGCAGCTCGGTGTCGGGGGGCGTGGTTGGGGGACTGAGCTTGGGGGCCAAATGCCCTAGGGCGGAGTAGCCAGCGAATGCGCGCCCCTCGAACCACTGCGCGATGCGCATGGGCCTATGGGTGGAGGCATTGAGCACAAGCCAGCTGCTGGTGGCGGCGGCCAGCAGCTCACCGCTGTGGCCATGCAGTTCGAAATCGCGCAGGGCGAATAGGCCATCGACCCCACGGGGCCAGGTGGTCAGGGTCACGACTTCGGTCCAGCGGGGCATGCGGTGCACCTCTAGCTCGATGCGCGAGAGCACCCACAGGCAGCCCTGCTGCTGTAGGGTTTGCCATCCCCAGCCCATGCCCTCCACCTGCTCCCAGGCAATCTCCTGCAAGTGGTTGAACAGGGCGGGCAGACGCAGCTCTCGGTGAAAATCGACCTCGTAGGATCGCACGGAGAGCTCACGCTGAAGGTAGTGCTCTGGGCATATCAGGTTGGTGGTATCTAGCATATTCTGAGAGTAATCGGCGCTGGGAGTACGATGGCCTAAGGCTAGCGGTCCAGCACCTTGTTCATGAATCTATCGTTATCGATGATATACCTAACGTGGGTCCCCCTGCCTATCGGCCCCTTGGCATCGGAGGCCAGCACCTCGAACTCGAGCCGGCGGGCATCGGCGGCCACCAGCACGGCCTGGGCCTGAACCTGCGCTCCTATGGGCGTGGCGCGGGTGTGCTCTACGTTGATGGCGGTGCCCACCGTCCCGACACCATGCGGGAGCAAGGGTTGCACGGCGAGCATGGCCGCCCGCTCCATGAGGGCTACCATGGCGGGCGTGGCGTACACCTCGAGCAGGCCTGAGCCTATGGTCGCGGCCACGTTGCTGGGGGATACCGTTTCGGTGACCGTGTAGGCAAGTCCAGGGGCAAGGTCAATCATGATGAGGGCAGGTTTTTAGGTGTGGCGGGCCGCATGACGGGATAGGCGATGCGAGCATGGTAGATGTTGGCCAGCTTGCGCTTGAAGTCGGCCTTGATACGGCTGACGTCCTTGAACGTGAGGTCGACATCGAGGAACTGCCCACCGTTGAGCTGATGCCCCACGATGGTATCGACCAGCGCATCGATGGCCTGCTGGTTGATGTCCTTCAGGCTGCGCGAGGCGGCCTCGATGGAGTCGGCCATCATCACGATGGCCTGCTCCTTGGTTGCTGGCGGAGGCCCAGGGTAGGTGAAGCGCAGCTGGTCGGCCTCGGTGGCCTCGGGGTGCAGCTGCTGGTACTTGTGCCAGAAGTAGCGGGCCGTCAGCGTACCGTGGTGCGATTGTACGAACTGCACTATGGCCTCGGGGAGGCCGGCCCTACGGGCCACGCTCACGCCCTCGGTTACGTGGTCTATGATGATGCGCACGCTCTCATCGGGCGTAAGTTCATCGTGGGGGTTGATGCCGCTGGGCTGGTTTTCGGTGTAGAATAGCGGGTTCGACATCTTGCCGATGTCGTGGTAGAGCGCACCTACGCGTACCAGCAATGGGTTGGCCCCTACGCTGTAGGCGGCGGACTGGGACAGATTGGCCACCTGCAGCGAGTGCTGGAATGTGCCCGGGGCGGTTTCGGCCAGCTTGCGCAGCAGCTCCATGTTGGTGTCGCTCAGCTCCACGAGCGTGGCATCGGAGAGGAAGCCGAACAGCTTCTCGAGCACGTACACCAGCTGGAACGAGGCCAGCAGCAGCAGCGCATTCACCAGAAACCATAGGAACATGTAGGGGTTGGCGGCTAAAGGGGTCCCCTCCTGTATGGTGATGAAGCCTAGGTAGAGGGCTGCGTAGGCCAGGTATACCATGGATGCCGTAACGAACAGCCGCCCCCTGTGGTAGTAGTTGGAAAGGGTGAAGATGGCCACCATG
>JAFTDN010000078.1 GCA_017454165.1 Bacteroidales bacterium | reverse complement strand
CATTCGACAGGCTAAAGATGGCCAACGAGAAGAAGGCCCTGCTCGATGGTATGCTCAAGCTCGTGGCCAGCTACGACAACCCCGTGGACGCGGCCCGGCGTGTACGCCGCAGGGCCTTGGCCCCCGTGCTGTGGTGCTTTCTATTCATAGCCCTATTCGTGGGCACCGAGCTGCACGACCTCCAGCTGGTGCCCACAAAGCCCTTCGACTGGATGGGGCTGGCCGCATTCCTGCTGGTGGGCCTGCTGGTGCTGGCCTACGAGCTGGCCTCCCTTAACCGCAAAACCCAGCAGAGCATACGCCTAGAACAAGACCATAAAGAGCTGATTCTCACCAGGATAGCGCAAGTAGAGCAGAGGTGGAACTTCTAGCCCCACAAATGAGCGTGAACATTTGATTTTCAAACAATAACACAACACCACATGTCCTCTATGACCAGACGGGCGCTGAGCATCCTGCTGATGCTAGTCCCAACGTTCGCCATGCAGGCCCAAATTGATGACCCCGTGCAGTGGGACATTAGGGCCAATCACCTAGGTTCCAATAGGATAGAAATCGTAATCGATGCCACCATCGAGCGCGGTTGGCATCTGTACTCCACCCAGCTGCCCGAGGGCGGCCCGCTGCCCACCACGTTCAGCTTCGATGCCAAGGGCTACCGGACTGTGGGCCCACTGGTGCTGCGCACCAAGCCCCACAAGGCCCATGATGAGGTGTTCGACCTCGATCTGGAGTTCTTCGAGGGCTCGGCCTCCTTCGCCCAGGTGGTGGAGCTAACCGCCGAGCGGGCCGAGGCATTGGTGGCCGTGGAGTACCAGGTGTGCTTCAACGACAAATGCGTGTTCCTAGAGAAGGAGCTGAGGGTGGGCCTGGCCGCAGCCGCGCCAGTGGGCCAAACCGCCCCCCCCACCCCACCCGCCTCCGAGGCCACGCAGGCCCCCACCGACAGTGCGCCGCAAGCCCAATTACAGGAGCCCCCCCACAGCGGCCCAGCACCCACACCTGTGGATCGTGGCGGGTCGCTGTGGGCCATCATCATAGAGGCTATACTATGGGGATTCGCCGCGCTGCTCACACCGTGCGTATTCCCCATGGTGCCCATGACGGTGTCGTTCTTCCTGAAGGGCTCTGAGAACAGGGCAAAGTCGCGGTTCAACGCCACGGTATTCGGGGTGTCCATCATAGCACTCTACACGCTGCCCATAGCCCTTATCATACTGGGTACGTATATATTTGGAGGCGAGTCGGTTACTGCAGACATCTTCAATTGGCTATCCACCCACTGGTTGCCCAACATCCTGTTCTTCCTGATATTCATGGTATTTGCTGCCTCATTTTTCGGGGCTTTCGAGATTGTGCTCCCCAGCAGCTTGGTAAACAAGGCCGACTCCAAGGCCGATAAGGGGGGCATCATGGGCTCGTTCTTCATGGCGCTCACGCTGGTGCTGGTGTCGTTCTCGTGCACGGGGCCCATCGTGGGCTCCATAGTGGTGAAATCGACGCAGGGCGAGATATGGGAGCCCATCATCTCCATGCTGGCCTTCTCGGCGGCCTTCGCGCTACCGTTCACGTTGCTGGCCTTTTTCCCCTCGTGGCTCAAGAACCTGCCCAAGTCGGGCGGGTGGCTCAACAGCGTGAAGGTGGTGCTGGGCTTCATTGAGGTGGCGCTGGGGTTCAAGTTCCTAGGCGTGGCCGACCAGGTTTACCACTGGGGGCTGCTCGACCGCGAGGTGTACCTAGCCGTATGGATTGTGTGCTTCTCGCTGCTGGGCCTGTACCTGCTGGGCAAGCTCAAGTTTAAGCACGACTCCAACCTGCCCCATATCGGCGTAACACGCCTAGCGCTGGCCATCGCCTCGTTCAGCTTCGTGGTGTACATGCTGCCGGGCATGTGGGGCGCACCCCTCAAGGCGCTCAGCGGCTACCTCCCCCCGCAGCAGACGCTCGACTTCGACCTCATGCGCATAGTGCGCGAGAACGCCCCCGCCACACCCCATGGGGCTTCGGCGCAAAACGCCTCGTCCCTGTGCGAGCAGCCCAAATACGCCGACTTCCTGCACCTACCCCATGGGCTACAGGGCTACTTCGATTTTGATCAAGCCATGCGCTGCGCCAAGGAGCAGCACAAGCCGCTGTTCATCGACTTCACTGGGCATGGCTGCGTGAACTGCCGCGAGATGGAGGCCAACGTGTGGGGCGCCCCCCGTGTGCTGGATATCCTGCGCCGCGAGTACGTGGTGGTGGCCCTCTACATCGATGACAAGACCACGCTACCCGAGGCCGAGTGGAGCACCAGCACGCTCGATGGCAAGGTGAAGAAGACCATCGGCAAGAAGTATGCCGACTTCCAAATCTCGCGCTACAACGTGAACGCTCAGCCCTACTACATCCTGATGGATCACCACGAGCGCACATTGGTGCCACCCCGCTCGTACAGCCTCAACGTGGAGGAGTTCGTGGCCTTTTTGCAACGCGGGGTGGAGGAGTTCAGGCGCACTCAGGGGCAATAGCCCCCTAGGCCACTCAAATAATAAAGGAAGGCCGCCCTAGCACGGGTGGCCTTCCTTTTGAACGGCAGAGCCTATAGGTGCTATAGGAACTCCATGTGGTCGGGGTCGGTAATCTTCTCGCAGTAGCAGCACCTCAGAGTAACGCTGGCCTTATCGGCCACCTCGAAGCGGGTGCCTATGCCCTCTGCGTTGGTGATGCACTTGGGGTTCATGCAGCGCACAATGCCCCGAATCTCTTTGGGCACCTCCACCACCATCTTCTCCACCACCTCGTAGTCCTTTATGATGTTGAGCTTGGCGTTAGGGGCCACTATGGCAATGCGGTTGATTTCATCGCGCTCGAAGTACTTGTCGGCGATCTTCACGATGGCCTTGCGGCCCATCTTCTCACTACCGAAGTTCGAGCCAAAGGTAATCTGGTTGGAGATGCCGTCGAGGCCCAGAATCGATATCACCTTGAACAGGTTCTGGGCGGGGATGTGATCGATTACGGTACCATTCTGTATAGCACTCACGCTCAAATGTTTCTTATCCTCCTTCATGGCTATTTCACTCTATCGGTTAAACCAAGTATCGCAGTCATGATGGCCATGCGGGCGAACACGCCGTTCAGGGCCTGGGTGAAGTAGTACGCCTTGGGGCTGTCGTCCACATCAACGTGGATTTCGTTCACGCGGGGCAGCGGATGCAGCACCCTCATGTTGGGCTTAGTGCCCTCGAGCATGTGGCGGCGGAGCACGTAGGCGTTCTTCACGCGCTCGTACTCCATGGGGTCGGAGAAGCGCTCGCGCTGCACGCGGGTCATGTACACGATGTCGGCGTCCTTGATGTTCTCGGCCAGCTCGGTATGCTCCTCGAAGCGCAGGCCGCGCTCGTTGAGAAACTGCTTGAGCTCCAGCGGCATCTGCAGCTCCTTGGGCGATATGAACACGAATGAGGCGTTGAACTGGGCCATGGCCAGCAGCAGCGAGTGCACGGTGCGTCCGTACTTCAGGTCGCCCACCATCACCACGCGCTGGTTGTACAACGTCCCCTGGGTCTTGCGGATGGAGTACAGGTCGAGCATGGTCTGGGTGGGATGCTGGTTGGCCCCATCGCCGGCGTTCACTATGGGCACGGGCGACATCTCGGCGGCCCAGCGCGCGCTGCCCTCTATGGGGTGGCGCATCACTATGAGGTCGGAGTAGTTGGCCACGGTGAGGATGGTGTCCTTGAGGCTCTCGCCCTTGGCCACGCTCGATGATGCGGCCTCAGAGAAACCTATCACCCTGCCCCCCAGTCGGTTCACCGCGCTCTCGAAGCTCAGCCGGGTACGGGTTGAGGGCTCAAAGAACAGCGTGGCCACTATTCTGCCATCGAGCACCGGCTGGGCGGGGTTCTGCTCGAAGCGCTCGGCCAGGTCGAGCAGCCGCACGAGCTCGTCGGTGCTGAGGTCGTTGATTGAAACCAAGCTTTTATTCGTCATTGCGCTCAGGTATTTATTTATGAATGAACATGTTGCGTATCAATGTGATGTGGATTGAGGTCGATGTGCAGCCCCTCGATGCGCTGGAGCCTGGGCAGCACCTGCGGGCGCAGGCCCATCCTGACGCGCAGGCCGATGGCGCACTGCGTGTCGAACCGCTGCCACTCCATCTCTAGGGCCATCTCCTTCACCAAGCGCATCACCTCGTTGGTGGCCTGGTAGCCGAAGCTCAGGTGGTACAGGTCATCCACGGTGCGGCGCACCACCCGGGCGCGGCTGAGGGCCTCGGCGGTGGCCGTGCGGTAGGCGTTGATCAGCCCGGGCACACCGAGCTTGGTGCCGCCGAAGTAGCGCACCACCACCACCAGGATGTCGGTGAGGCCCTGGCTCTGCAGCTGCCCGTGAATGGGCCGTCCAGCGGTGCCCGATGGCTCGCCATCGTCGTTCACGCGCCAGCGCTCCCCCATGGGCCCCATGACGTAGGCATAGCAGTGGTGCCGGGCATCGTGGTAGCGGGCGCGCAGCGCAGCGATATGCGCCTTGACCTGCGGCTCGGTGCCCACGGGGAAGGCAAAGGCCATAAAGCGGCTGCCGCGCTCTCGGTAGAGGCCCTCCGCCGGCGCCTCGATGGTGAGGTATGTGTCATCGGCCATGGGCATGGGGGGGAGGGTTGCGGTGAATATGGCCAAAAAAAAGCCTGCATAGCAGGCGATTATGGATATAGAATGGGGGTAACCTCACGGGCATCTGCCCCTTGGGGCAGCGCATGACTGGCATGGCTATGCGGTGCTCGGCTCCTGACACGGACATCGGTGCAAGATTTGCGCAAATTTATAGCAAATAATGCAGCCCCCCAAATTTTGGGCCACAAAAGTTGCCGCCCCCGCACGGAAGCCCCCGTGCGGTGGGCAAAAATTTTGTCGTATGGGGTACAGATTTTTTTACTACCTTTGGGGCTGGGCAAATCGAGCCCGATAAGTTGTTAAACACCTAAATACAAGCAAATTATGAAATTTGTCGTATCAAGCACAACGCTTTTGAGCCACCTGCAGATTGTGGGCCGCGTGATTGGTAGCAAGAACACGCTCCCCATCCTCAACAACCTGCTATTCAAGCTTGAAGGCAATGAGCTGGAGATTACCGCCTCCGACCTAGAGACCACGCTATCCACCAAGATCATGCTGGAGAACGTATCGGGCTCGGGCGCCATCACCATCCCCAACAAGATTCTCATCGACACGCTGAAAGAGTTCTCGGAGCAGCCGCTCTCCTTCGACATAGATGAGGGTACCATGCGCATCTCCATCATCTCGGAGAACGGGCAGTTCAACATCGTGGGCCAATCGGCCGATGAGTTCCCCAGCATCGCTCAGATGGCCCAAGAGGAGGCGGTAACCATCGACCTGTCGTCGGAGCTGCTGCTCAGCGGCATCTCCAAAACCCTATTCGCCACCAGCGACGATGAGATGCGCCCCACGCTGGCGGGCATCTACTTCGACCTGCGCGAGGCCAATGTGCTCACCTTCGCGGCCACCGACTCGCACAAGATGGTGCGCTACCGGCGTACCGATGTGGCGCCGCACGCCGAGGGCTCCTTCATCCTGGCCAAGAAGCCCGCCCAGCTGCTCAAGCTGCTGCTGGCCAAGGAGTCCGATGTGAGGCTGATGTTCGACAGCAAGGTGGCCCAGTTCAGCATGGCCAACTACACGCTGGTGTGCCGGCTGGTGGAGGGCGCGTACCCCAACTACAACGCGGCCATCCCCCAGGACAACCCCAACTCCATGGTCATCGACCGCATGGACATCTACGCCTCCACGCGCCGCGTGTCCAACTTCTCCAACGCCGCCACCAACCTAGTACAGCTCACCATCGGTAGCAACCAGTGCGAAATATCGGCCCAGGACACCGACTTCGCGGTGTCGGGACGCGAGACGCTCCCCTGCGAGTACACCGGCGAGAACATCGAGATTGGCTTCAAGTCGAACTTCCTGCTTGAGATACTCTCCAACCTATCGAGCCAGCACGTAACCCTCACCATGTCGAGCCCATCGCGCGCTGGGCTGTTCCTCCCCCACGAACAGGAGAACCCCAACGAGGAGGTAATCATGCTGCTGATGCCCATATCGCTAACCTAGCCCCAAGGGGGCTGCCCCAAAGGCTCTCCGCACGCCGCCAAGGCCAGGAGGGCCTTTACTTTACCCAAAACGCAGAGACGATAGCACCCATGAAGCTGAACCTCAACAAGCCGCTGCTGTTCTTCGACCTGGAGACCACCGGCACCGACATTGTCCACGACCGCATAGTGGAAATCGCCATGCTAAAGCTGATGCCCAACGGCAACCAGGAGATGAAGGTGCTGCGGGTGAACCCCGAGATGCCCATCCCCCCCGAGGCCACCAAGGTTCACGGCATCACCAACGATGATGTGCGCAACGAGCCCCCATTCAAGGCCCTGGCGCGGGGCATAGCCGACTTCATGGCGGGATGCGACCTGGCGGGATTCAACTCGAACCGCTTCGACCTGCCCCTGCTGGCCGAGGAGCTGATGCGCGCAGGGCTGGAGCTCGACCTAAAGCAGCGCAAGCTCATCGACGTGCTCACCATATTCCACCGCATGGAGCCCCGCACCCTCACCGCCGCCTACAGGTTCTACTGCCAGAAGGAGCTGACCGATGCCCACAGCGCAGCTGCCGACACCCAGGCCACCTTCGAGGTGCTGCAGGCCCAGCTCGACCACTACCCCGAGCTGCCCAACGACATGGCCGCCCTCGATGAGTTCTGCGGCTCGGGCCGCACCCTCGACCTGGTGGGCCGCATTGTGCTCAACGAGGCGGGTGTGCCCACCTTCAACTTCGGCAAGCACAAAGGCAAGCCCGTGGCCGATGTGCTACGGCAGGAGCCCAGCTACTACTCGTGGATGATGAACGGCGACTTCTCGCTGTACACCAAAAAGATGATGACCAGCATCTACCTAAGCCTCAAGCAGAAGTAGCATGAAAATCGTCTGCATAGGCCGCAACTACGCCGACCACGCCCGTGAGCTGGGCAACGAGCCGCCCGCCGAGCCGGTGTTCTTCATGAAGCCCGACACCGCGCTGCTACGCAGCAACCAGCCCTTCTTTATGCCCAGCTTCAGCCAGGAGCTGCACCACGAAGTGGAGCTTGTGCTGCGCATCTGCCGCCTAGGGCGGCACATAGAGCCCCGCTTTGCACATCGCTACTACGATGCCGTCACGGTGGGCATCGACTTCACCGCCCGCGACCTACAGCGCCAATGCGCCCAGCAGGGCCTCCCCTGGGAGAAGGCCAAGGCGTTCGACGGCTCGGCCCCCATAGGCGATTTTGTGGAACTGGCGGGCAGCGAGTTCGATGTGGCAGCGGGCATCGGCTTCAGGCTCGATCTCAACGGCACAACGGTGCAGCAGGGCAACACCCGCGACATGCTGTTCGGCTTCGACGAACTGATTGCGCACACATCGCGCTACATCACCTACCGCACGGGCGATTTGCTGTTCACAGGTACACCTGCAGGCGTTGGCCCCGTGCGTATAGGTGATAGGCTGCAAGCCTACCTTGACGATAGGCTGATGCTAGATTTTTTTGTGAAATAGATTGGATTGCTATGAGCCATTTAGCGCTGCATGTGAGTTCGCTTTTTGTAAAAACGCGTTTTTGTCGATACGAAAATATATTCTCCGCACGAACAAGCAGCTAAGCAACCAAAAATCACCCCACCTACCGCACATCCAGCCCGATGGCTACGCCGGTAAGATGCCGCGCAAAGCCTCCACTATGCGCGCTCGCTCGCCGCTACCCGTGGTGCTCAAGCGCACCAATGGAAGCCCATAACGCTTTAGAATAGCATTTTTCATTTGGTCGCGACGATGCTGCTCAGTTCCCTCCTTATGATAGCTATACCCATCGGTCTCCACCGCCATCACTGGATGTTTGGTTACCCTATTCGCCAATAAAAAATCGACATGGGCATTGGGATGCGCAACAAATCGCGCTTCATTGCTGCTCAAAAAGCTATAATCCCTTATTATTTGCGCAAGCGGTATATGACAAAACACACCCAAATGACTAAACTCAACATGTTCGGCCAAAATCGTTTCAAGCAAAGAATAGGTTAAATTCTCTGAATCATAAGCTGATATTCCCTTGTGATTGGATAATAATTCGTGGCGTTTTTCGGCATATTGACTATAGAGATAATCGAAAATGGAGCAGATCTTGCTCTCCGACACCTCCAAATTGTTATATTTGACATAATCAATCAAGTCGCCTATATACCCCTTGCGTTCCTGCTCGTTGCCTGAGACCACAAGGCAAAAGCTCTTTTGCGCCCGCGACACGGCTACATTCAGCATGTTGGGATCATCGACAAATTCAGTAAGTTGGTCATCGACCACGCTCATGATGATATGCTCCTTCTCCCGTCCCTGATAATTGTGGAGGGTGGCCGCCTCAACCGTTGGCAGTTGCTGCCTAAATTGGGATACTTGTATATTATATGGAGTTACAACGCCTATGTCAGCATTTTCGGGCAAATTAGGCATTACTTCCTGTTTTACAACATCGATTTCACGCTGATTGTAATGCCCGCGAGAATGCTGTCCAGGAACAGTTTTGACAACTCGCATCACATCGGCTTCTCCAGCATCTTTGGTCATTATTACAAGTTTACCTCCATAAAATCGCTGATTGCAGAAGTTGATTATTCGAGGATGACATCTATAATGCTCGCGTAGCAACGTTTGCGGCACTTCTGGTATTATGGTGCATATAGAATGCAAAAAGCTATGCTCTGCGCAATGATAGCCCCTATTTATGCGATAGGCATCGAATATGGCCGACAATTTGGCCCTATCCTCATCGGTTATTACATTGGGCAATTGCATCGAATCTCCTACTATCACTGCATTTTTGGCACATGTAAGAGCCAATGCGCCCGTTTCGACAGATACCTGCGAGGCTTCGTCCATAATAATATAGTCGTAGGCTTTGTTCCCCAGCAGCGATGGACGAGCTGAAAATGTTGTGCTCAGCACTACTGGATACTGCTCGCGCAGAATATCTGCGCGAGTATTCAAGTCCTTAACATCTGTCAGCACCTCCCGCGAAACCTTAGCATATCGACCATGCAGCGAATTTTTGAAAATGCTAACAGACAAAGTTTTCAATCTGTCTGACAACGCTACCACATCCAACTCTGCCAAACGTGCTCCAATACGAGATATGTGCGTATGAAGTTCTGCTATGCTTGATTTGTAGTACAAATATTGCAATTCCTCAATAACCGCCGATGCACTTTCAACCTCAAACGATGAATCAATCCCCCATACCATCTTACGCATGATATTAAAACACTTCCACCTCCAACGCTCTACAATTCTAAACAGCGCAAAATGGCTACCGGCCTCATCTACATAACGCTGAAAGCGCATCCACAAATCTAAAAAGCGCTCAGATTTGACACCTTTCTTGGGTTCGCAATCAGTGGTATAGTAGCGCCGCGTAAGCAAAAAATGCTGAAACTCCAGCTCAACGTCAGCTATCCTATGCTTAGCCGTTGCATACTCCTCCTGCAGTTCAAAACCCTCTCGCAATAGCGTTCTAACCTGCTTCAACTGCTCCTTACTTTGAACAATATCGGCATCATCAATCCGCCACTGCTGCAACTCAGCAGGAAGCGATGGCTGGTTCAGGATGAAGCGCTCCTTATTTTCGCGACTGCCCAATGGGGCTACAATAAATCCCAGTCCCTCTTTTTGAAGCTTATCTAGCACGTTTTGGGTTGCCGAATTGTTGTTCGACACCACCATTACCGTTTTTTCTTGCACCACGATGTTGGCAATGATATTCAGAATGGTTTGCGTTTTTCCCGTGCCTGGCGGCCCCTGTATAACGCTTATATGGTTCTCGAAAGCAGCGGTAACGGCCTTTTCCTGACTAGCATTGCATCCAAAAGGAAAAATAAGCCCTGTGGCACTATAGGAAATATGTTTAATTCCATAACATTCTGGATTTATATACGGTGCAGCAGCCAACGAATCTTCAATAAAATCAAGCCTATTGTAGATAGAGGCCAAAATACCACCATGCTCCTCATCGCGCCCCAAATTATTGACCGTGGCTATGTTTTTTAAATATCCGAATACATTTTGAGCCGCCTCGCCTGCCAAGCACGACTCAACCACCATAATTTTTCCATCTAAATAATCGCCAACAAACCCTTTATCACACTCTATACGCCAATGCGTTTGCGCTCCTTGCCGAAAAGAGTATACCCCTATCACATTGTTCATCACCCCATTACGCCCATACACTCTGCAATATTGAGGGTCATGCCATTCGGACTCCGTTAGCACCACCACATCGCTGTCCCTATACCTATATTTCGTTTCCCCCGATTGAAACCGCACCTCCCATAAACCATCGGACGATTGACGCATCCAGTCGATCCTGTTGGCTGCGGCGACTCCCTTGAGAATGACAAACGGACGAATTTTCACAGGTTGCGGACTTACTTGCACAATCCCCCCCTACCGCACCTCCAGCGCGGCGGCTACACGCTCGAGCGCCTCGCGTACTGTAGACTGCGGGCAGGCCACGTTGATGCGCTGGAAGCAATGCCCCTCTACGCCAAAACCGCTACCCGCGTTGAAGCCCACCCCCGCCGATTGCTGTAGCAGCTCGTTGAGCTGCTTGTCGGTGATGCCCAGTGAGCCGAAATCGAGCCAAAGCAGGTAGGTACCACCGGGGCGGCGAAAGCGCAGCTGCGGTAGGCGTTCGGCCACAAACCGCTCCACAAAATCGATGTTGCCCGCTAGGTAGCGCAGCAGCTCGCCCAGCCAGGCCTCGCCCTGCGGGCTGAAAGCGGCCTTAACAGCCTCTATTCCAAACAGGTTGCCCATGCCCGCGCCGCTGGCCTCAAGCTCGCGCTGGTAGCGCAGACGCAGCTCCTTGTTGGGGATGATGGCAAATCCGCTCGAAAGCCCAGCAATGTTGAACGTCTTGCTGGCCGAAGCGAAGGTGATGGTGCGCTGCGCCAAATCATCTGAAAGCGATGCCATGGGGATGTGCTTATGCCCTGCAAACACTAAATCGGAATGGATTTCATCGGACACCACAATAAGGCCGTAGCGCTGGCAGATGCCACCCAGGGCAAGCAGCTCATCGCGTGTCCACACGCGGCCCACAGGGTTGTGCGGGCTGGAGATGATGAGCATTTTTGCCCCCTGCTGCGCAAGAGTTTCGAGATGCTGCAGATCCATGGTGTAGTAGCCTTCGCCGTTGTTTCTCAGCGGGTTGAGAACCAGTTTGCGGCCATTGTTCTCCACAGTGCTGAAGAATGGGTGGTATACTGGCGGCTGGATGATGATGGCATCGCCAGGCTGGGTGTAGGCGCGGATGGCGTGGTTGAGCCCCGACACCACGCCGGGGCAGAAATCTATCCAGCCCGTGTCGATGCTCCATCCGTGCCGCTGGGCGTACCACCAGCGAATGGCGGCGTGGTACTCATCATCGCGGAAGGTGTAGCCCAGAACGGGATGCTGGCAGCGTTTTCTTATGCGCTCGATGATGAAACTGGGCGTGGCAAAGTCCATGTCGGCCACCCAGAGCGGGAGCACATCGGGGTTCTGAAACACGTGGCCGCGGCCATCGTATTTGAAACAGGCCGTACCTATCCTATCTATCTGTTCATCAAAGTCATACGCTACCATCTTCAATCAATATTACGAAATGGAAAAAGCCCCACAATGCGGCGCAAGGCCGCATACGGGGCAGGTTAGATCTCTGCGGTTGAGGGACTAGCCCTTTGCCACCTCGCTCAGCTTGCCAAAGCTGGTGTCCACAGCGGTCAGCAGCTCCTTCCGGATGGCGGTGAAATGCGCTTTCACGGCCTTGCCCTTGCCCTCGGGCTTGATGTTGGCGCGCTGTATGAGGTCGTTGCGGGTGGCCACGATGTCCTCCATGATCTGGGCCACCTGGCCGTGCTTCTTCTCATCGTTGATGAGCATGCAGGTGTAGCAGTCGTTGATTACCTCGCCCACCAGGAAGTCGATGTCCTTCTTTAGCTCTCTCCTTTTCATCGTTCAGCTTTTTAAGTTTCGGGCGCAAAGGTAGTAAATTTATTTCGATTGACGAACTACAATTTTCGTCCACAAGTACAATATTGTAATTATCAAACAATTACACGTGCACACTTCCATTGCTCGCCCCGTGCCGCTATTGGGCGATGCAGTAGCCATCTGGATAGTAATCGCCGAGCGTTACGGTTTGTATGGTATTGATTATCATCTTATTGTATGGCGCAGCCACCTTGATGTAGTTCTCGGTGAAGCCGAACATCTGCCCATTGCGCCGCGCCGATTCCCACAGCACGCTATGCGATGTACCTCGCTGATTATCACAGAATCGATCGTGCAAACGTTTCGACAATTCGGTGAGCAGGTCCACACGCTGGCGGCTCACGGCGGCGGGCACTTGGTCGGGCATCTGTGCAGCGGGCGTGTTGGGACGCGGCGAGTATGGAAACACGTGCAAATACGACACATGCAGGCTTTCGAGCAGCTGCCGCGATGCCTCAAAGTCAGCCTCAGTTTCGGAGGGGAAACCCACAATGACATCGACCCCCACAAATGCCTGCGGCATAAGCTCGCGCACACGCTCCACGCGCTGGGCGAACAGCTCGCTGCGGTAGCGGCGGCGCATGAGTCCCAACACGCGGTCGCTGCCCGACTGCAGGGGGATGTGGAAGTGAGGCAGCAGCTTGGGCGACTGCAAGCACACCTCCAGCACCTCGTCGGTGAGCAGGTTGGGCTCTATGCTCGATATACGATAGCGCTCAATGCCAGGCACTTGCACCAATGCACGAAGCAAATCGACAAAGCGTTCGCCGGTGGAACGGCCAAAATCGCCCGTGTTTACGCCCGTTAGGATGATCTCCTTAACGCCACGCTGCGCAATGGTTTGCACCTGCTCCACCAGCTGCGCAATGGGCTGGTTGCGACTGTGGCCACGCGCCAACGGAATGGTGCAATAGCTACAGCGATAGTCGCAGCCGTCTTGCACCTTGAGGAACGAGCGGGTGCGGTCGCCCAGCGAAAAAGCGGGTACGCAGCCCATGGCCTGAGCAATATCGGCGCAACGTACACGCCCGTGCTGGTCGGCGGTTTCGAGCAGGGCGGGGATATTGGCCTTCTCGTCCTGCCCCACCACCAGCGTAACTCCCTCAATTTCGGCCACTTGCTTGGCTTGCAGCTGGGCATAGCAGCCTGTAACCACCACCTTGGCCTGCGGCGCAAGGGCGTGGAAGCGATGTATGACCTGCCTACACTTGCGGTTGGCCTGTTCGGTAACCGAGCAGGTGTTGAGCACATACACATCGGCCTGCTGGTGCGGCTCCATGCGCACATAGCCACGCTCGGCGAACTGCCGCGCAATGGTGGACGTTTCGGAGAAATTG
>JAFTDN010000077.1 GCA_017454165.1 Bacteroidales bacterium | reverse complement strand
TCACCTTGATGTTGAGGCGCACATAGCCTGGCTCATCGGGGCGGAAATGGCGTAGTTCGTTCAGGGCATCGTCGAATGGCGCGGCCTCTTTGGGGACGGTGTAGGTGTGCATGAGCTGGTGTATGCGCTCTTCGCGGATGACGGGCGGACGGCCATGCCCCTCAATCTCGACAATGCTGATGGTGTGCGGATAGTTCTCATCGAAGCTGATGTGAATGGGGCTACCGCTGTAGCGCACGCGTTCGCTCAGCGTCTGTGGACGGTGGATGTGCCCTAGGGCAAAATAATCGTAGCCACCGCTGCATAGGTTGTCGATGGTTTGGGTCTCCATGCCGCCGACCAGATGCGGGTCGTGGCCTGTGATGTCGCATCCCTCCACGGCCAGATGCCCCATCAGCACCACGGGAATGCCATTGGCATTGCGCTCGGCCACAGCGTTGAGCGTTGTGGAAAATATGGCGTTGTGGCGCTTGTTGACATGGGGTATGGCAGCTACGAAGCCTCTTCCATCGATTTCTATGATGTTGTGCGCGGGATTGTAGCGATCCGATTCAGCATCGTAGTCGATGCTGCCCACGACATCGAGGTTGGCCATCTTCCAGAGCGTGCCGGTGGATTCGAGGCGGGCGCAGCTGTCGTGATTGCCCGCCGTGACTATGATGCGCATGGTGGGGCAGCATCGGTGGAGGCGTACCATGCTCTCGGTGTAGAGCCGCACCGCAGCGTTGGAGGGAGTTGCTGTGTGGTAGATGTCGCCGCTCACCAACAGGGCATCGGCTTGTTCGCGGGCGACGATGGCCTCCAGCTGGTCGAAGAAGTGGCGGTGCTCCTCGTGGCGCTGATGGTTATAGAAGTCTTGCCCTATGTGCCAATCGGCTGTATGGATGATTTTCATCGTGTTTTTTATTTTATGGGGTTGTTGGGGGCAAAATTATGGCATCGCTCTGCCAAAACATGGCAGCGATGTTTTTTTTTGTTTGTGCGCTGCAATTGCAATGGCTGCATGGCAGACGCTATTGCGGTTCGATGAGCCCACAGGGCTCGCCGTGCCCGGTGAGGTACACCAGCTCGCGGGCGCGGGTGATGGCTACGTAGAGCAGCGAGCGGTTGGCCATTGCCCGTTCGGGCTGCGCTGTGGCTTGGGCGGGTAGGTTGCGTCCGTTTACACCCATGAGTATTATTGCCCTAAATTCGAGCCCTTTCAGCGAATGGAACGTGCATAGCGCTGTCCCATGGTGGTTGCCCTTTCTCAGGCCATCCTCTAGCAGGCAGTGGTCGATGCCATTGCCATGCAATACCGACTGTATGTCCTTGATTATTTGCCGTTTTGGGGCCGATATGCATATATCGGAGGGTGCGATGCCGTTGTTGAGGCACTCGTTGAGCCATTGGTGCACCAGCTCCGCCTCGGCCTGAGCATTGGGTGCTATTCTATAGATGGGCGCGGTGCCATGGTGTATGAGCGATACGTAGCCCTGCGTGGATTCGATGTCGCCGTCGAGGTCGTCGAAATCGACGCCCTTCACCACGCTTATGGCGGCCCGTTTGATGGGCTCGGTGGTACGGTAGTTTATTTTGAGCTTGCGGCTTCGAACCCCTTTGATGTTGATGCCCGCCTCGCCGAAGTTCATTCGGCGGTTGGTGTAGATGCGCTGCAACGGGTCGCCCACTAGGAATAGGTCGTTGGCTCCCTCGGGCGCTAGGGCGCGGACGAATTTTAGCTCGGGGTTCGAGAAGTCCTGAAATTCATCGACAATTACATTGGTGTATGGGCGTATATTACTTTGGTTCAGGTGGTTGGTGACATCGTTGAATAATTCGAGCCTATCGACAAGGCGGCGGGCTTGTTTTATTGCGAGGTATTTTTCTGTAAGCCGCCACACTGCGAGCCGCTGTTTGCGGCTCAGCGACTTACTGCGCCCCGTGCGTGGCTGCATCATATACGATGCGGCATCGACGTTGCTGTGGTATGCGATTACATTGATGTACTCATCGTGCAGGAACTGCTCATCGAATTCGGAAATTTCGCCCAAGAGCGCTTCGCGCCACAGTTTTAGTGGGTCGTAGTTTTCCAGGTAGTCCTGCACCTGGTAGCCCGTTTTTATATTGTGCTTTTTGGCCACATCGAGCAGCACGCTGTCGATATTTTTAAGCGTATATCTTTGCGTTGGTATGCCCATTTTATTGATAGAATGAGCTATGTTTGTGCTGAGCGTTTTGGTGTAGGTGGTGAACAGCACGTTGGCAATATTTTTTTTGCATAGATATTTTAATCGATGGATGGCCGCGATAGTTTTGCCTGTACCCGCGCCGCCGCTCACTTTCATTGCGCCTTTGTATTCGGCATCAACGAGTTTGCGCTGCGATGGGTGAAGGAATATCTGCCATTTGTCCATTCCCTGTTCAATGATGCGCTGCAAATCTTCATCATTGGTTATGGCCATGAATTTGCGTTTGTTGTTGATGCTGAGTATCTTGTCGTTGCCTTCGGAGGCAAATCCCTCTTCGATGTCGCTGATGACATCATCGATATTTGTGCCCTCCATGATGTTGAATATATTTTCGAATGCATCTGTGGGCAGTATGGGCTCCAGCTTGTCGAGGTCGTTTAGGTCGGCGATGGTTAAAACACGGGCTATGGTCTCTTGGGGAATACCTATTCTTAGCAGTTTATCCTCTGGCACACCAGCAAAGAAAGCGTTTGTATTTGGTGTATAATCATATTCGAGCGTATTGGTTTCTGCTTCTGTTTCTACAACGGGAATTACCTGTATGGCCTGTGTGTATTCGTTCCAGGCGCAGCGTTTGTTTTCCCCCCATCGGTAAGCTTCTTCGTGAGCCGCAACGTATAAAAGGGCGTAGTTCTCTTTATCTATTTCGGCTACAATGGCCCGGTAGTTGTCATCAATACGCGCTGTGCGTAGCGATGAGTTTTTAAATTGGGCTATTGGTTCAAGGTGTATTCCTAAGGTATTTGGGTTGTTGCGGAATTTTGTGATGAAATTTTGTACCTTGCGCTGCATGAGCTTGGGCAGATTGAAAAGAGGTTCAAAGCATGTGTCGGCAAGTAGTAGGTTCATCGCTATTCGGGTTTAATTATTTTGTTGATAGAAAAATCGGCCAGGGATATGACCTTATATCCATGCTGTTCAAATAGTTTGCCATCGGCATCGCTGAATGGATTGATGGCTATTTGGGGTGCGTCTATTATCATTGCGGCTTCGGCTATGCGTTCGCCGTTGGTATCTACGAGTTCCACCTCGCCATCGTGGCTGAATGGCACGTTGTGGTCGAGCAGCATGTCCACGATGTGCTCCATTCCGGGATATAGCATTTTTATCGCATCGCGGTTTATTTCGATGCTTGTCTGCGGTTTGCTTTCGGGGTAGATTGAGGGTAGCCGGGTGAGCCTGTCGTGCTCCACGTACCAGAGGTAGCCCTCCACCGCGCATTGGTGCATCTGCGCCACCAGCAGCATGTATTCCTGTACCTGTTTTTTATGCCTATCTATTTGGACTCCAAACTTATAGTCCACCACAATGGCACGGTCGGGGGCGAGCATCACGCGGTCAGGGCGGTAGGTGCTGCCGTTTGGGGTAATGATGGAGCGCTCGGTGAGCACCTTGTATTTGCCGCTAAACCATTCGGCGTAGGGCTGCTGCTGCAGGTTATCTTGTATCAACGGGAGCAGCTCGTTGCGCTTGTCGGCGGTGATTAGCCCGTCGATGTGCGCTTGGGCTAGGGCCTGCGCGATGTCGGCGTGGGTGTTGATTTGCGAGTAGATGCGGTGCATTATGCTGCCGCGCTCGTTGGCCTTGGGGCTCACCGCCTGACCGAACACCGCGCCAGTGCTGAGCTTGGCGGCCACTGGGGGCAGCTGGGTGCTCACCGAGTAGCTCTCGATGGGCCATGGCTCGGCGCTATTTTCGGCCTGCTTGGTGTAGGGGAGCGGCTGGCCTATGGTGTGGGTGGTGATGCTGATGGAAGCGCTGTACGGCTCATCGCGTAGCGGTGTTTGCTTATTTGGCATTGCCTCCACAATTGGCCACACAAATTGCTCTATGTGGGTTATTTTTTCGTCTTCTTTGTTGCTCTCTTTTTTTGTTACGTTTAGCATCACATATAGCTCGTGTTCTGGGCGTGTGAGAGCTACGTAGAGCATATTGAGCGCATCAATCATGGTTTGCACACGGTTTTCGATGTATAGTTCGCTCAGCGTGCTGTTTTTGATGTCTTCTAGATTGATTAGGTATAGTGGGTATTTTTCGTAGTATTCGGGATTGGTAATGGGTGTCCATATCTTATTTTCTTCTCTGCGTTTGAATATTTCAATATTGCCGAAAGGCATGATAACCACTGGATATTCTAGCCCCTTCGATTTGTGTATGGTAACGATATTCACGGCCTGATCGTTGTCGGGCAGCGAGAGCTTGGTTTTGTGGCCGATGTCGTTCCACCACTTCACGAACCGTTCGAGCGAAGCGGCACCATCGCGGGGCATTTTTATTATCTCGTCGTGCAGCTTGGCCACGTAGGGCAGCTCGTTGGTAAGCTTGTCGATGCCGAAGTGCGCCACCACGGTCTCGAAAATCTCGCCCAGCGAGCGGCTGTGCTGCGCTTTTAAGAATTCGCCGTGGGCGGCATCGAACGCCTTGGTGTCGAACACTCTATGCCATTCATGTGGGCTGCCATCGGGGTGCGATAGCATGTGCGCCTCTTTCATAATTACGCCGCGGGCAATGTCGTTTTTGTTGTCGTGGATGTATTGCATGGCGGCCACGCATAGGCGCACGGCATGTGAGGCGTCCACCTGCATGGCATCGGCACTAACAACATCTATATTGTTGTCTATTAGTATTTTTGCAGCAATCTGGCCCTCTTTGTGCTTGCGTACCAGTATGGCAATATCGCCCTGCTTATAGCCGCGTTGGAGCAATGAATTTATGAGCTCAGGAAGTTTTTCTTTGATGTAGCTGTTGTAATCAACATTTTCTATTTCATCGTCCTGTTGTTGGTCATTTTTTTTCTTTTCTACCTCAATGCGTCTAATCTCTACGTATCCGCCCGTGTTGCCCTCTTTGTATTTTTGGGTGGGATTGTCGAACACGGGCTCAACGAGCTTGCGCATTTTTGCGGCGAGCGTAGCGTTATCTTCGGCCTCTTGGCCAGCCCAGTTTTCTAACTTTTGGGCTATATTTGTGAATATGATGTTGTTGAACTCTACGATGTTTTGGCGGCTGCGGTAGTTGGTGTCTAGTTTTTTGGTGTCGAGGTCGAAGTCGTGTCCTATCTTTTCGCCCAGAATGCGCCAATCGCTGTTGCGCCAGCGGTATATGGCCTGCTTTATATCGCCCACCACTAGGCTATAGTTGCCTTCGGCTAGGCCATTATTTAGCAGCGGCTTAAAGTTTTCCCATTGAATTTCTGATGTATCCTGAAACTCATCGAGCATGATGTGCTTGTAGCGGGTGCCCACCTTTTCATAGACGAAAGGGGTGTCGCTCTCGTTCACAAACTCGCGTAGCATTGGGCCGCTATCGGCTAGCAGCGTTGAGTTCTCTTCGGCTAGCAGGTCTTTTATCTTGTTGCGTATGCCGCTTATGAGCCTAAGCGCGCTGATGTTTTTTTGAACGGCGAGGTGGGTGAATATGGCTGGTGTGTTGCCCCTGACATAATCTACCAATTCGCGCAGTTTGGGCTGCAGCTTTTCGCCTATTTTATTTCCCCATTCATCGGCATCGTTCGCCGCTTTTTCTACAGAGGAGTTTATGAACTCTTTATTTATTATATCTTTAATACTTAGGTCGTTGCATTTATTTATGATAAAATTGCCTACGCCTCTTGATTTCTGTTTGAAATCACCTACACCGAGCCCTTCGGATAGTATTATGTCGCGCATTTCTTTTGCCATGCGCTGCACTTTTTTCTCGAAAGAGTCTATGCTCTCTTTGCTGTATTCCACAATCTCATCGAGCAGCTCGGCGTTGGCAATTAGCTGGCGTTGCTCCTCGTTGAGCAGGCGGAATTGCTCCTTGAACAGCTCTTCGCCGAGCTCTGCGATGTTGGTTTCTATCTTGAGCGAAGCCTCATCGGCTAGGCGTTTAGCGAGCATGTCGCTCAGGTGTTTGTAGAGCTTTGGGTCGATGGTGCTGTCGTCAATCAGGCTGTCGGTTGCGCGGGCTACGTACAGGTCGGTGTCGAGCTTGAGCTCCGACTTGCTGTGTATGCCCAGCTCCCACAGCAGGCTGTGGATTACGCGTTGCACGAACTTGTCGATGGTGCTCACGCTGAACATCGAGTAGTCGTGCAGTATGTTGGAGAGCGCCTGCTGGGCCCGTTGCTTGATGTCGGCTCGGTCGAGCTCGGTTTCGGCCAGCAGCACGCTGCGCATACCGCTATCGGCATCGGAGGCCAGCTTGTGGAGCTCGCCCAGAATGCGGCCCTTCATCTCGGCGGTGGCCTTATTGGTGAATGTAACGGCGAGTATGTGCCTGTAGGCCGTGGGCTGCGCCAGCACCAGTTTGATGTATTCGAGGGCCAAGCGGAAGGTCTTGCCCGAACCAGCTGATGCCTTATATACAGTTAGTTGGCTCATGTGTGAGGCTGTGTTTTGCAAACCGTAAATATACGGCTTTTTCGTGGCGATGCGCCATTGCCAGAGCCCATTATTTTTCGTACCTTTGTGGTTTACTTTCAGAGATGATGGAGCCATTCCTGCATAGCGTAGCCAAGGATTTGCTACAACGTTTTGACAGCCAGTCGCAAGGGCTGAGCGAGCTCACACTGCTGCTCCCCAGCCGTCGCGCCGCCCTATTCTTCAACCGCCATCTGGCTAGCCTAATCGATAAGCCCGTGTGGCGGCCTCGTGTGCGCAGCATCACCGATGCTATGTACGAGCTGGCCAATATGCGCCCAGCGCAGCCCCTGTCGCTCTGCTATCGCCTCTACGGGCATTACATCGATGCCATGAAAACGGCTGGGACAAAGGTCGATGAGCCTTTCGACAATTTCTACTTCTGGGGCAATGTGATGCTATCCGATTTCGATCAGATAGACAAGTACCTCATCGATGCGCAAAAATTATACAGCAACATTTTCGATATTAAGGAGATAGACAATAGATTTGATGAGTTCACCGAGGAGCGGTTGGCCAAAATTGTGGAGTTCCTGAACATGACCGATGATGGTCAGCAGCGCGATGGCATACGCTCGCGGTACTCCAAGATATGGCAATGTCTAGGAGGTATCTACGAGCGGTTCACCCACGAGCTGGTCGAGGTGGGGGTGGGCTATGAGGGATTGGTCTACAGGCAGGCGGTGCAACACCTGAACGGAGCCAATTCTCCGCTGCTCGGAGCAGGGCAATGGGCGGTGGTGGGCTTCAACGCCATAACGCCATGCGAACGGAAGCTCTTTGAGCACCTCAGTGCCCACAACAGCGCCCTATTTTATTGGGACTACGACCAGTACTACACCGAGCGCATAGAGAGGCACGAGGCAGCCATGTTTATGTCCAGCAACCTGAAACAGTTTCCCAACGCGCTCAGCCGTAGCTATTTCGACAATCTATCGCAGCCCAAGCACTCTCTGATGGTGCTGAGCGCCCCATCGGGCGTGGCTCAGGCCAAGGTGCTGCCCCGCATCCTCGGCGAGCTGGCCGATGCGGGGCAACCGCTCGGCATCGATACCGCCGTGGTGCTGCTCGACGAAACGTTGCTGATGCCCGTGCTATCGGCTCTACCCGGTCAGGTGGTGAACCCCAATGTGTCGCTCGAATACCCCATGCGCGGAACGCCCGCCTACTCGTTGGTCGATACGCTATTGGGGATGCACCAAAACGCCAGCAATGGTGCTCTGTATCACCGCGATGCGCTCTCGCTGCTCAACCACCCCTACGTGCGCACCATCAGCCCAAGTTCCGATGAGCTGAAGCGTAAAATCATCAAGAACAAGCTCATGCGCATCGAGGCGCACCAGTTCGATGCCTTCCCCGAGCTCGCGCTGCTGGTGGATATGTCGGAGCGTAGCGCGGTGGAGCTTTGTAGGCATATAGCTGCCTGCATAGCCCATGTGGCCGATGGTTTGCAGCAGCAGATGGCCGCTAGCACCAAAACGGCGGAGGTGCCCATGGTGCACATCGAGCACGAGCTGCTGTCGGCCATGTATAAGGCCATGAACCGCCTCACCGACCTGCTGGCCGAGATGGTCACCGATGGCGAAATGCTGAAGGTGAAAACCCTGCGGACGCTCTTCAGGCAGGTGAGCATGGAGGAGCGCGTGTCGTTCGAGGGCGAGCCGCTGAGCGGTCTGCAGGTGATGGGACTCCTCGAAACGCGCACCCTCGACTTCGACAACGTGGTGCTGCTCTCGGCCAACGACAGCACGCTGCCCAGCACCAGCACCGCGCCATCGTTCATTCTGCCCGTGCTGCGCCACGCGCTCGGAATGCCCGACTACAACCACCAGAATGCCCTCTCGGCCTACTACTTCTACCGCCTGCTGCAACGCGCCCAGCGGGTGTACATGGTTTACGATGGCTCGTCAGATGCGGGCGAGGAGAGCCGCTACATTAAGCAAATCGAGATGGAGTCGGGGCTCCCCATGACGCGCCGCGCAGCCCAATTTAGCGTGGGATTGATGCCCGACCAATCCATGGAGGTGCATAAAACGCCTGAAATTATGCAAGTTCTATACGATGGGTATATTGTTGGGCATCAGGTTGATAGAGCTAAATACATGTCAGCCACGGCGCTATCGCGATACAAAAACTGCGGTATCCGCTTCTACCTAAATCATATCGTGGGGCTGCGCGAACCCGATGAGATGGAAGAGGCGCTCGACGAGCGCGGCGTCGGCACCATTCTGCACAGCGCCATAGAGAAGCTCTACGGGCCAGCCCTAAACACCGAGGTAACCGATGAGTGGATAAAGGCACATGCAACGCCCAAGCGTCAAAAAGAGGTGGTGGAGCAGGCTTTTAGCGAGGAGTATAAGCTCCCTATGGACAATCTGATTGGGCGCAATAAGCTGATTGTGGAGCGGATAGAGTATATGCTCGAGCAGATGCTAAAGATCGATGCGCAGCACCGAACGCCCTACACGCTTGTGGCCAGCGAGGGGGAAATCAGGGGGCAATTCGAAATAGAAGTGGACGGAAAGCCCATGCAGGTTGCGCTTGGCGGCAAAATCGACCGCCAGGATAGGCAGAACGACCGCTACCGCATTGTCGATTTCAAAACCGGAAAATATGAGGCTTCTAAATGCGCATTTGAAAATATAGATGACCTGCGCAAAATGAAGCGCGATGGCGTGTTCCAGCTCATGTTCTACTCCGAGCTGGTGGCGCGTCAAAAAAATATCGACCCCCAAAAAATATGGCCGCAGCTTTGGTTTGTTAGGCACAACAACGATGCGCCCACGGTGAAGCAGGGCGGGCGCAATAAAAAATCCGACACGAGCTATGGCCCGCATCGCGAGGCGTTTTGCGGGCTCATGAAACAGCTGCTCCAGGAGCTATTCGACCCCACTGTACCGTTCCGCTCGACCGATGACCCCCAAAATCAGTGCAAACTTTGCGCCTACGCCGACATCTGCCGCCCGCAAACCTCCTAGCCCATGCGATTGCCCACTGCCACCGAAACGGAGTTCATAGAGCAGCACCTAGAGGCCGATGGGGGGCAGCTGGCGCTGCGGCTATCGTCCGCACCTGCCAACGATAGGGCGTTTTTGATGGGGCAAATATCTGGGCATCAGTGTATTCGCGACAAGATACCATCGTGGTATGGGCGAACCGACCTGCTGCTACCGCCCGCGCTTGCGCTGGAGCAGTGCTCATCGGAGCGCACCGCCCGCTACAAGGCAAGCCTGTGCGCTGGCCAGTCGCTGTGCGACCTCACGGGCGGTTTCGGGGTCGATTTTACCTTTATGGCTCCGCAGTTCGAGCGGGCAACCTACGTGGAGCGGCAGCCCGACCTATGCCGCATTGTGCGCCATAACGCCAACGCACTGGGGATGAGCGGCATAGAGGTATGCAATGCCGATGCCGCTGACTTTTTGGCCCGCAGCACCGAGCGCTTCACGTGCATATTCATCGACCCCGCCCGCCGCGATGCTACGGGCGGCAAGGTGGTGCTGCTGGAGCAGTGCCAGCCCAATCTGGCTGAGCTCTACGCCCCGCTGCTGGGGCGCTGCCATGTGCTGCTGGCCAAGCTCTCGCCCATGCTCGACATCAGCGCGGCGTTGCGGTTGATGCCGCAAACGGCTGATGTGCACGTTGTTGCTGTGGGAGGCGAGTGCAAGGAGCTGCTCTTCGTTTCGCGCAGCGATGACGCGGTGGACGAGCCCAACATTCACTGTATCAATTTGTTGGGTGGAGATGAGGAGCAACGCTTCGTATTCACGCGCTCGCACGAGCAGGCCGCGCAGTGTGGCTATGCCGATCGTCCGCTGGCCTACCTCTACGAGCCCAATGCGGCCATCCTAAAGGCGGGGGCCTTCCGCGCTGTGGCGCAGGCATTTGCCCTGCTCAAGCTGCATCCGCACAGCCACCTCTACACCGCCGACACGGCGGTGGATGACTTCCCGGGACGGCGTTTTCGCGTGGTGGACAGCTTTGGGGCCAGCACCGCCGAGGCATCGCGCCATCTGGCCGATGTGGGCGCGGCCAACATCGCCACGCGCAACTTCCCCGAGAGCGTGGCCCAGCTGCGCCGGCGGCTGCGGCTGGACGATGGGGGAGAGGTGTACCTCTTCGCCACCACGCTGGCGGGCGGGCAGAGGGGCATTGTGCGATGCGCGAAGGGGTAGCGCTGGTTGGTGCCGATATTCGCGGCGCCCTCAGGCCCGCCATGGGCGCACGAGCACTATGGTATGGCAATCGAAATGTGTGCCAATCAGTATTCTTATACTTTTATGCTTTATCGCGGTAAACATTGTGCAGCAAGCTGCGTATAGCTTATGGTTGATAAAAATCATTATGCTATGGCATTTGTATCTTGTGGGCTGATTTTAAGGTATATCGCCGCAATGCGGCGCATAGGATTGGTCTTTGTGCTGGGAACCTCCGCTTGGGCTGCGCAGGCTCAAAATCTTACCGTGACGGTGAACAGCGGTTCCCCCCTTGCCGCTCAACCCACGTTTGAGGCGGCCATAGCCGCCAGCGGCGTAGCGCTGGGCGACATAACCTCGATTGAGATTACCGCTGGTGACTTCCTCACCGCCGACTGGGAGTACCTGAAAGCTGTTCGTAAGGACCTAACCCAGCTGCGTGAGTTCATTGTCACGGAGGATATCACCTCGGTGGCCGACTTGCCCGATGAGACATTCGAGAGTGATAGGAGGAATCGCTCACTCGAAAGGGTGGTCATTCATAAGCTCAAAAATGTAGGAAAAGCTAGTTTCAGCGAAAATTTTTTCCTTAATGAGGTCGAACTGCCCGATGCCGTTAGCATAGGTGCGGGGGCGTTTTTCCAAACAGGTCTTTCCGCAGTGAGTTTACCCGCTGTAGAAAGTGTCGATCAGGGTGCATTTTCTGACTGCATATCGCTTTCCTTTGTGAGCTTACCTGTTGTAACTAGTATAGGGCAAAATGCATTTTTTGAATGTCCGTTGACCAAAATGCACTTGGGAAAAATACCACCATTATTCATACTATCACAATGGTACAATGACGTATTTGGTTCCTATTTTGGCCCACCCACTGGCACCCGCTTGCTTAAGCTGGTGGATTCCGATGGGCAACCCCTGACAGGAGTAGCCCTCGATGAGGCCATTGCTGCCTACAGAGCGGTGAACGATGGCGATACATCCGACAACCTGTGGCATGGTTGGTATATAGGACAGGCTTCTGAACTTATGAAAATTAGGATAAACGGTCAAGTTGCAGAATATGAAGGAGAAACATTGGAAGAGGCCATTGTAGCCAGCGGCATATCTCCAAATAACATCATTCAACTAGAGGTGGACGGCAATATAATGTCCTCGTCCGATTTTAAATATATGCAAAGCTTAACCGCTTTGCATTCGTTTACCCTTGGTGTTGAGCTTGGAGTATTGACTGATTTTTACCATCCTACGCTACGCGAGTTCAATGGGTTGAAGATAAAAAGGGTTGATTCCCAATACTATGATGGCTTCTGTATGTGTCCAGCGTTTCGGGGCCCGCTCAGCTCAATTTACCTTCCCGAAGCTACATATATCGGGGAGTACACGTTTAATGGTTGTAGGGAGCTTACCACCCTGAAGCTGCCATCTGTTCGCAGTATTAATTGCTGGGACACATTTATTGCGTGCGTATCACTCAATAAACTACAGCTGGGAGCAACTCCACCAGATGCGTGGGGGGATGACGGTGCTTTCTGGAGCTGTCCCAGCCCACGTTATCTCGAACTGGTTGATACTAGCGGTGAGCCGCTTACGGGCTCTGCGCTATCCACTGCCATTGCCGCCTACAGGGCTAGCGGCGAGGGAGATAGCGAGCCCGATGATGGTCTGTGGTGGGGTTGGACTATAAGCCAGAGCCGCATAAAAATCAAGGTGAATGGCCAAGCAGCTGAGTATGAGGGCGAATCGATAGAGGAGGCCATAGCCGCCAGCGGCATTGCAACCAATGGCATCAGCCAACTTGAACTGGTAAAAGGCGATATACAGACAGCCGACTCCCTCTACATGCTCAGCAGCCTAACCGCGCTGCAACATTTCACCCTCAGCATCGAGCAGAGCGAATTGCAGTGGATGCTTCCCGCGCTGCGTGGGTTTAATGGCTCAAAGGTTAAGAGCGTTGGGGATGGCGCGTTTAAGGATTTCGTCTCGCTCACCGCTGTGAGCCTACCTGCTGTTGCTAACATTGATGCAGAGGCGTTTGCCAATTGCACCTCGCTTTCCATGCTTGTGTTGGGAGCAGAACCTCCCACCGTGGGCCCCGATGCCTTCAAAAATTGCCCCAGTCCGCGCTATCTATGGTTAGTAGATGCCGATGGACAGCCCCTCACTGGCGATGCGCTTATCGCCGCGCAGAACAGCTACCTATCCGACGGGCGCGGCCCAGCGCAAACATGGAATGGCTGGACGCTGGTCACACCGCGCATCATCACCCTTGATGCCCAGAACGGCCAGATAGCCATAGAGCAGGGCGCACCAGCGGGGGAGAATGCTCACGCCGTGGTGCCCGAGCTTGTGGAGAGCATCAGCTTCATGCTGGAGCCCGCTAGCGGCTATGTGGCGGGCCAGGTGGTGGTGTTCGAGACGGGCAACGAGGCCAACAAAATCGAGGCTGCCCAGTCGAGCGGCACCTACAGCTTCGCCATGCCCGCGCACGACGTTACCATACGGGCGCAGTTCCGCAAGCGCACCTACCAGGTGCGCGCCACGGCTAGCCCCTACAGCGCCGGCACGGTGTCGCCCAGCAGCGAGAGCTACACCATGGGCAGCACGGTGCGGCTCACGGCCACGGCCAACGAGGGCTACCGTTTCGTGCGGTGGGTGGAGAGCGATACCACCGCCAGCACCCAAAATCCCTTTGTGTTCATTTGTAGCGGTAATCGTTCGCTAACCGCCGAGTTTGAGCTTATTACATATACCCTTTCCTACGCCGCAGCCGAAGGCGGCAGCATTAGCGGAGCGGCCTCGCAAACGGTGGAGCATGGGAACACAGGAGCAGAGGTGGAGGCCGTGCCCAATGAGGGATACGTGTTTAAGCATTGGAGCGATGGCGTTACCACCGCAAAGCGCACCGACAGCAATGTAACTGCTAGCATCAGCGTAAGCGCGGTGTTTGAGCGCATC
>JAFTDN010000076.1 GCA_017454165.1 Bacteroidales bacterium | reverse complement strand
CAAGGACGACCGCAAGGAGGTGGCCCTCGATGCCGATGAGCAGAGCGACCTGCGCACCATATTCTCATCGACCACCAAGGACGGCGCATCGTACTGGGTGAGCTTCGAAGATATGGGCGAAACGGCCAGCCCTGTGGTCATCACCCAGTCGGAGTTCATGCGGCGCATGAAGGACATGGCTGCCCTCAGCCCCACGGGGGGCATGTATGGCGGTATGCCCGATGCCTACAACATGGTGGTGAACGCCTCGCACCCGCTGGTGAAGGCCGTGATGGAGGCCAAAAACACCGCCATAGGCCAGCAGCTGGCCAAGAACGCCGCCGCCACAGCCCCCCTGAAAGCCAAAGTCGATGAGCTGCAGAAGGCCCTGAAGGACGATGCGCCGCAGGCCGATCGCGATGCCCTTGAGCAGGCCCGCAAGCAGCTAGCCGAGCATGAAGCTGCCCGCCGCGACATGCTGACCGGCTTCGCTGGCGACCAGCAGCTGGTGAAGCAGCTGGTCGATTTGGCCCTGCTGGCCAACAACATGCTGAAGGGCGAGGATTTGAGCCGATTCGTGAAACGCAGCATCGAGCTCATCAAGCACGGCTAGCCCCCCGATCGGAGTAGCTTTGCATAGCTCTAAAAGCCCATGCGGCGCGTAAGGCCCGCGTGGGCTTTTTTGCTGTTATGTTTTGTAAATTAGATATTTAGCGTGAATGCTGGCTCATCGGTGATGGGCTCGCCTGGGTAGTACACGTGCTCTAGGTATAGCCCAGAGGGTGGTGCCACCAGCTGCGTGGGGATGTCCGACTCGTGGTGCAGGAAGCCCTCCACCTGCTTGGGGCTGAGGCCGCCCAGGCCCACCTCCACCAGAGTGCCCACCATGCGCCGTACCATGCGCCACAGGAAGTGCGAGCCCAGCACGTGCACCACTACCGATGCATCTAGCTCGTAGAGGCGCACCCGCTGTAGCTCCACCACGGTGGACATGCCCTCGCGCTCGGTGCGGCCGAACGACCGAAAGTCGTGGCGGCCCTCGAGCAGGCTGGCCGCATCGGCCATGCCCTGCAGGTTGAGCGCGGGCTTCACCCACCATACGTGGTTCTTGCCGAAGGCTGTTTTGCGCCGCGCTATGTGGTACACGTAGCTGCGGGCCACCGCATCGTGGCGTGCGTGGAAGCTGCGCGGTGCCATTTCCATGGACAGCACGGCGATGGAGCGCGGGAGGGCTTGGTTGAGGTGCTGCATGGCTGTGCGCGGGGGCAGCTGGCTGTCGAGGTCGAGGTGGGCCACCTGCCCCATGGCGTGAACCCCAGCATCGGTACGGCCTGCGCCGTAGAGCTCGAAGCGTAGCGGGCCGTACACCTGCCTCACTGCGTCCATCAGCGCGCCCATTATGGTAGGGGACTCGCGCTGGTACTGCCAGCCGTGGTAGCGCGAGCCATCGTACTCTATGGTGAGCTTGTAGCGTGGCATCAGTCTATGGAGTCTATGGTGTGCTTTATGCCGTTGAACTCGAAGCTGTCGCCTGCCACTCGTCCGTCCATGGCCCCGTATATGGGAGCCGACATGGAGATGGTGAACACGCTCTGCCCCTCGTACTCCACGCGGCCTATGGCCGTGGCCACGAAGAATAGCCCTCTGTTGGTGCGCACCAGGCTGCCGAACTCCACGGAGGTGTGCTTGGCGGTGGGGGAGAGCTGCTCCAGCAGGTTCTGTTGCTCCAGCAGCGATTGGTACTGCTTGGCGTGCATGTCGCGCTGGCGCATCAGCTTGGTGCGGAAGGGGTCATAGCGGTCTTTGTTCTGCCCGTAGTCGTTACTCTGTTGCTGGGCATCGTCCATCATCTGCTTGGCGTTGCTCAGCTGTTCGGCTAGGCGTTGCTGGCAGGCGGCTATCAGCTTGTGCTTGTCCATGGGATTACTGTATGTTGAGGGCATCGCGTATGAACTTGGCCGTGTGGCCCTTGCCCTGCTTGGCCACCTGTTCGGGGGTGCCCGCGCACACCAGCTGCCCACCGCCGGCACCACCCTCGGGACCTATGTCTATTATGTAGTCGGCCACCTTTATCACATCGAGGTTGTGCTCTATCACCAGCACGGTGTTGCCGCGCTCCACCAGCTTGTTCAGCACATCGAGCAGCACCCTCACGTCCTCGAAATGCAGTCCGGTGGTGGGCTCATCAAGTATGAACAGCGTTTGGCCGGTGTCGCGCTTGGCCAGCTCAGTGGCCAGCTTCACGCGTTGGGCCTCGCCACCCGAGAGCGTGGTCGATGATTGCCCCAGCGTAACGTAGCCCAGGCCCACCTCCTGCAGGGTGTGCAGCTTTTGGTGGATGGTCGGTATGCTCTCGAAGAACTCCACGGCTTGGTTGATGGTCATGTTGAGCACCTCGCCGATGTTCTTGCCCTTGTAGCGCACCTCCAGCGTTTCGCGGTTGTAGCGCCGCCCGTAGCAGTCGGGGCATTTTACGTAAACATCGGGCAGAAAATTCATCTCGAGTACCTGTAGCCCGCCGCCTTTGCAGGTTTCACAGCGTCCGCCCTTCACGTTGAACGAGAACCGTCCTGCCTGGTAGCCGCGTATTTTGGCATCGGGCGTTAGGGCGAACAGCTTGCGTATATCATCGAACACCTTGGTGTAGGTGGCTGGGTTGGAGCGTGGGGTGCGCCCTATGGGCGATTGGTCCACCTCTACCACCTTGTCTATCAGTTCAAGGCCTTCGGCCTTGAGGTAGGGCAGGGGCGGGGTGTAGGAGCAGTACAGCTTTTGGCTGAGCAGCGGGTGTAGGGTCTCGTTCACCAGGGTCGATTTGCCGCTGCCCGACACGCCGGTTACGCAGATGAGCATGCCCAGCGGGAACTCCACGTTGATGCTTTTGAGGTTGTTGCCCGATGCCCCAAAAATCTTGATGCTCTTGCCGTTGCCCTTGCGCCGCGTGGGGGGGATGGCGATGCGCTCTATGCCGTTGAGGTAGCGGGCGGTGAGCGTGTCGGTTTGCATCACCTGCTGGGGAGTGCCGGCGGCCACCACGTGTCCGCCGAGCCGTCCGGCCTTGGGGCCGATGTCCACCAAATAGTCGGCGGTGCGCATCATTTCCTCATCGTGCTCCACCACGATCACCGAGTTGCCCGTGTCGCGCAGGGTTTTTAGCGAGTTTATCAGGCGCACGTTGTCGCGCTGGTGCAGCCCGATGCTGGGCTCATCGAGGATGTAGAGCACGATCACCAGCTTTGAGCCTATCTGGGTGGCCAGGCGTATGCGCTGGCTCTCGCCGCCCGAGAGCGTCCGCGAGGCGCGGCCCAACGATAGGTAGCCTAGGCCCACATCGAGGAGAAAGCGCACCCGCTCGCGTATC
The DNA here is from genome assembly GCA_017454165.1 of Bacteroidales bacterium. Classification (GTDB taxonomy): domain Bacteria; phylum Bacteroidota; class Bacteroidia; order Bacteroidales; family Tenuifilaceae; genus RGIG6076. The sequence goes on along the minus strand of JAFTDN010000076.1, from coordinate 12,222 downwards.
TCTTTCAGTATCTCGGTGGCTATGGCACGTTGGCGCCCGCCCATGCGTTCCTCAAGCCCGTGCAGCCACTGCCACAGCGCATCGAGGTCCATGGCGGCCACATCGGCTATGCTCTTGCCGTCTATTTTGAACCACAGCGACTCGTTGCGCAGCCGGGCCCCGTGGCATACTGGGCATTCGGCCTCGTACACGAATTGGCTGGCCCACTTGTCGCCCTTGCCCTGTAGCTCTTCGTGCTCACCGTGGTTGAGCAGGTAGCTCAGCACCCCATCGAACTGAAAGCGGCGGGCACCCGAGGATATGGGCGTGTCGGTGCCGTAGAGTATGGCATCGAGCACATCGGGGGGCAGCTCCTCGACGGGGGTTCCCAAGTCGATGCCGAAGTGGGCCGCCACCAAGTCGAGCTGCGAGAATATCGACATCAGCGTGCGGTACGAGCCTAGCGGGGCTATCGCGCCGCGCTTGATGCTCAGGCTGCGGTCGGGGATCAGGCGGTGGAGGTCGGCCCTCTGCACGTAGCCCAGCCCATTGCAGCGGTTGCATGCTCCCTTGGGCGAGTTGAAAGAGAAGGTTAATGGCTCGGGGTCATCGTAGGAGATGCCCGTGGTGGGGCACATCAGGTGCCGGCTGTAGTAGCGTGGGGTGTCGGTGTCGATGTCGAGCACCATGCACACGCCGCCGCCCAGCCCCATGGCGGTGTCGAGCGACTTGTGTAAGCGCTTGGGGTCGAGCCCATCGTTGAGCTGCAGCCTGTCCACCACCAGCTCGATGTCGTGCGTGGTGTAGCGATCCACCTTCATGAGGGGGCGCATCTCTGTCATCTTCCCATCGATGCGGGCGTACAGATAGCCGCGCCGCCGCTGCTGCTCGAATAGCTCCTTGTAGTGCCCCTTGCGTCCGCGCACCAGCGGGGCCAGCATGGCTATGCGCCGGCCCGCGAAGTGCTGCTGCACCAGGGCGGCGATCTGCTCATCGGTGTGGCGCACCATCTCCTCGCCGGTGTGGTAGGAGTAGGCCGTGGAGGCGCGGGCGTAGAGCAGGCGCAGGAAGTCGTATATCTCGGTGGTGGTGCCCACCGTGGAGCGCGGGTTGTGGTTGGTGGTCTTCTGCTCTATCGATATGACTGGGCTCAGGCCCGATATTTTGTCCACATCGGGGCGCTCAAATGAGCCCATGAACTGACGGGCGTAGGCCGACATGGTCTCCATGTAGCGGCGCTGCCCCTCGGCGTAGATGGTGTCGAATGCCAAAGAGGACTTCCCGCTGCCGCTGAGCCCAGTGATGACGGTGAGCTGATTGCGTGGGATGCTCACGCTCAGGTTCTTAAGGTTATGAACCCGTGCGCCCTCCACCTCTATCCGCTCGGCCTCGCCCGTGAGGGGTTTCTCTGCCATAAATATCCCGCTACAAATAGGTTGCAAATGGGCGCGGGTTCCTGCGCGGTCCCTGCGCTCCCCGCAAAGGTACTACAAAAAACGATACAGCGCACAGGCCGCAGGCCGTATCGCCCCGTGGCTTTGCCTAAATTTTGGCAATTCGCGTGTATGTGGGCTAAATTTGCTATCTTGCACCTGTTTTTAAAGCCACGGCAACGATATGTAAGTTGCTAATAATTATAGACATAAATACCATTTGCGAATTATGCGCATAACGAAACTTTGCACCATCGTGGGGCTGATTGTCGCGCCGGCTGTGGCCCTAGCGCAGAGCTCCGCTGAGGGCTACGACCTCGAAATCCAGCAGGACAACATGATTGAGCTCAACGGCGGGCACATGCTCAACACCGTGTTCCGTTTCGGCTCCAGCGCCGATAAGCGCACGGCCAAGCCCGGCGGCGGTGCCACATTCGGCATCGCCTACAGCCGCAGGCTCACCACCGCTGTGTGGCTCGGCGGCGGCGTGAGCTTCGCCAACATCTACAACACCTACCAGAGCTACGCCAGCGGTCCCACCGTGGAGCGCGTATGCGAGTCGCAGATGTGGAGCATCCCCCTATTCGCCCGCTTCGATGTGCTCAAGTGGCTATACCTCAAGCCTATGGTGGTGTTCGATATTCAGGGCAACAATCCCGACGGGCGCTTCCTGAGCAACCAAACCGGCGTTGGCCTGCAAGCCGCGCTGGGCTTCGACTTCGCGCTGGGCAAGCACTGGCACATCGGGCTCGAAACCCGAGCGGGCCTCACCTCGCTGGGGGCCTTCCGCATCCGCAAGGCCGATACCTACACCTCGCACCAGCGCTTCGCGCTCTTCGGCGAAACGATTAACCTCGCATTCCGCTTTTAGTGTTGGCTAGACAGCGCTAGAGCGGAATTTCCGTGCGCAATGTGCAACATTTGCCGTTTTTGTGCGTTACAATGCCCGTAGTTCCGTTTCGATTGCTGACAAACCTCATTTTTAACCTACATAATTATGAAGAAAGCACACAAAATCATTGCCTTGGTGGCCCTCATGGCCATGGGCATAGGCAGTGCCCAAGCGCAGCTGTCGTTTGGCGTTAAGGGCGGGTTCAACCTGTCGAAGATGGTTCTCAAATCGGGTAGCACAACGCACTCAACCGATTGGCTGCCTGGGTTTAACGCGGGCTTGATGATGGAATTCGGTCTGACGGACATGTTCACCATTGAGGCCGATGTCCTTCTATCGCGTAAAGGCTACAAGGCAAAGGAGCTATGGGGTTCAACCGACCACGTTTACTCCCCCTTCTACCTCGACATTCCCGTGAACTTTAAGGCCTACTTCGATCTGGGCAGCGGCCTCAAGCTCTACGCTCAGGCGGGCCCCTACATCGGTTTCGGGCTGTTTGGCAACTCGAAGTACACCTTGGGGAATACCACCTCCACAACCAAGTTGAGCTTCGGTAGCGAAAATAAGGATCACATGAAGCTGCTGGATTTTGGCGTGGACGTTGGAGCTGGCATCGAGTTCGAGAAGATACAGATCGGTCTGATGTACTGGCATGGCCTTGCCAATGTGGCCATATCGTCGGTGGGCGACAACAAATGGCAGCATCGTGTACTGAGCATCGAGTTGGGCTACAAGTTCTAGCCGAACGCAGACACGTTCGAACAAAGGGAGGGCGCAGCGCCCTCCCTTTATTTTGCCACAATAGCTCTCCATATCCCACATTTGCCTAAATTTGCGGCTACCGCGCTATGTTCCTAATCATGAAAATACGCCTATCCATACTGCTTGCCCTAGCTGCGTTTGCTGTAGCACAGGCGCAGGACAAACCATTCTCGTTTACCATCAAGGCGGGCGCCAGCCTGTCCAACACCAAATTTGTGAACAATGGGCATCGCCTCACCACGCTGTGGGTGCCCTCAATCTTTGCGGGCGTGGGCGGCGGCTATGCCATTAGCCCGCTGCTCGCCATCGAGGCCGATGTGCTGCTCCTAACCAAGGGCCACGCTCTGAACAACGTGAGCGTGTTCACGGGCGAGCAGATCGGCAGCAACCGCTTCGGGGCCCTCCACCTCGACATGCCCATCAACCTAAAAGCGGGGCTCGACATTGGCCCCAAGCTCAGGCTCTACGCCCAGGTTGGCCCCTACCTCAGCCTAGCGCTCAAAGGGCGGATGTGGATCTCCTCCGAGGACAACAGCGGCATTGTTACGGCCATGAATTGCTACCCCGGCAACACCACCGAGGGGCTAGACTTCGGTGGTGCTCCCCACGCGGCCCTCAGGCGCTTCGACGTGGGGCTCGATGCCGGGGCGGGTGTGGTGCTGGCCAGCCACTACCAGCTGGGGCTGCTCTACTACCACGGGTTGCGCAACCAGGCCAAGCCTGCTGGCGACGTGCTGAAGCACCGTATGCTATGCCTCGAGCTGGGCTACCGCTTCTGACCTTCGTATGCATCGTAACGATTTGACCATCAGTGCGCTTGAGCACTGCCAGCTGTGCCCCCATGGGTGCGGAGCCAACCGCCATCAGCGATTGGGGCTATGCCGCAGCCCCCATACACCAGTGGTGGCCTCCGTATGCCGCCACACGGGCGAGGAGCCTCCCGTGTCGGGCGTAGGCGGCATCTGCAACGTGTTCTTTGCGGGATGCAACATGCGATGCACCTACTGCCAGAACCACCAGATCAGCCGCAGCGCTCTGCCGCCGCAGCCCCATTGGCTCACCTCGGTGGGGACCATCGCCGACAGCATCGAGGCCCTGCTGCAGCAGGGATGCACGGCGGTGGGCTTCGTGTCGCCCACGCACCAGGTGCCGCAGATGCTCATCATCATCGAGGAGCTGCACCAGCGGGGGCTGCATCCCCGCGTGGTGTACAATTCCAACGGCTACGACAGCCTCCAAATTCTACGCCTGCTCGAAGGCGTGGTCGATGTGTACCTGCCCGATTTTAAGTACTCCGACAACCGCTTAGCCCGGCGCTGCTCGGGCGTATTGCGCTACGCGCAGACGGCCACCGAGGCCATCGCCGAGATGTACCGCCAAAAGGGTGCATCGCTGGTGCTCAACGAGCAAGGCGAGGCCGAGTTTGGCCTCATCGTCAGACATCTGGTGCTGCCAGGCCATGTGGCCAACAGCATCGGCGTGCTGCGGCGCATCGCTGGGCGCATATCGCCCCGGGTGCACGTGTCGCTCATGGCGCAGTACTACCCTCCCAGCGGGTTGGTGCTGCGCGGCGGCTTGTCCCGTCAGCTTAACGAGCAGGAGTATGCAGCAGTGGTGGCCGAGTATAATGCCCTGCAGCTCCGTGGCTGGATGCAGGATCTGAGCAGCGCCCAGCACTATCGCCCAGATTTTGAGAGCACCGTGCCATTTGATGGTTGCTGCTAATGTGTTGCTAATGTTGTATTTATATAACAATTCGGCTTAGAGCGGCCATTTTTTTAGCCCCCAATGGTCATCGAAACAAAAAGAAATCATAACTTGCGGTGGATTTATTACGTATCCACACTACGTACAAACGACAAACTGCATATATGAAGAGGTTAGTACTCATGTTCGTTGCGTTGGCCTTTGTGGCTGGCGGTTGCAAATACTTCGACAAGGGCAAGAACAAGAAAAAGCAGCAGCAAGAGGTGGTCGACCCGGCCGCTGCCCAAAAGGCCCGAGAGGATAGCGCAAGGCTGGCCCAGGAACAAGAGGCCGAGAGGGTTCGGCTGGCCCGCGAGCAGGCCGTGCAGGACTCCATTCGGCAGGTGAAGGAGCGCGAGGCGCAATTCCGATTCCATGTCATCATCGGCAGCTTCAAGGTGCCCTCCAACGCCGAGAGCTGGGAGCAAGAGGTGCGCCAGATGGGATTCAAGAACACCAAGATTATCGATGGCCCCAACGGTTTCACCTTGGTGTCGGTGGGCAGCTTCGACACCTACAGCAAGGCGTTCAACGAGATTGACCGCATCAACTACAGTGCCGAGGAGGATGAGCCGTGGGAGCTGTGGGTGTACGAAAAGCTTGACTAATCCATAGCTACGCTTGTAGCTCAGCTATATAGGGATGGCGGCTTTGGCTTGGCCATCCTTTTGTTGCATTGTACTTGCCTACTATGCGTATGACCAAGAGAACCATGCTGATGGCCCTAGCTGCTGGGGGAGGGCTGCTGCTGATGGGCCTAGGCTTGGGCCTGCGCTACTACCGCCGCCATATGGCCCCCAACACGGCTATTGCAGGGGCCGTGAGCATATACGTGCCCACGGGGGCCACGGTTGAGCAGGTATTCGACTCGCTGCGCCGCCACCAAGTGGTGGACGATTGGGCTGCGTTCCAGCGTGTGGCCGAGGGGCAGGGCTACGCGAAGGCCGTTCCGGGGCGCTATGTGTTCGAGCCGGGCATGAGCAACAAGCGCATGGCCAACATGCTGCGCCTAGGCTGGCAGTGCCCCGTGCGCCTCACATTCAACAACCTCCGCCTGCCCGAGGAGCTGGCGGGCCGCATGGCCCAGCAGGTGGAGGCCGACTCGCTGTCGCTGCTCACCCTTATGCGCTCCGATACCATGGCCCAGCGGTTCGGCTTTACGCCGCAAACGTTCATCGCCATGTTCATCCCCAACACCTACGAGGTGTACTGGAGCTCCTCTCCCGTCAAGCTGTTCGAGCGCATGAAACGGGAGTACGACCGTTTTTGGACCTCCGAACGTGAGGCCAAGGCCCATCAGCTGGGCCTTTCGCGGGTCGAGGTGAGCACGCTCGCCTCCATCGTGCAGGAGGAGACCCAAAACTCCAAGGAGCGGCCCATGATTGCCCGCGTTTACCTGAACCGTATGCAGATGGGAATGCCCATACAGGCCTGCCCCACGGTGAAGTTCGCCCTGCGCGACTTCGGCCTGCGCCGCGTACTCGACCGCCATTTGCAGGTGGATTCACCCTACAATACCTACCGCCATAGCGGGCTGCCGCCTGGCCCCATCGGTTTGGCCTCCATTGCGGCTATCGATGCGGTGCTCGATGCGCCTCGGCATGGCTATCTGTACTTCTGCGCTAAGGCTGACTATTCGGGTACGCATCATTTCTCCACCACCTACGGTGAGCATATGCGCCATTCGCACGAGTATTCGCGCTTCCTGAATCAGCAGCGTATATATAGGTAAAAAGAGAAGGGTCATGCCCCTTCTTTGCGCTCCTGCGGCTGCGGTGCTGGCCTCCGCAGTGCTAGTACTCGTCCTCGTTGAAGAAGAAGTCCTCTTTGGTGGGGTAGTCGGGCCAGATGTCCTCTATACTCTCGTATATCTCGCCCTCATCGTCTAGCTCCTGTAGGTTCTCGATTACCTCGAGCGGTGTGCCCGAGCGTATGGAGTAGTCGATGAGCTCCTCTTTGGTGGCGGGCCATGGGGCATCCTCGAGTTTCGATGCGAGTTCAAGCGTCCAGTACATGGGTTAAAATTTTAAACCGTTGATAATGTGGTCATTATGTTTACTGTGGCTGTGGCAAATATAGACGTTTTTTTTGATTAAACATTGGGCTGCCATTTTATTTGCTCCACGCCGAGTTTTTCGGCTAGCTGCTGCGATAGGGCAAACAGGTAGTCGCTCAGACGGTTGATGTACTTGTTGGTGTTGGGCGGGAGGTCTATCTCGGAGGCCAGCTTGGTGGCCAGCCTTTCGGTGCGGCGGCATACGGTGCGGCATACGTGGCACAGCGATACCGCGCTGTGGCCGCAGGGGAGAACGAAGGCGCGTGGCGGGTCGATGTGGGCGTATATGGCATCAATTTCGGTCTCGAGCTGGGCTATGGAGCTGTCGGCTATGTGGGGGATTTTCTTCAGCGTGGCCTCATCGGCGGCGTACACGGCGGCGCAGTCCATCAGGCGGCTCATGATTTCCACCAGCAGGGCCTTGGTAGTGGGGGCGATGTCGGGGTGGTCGTGTAGCTGGCCCACGAAGGCGGTGAGCTCGTCCACCGCGCCGTAGGTTTCGAGCCGGGTGCTGTGCTTGGGCACACGGGTACCGCCAATGAGCGAGGTGGTACCCGTATCGCCTGTTCGGGTGTAGATTTTCATCTCGGTGTGGTTTTGTATTGCCCTTACGGCCAGCACCCTCATGTGGTTGCGCCGAGAGCGGGGGTGGGGTTGGGTTGGTCCGACTCTATTAGGCCGTCGCGTAGGCGTACTATGCGGTGGGCGTGGCGGGCGATGTCCTCTTCGTGGGTAACCACGATGATGGTGTTGCCCTGGCTGTGGATGTCCTCGAACAGGTGCATGATGTCGATGGAGGTTTGGGTGTCGAGGTTGCCGGTGGGCTCATCGGCCAGGATGAGGGCGGGCTGGTTCACCAGGGCGCGGGCCACGGCTACGCGCTGGCGCTGTCCGCCCGACATCTCGTTGGGGCGGTGCTCCATGCGATTGCCTAGCCCCACGTCGTGGAGGGCCTGGCGCGCCCTCTGTTCGCGCTCGGCGCGCCCCACGCCGGCGTATGCTAGTGGCAGCATTACGTTCTCGAGCGCGGTGTATCGGGGGAGCAGGTTGAAGGTTTGGAAGATGAAGCCGATTTCGCGGTTGCGGATGTCGGCCAGGTCGTCGTCGGCCAGCTGGCTCACATCGGAGCCGCTGAGCGTGTAGCTGCCGTGGGTGGGGGTGTCGAGGCAGCCCAGGATGTTCATCAGCGTCGATTTGCCAGAGCCCGATGGGCCCATGATGGCCACGTACTCGTTGCGTGAGATGCTCAGGTTGATGCCCCTTAGGGCGTGTACCGTCACGTTGCCTACTATGAATTGCTTCTGGATGTTCTGTAGCGCTATGACGCTGGACTGTGCCATGCTTTGTGCTTGTTTTTTGGGGGTTAGTAGGGGCCGAACCGTAGGGCGAAGTGCTGCTTGGCCATGCCCTGCCTGAATAGCAGCAGACCGCATCGGAATAGGTCGATTGACAGGCGCACATCGGGGTGGGCGCATAGGTGCTGCCATGCGGTCTCCATGCTCCGGCTCCAGCGGATGTCATCGAGCACGATGATGGTGCTGGGACTGGCCCTGTTTATGAGCTGCTCTGTGTATCCGACCACTGCGGGGCCGTGGTGGTGTCCGTCTATCAGGGCGATGCCCACGCTGGGCACTTCGTCCAGGAGCGGTGGTAGCTGCTGGGCAAATGTGCCCTGATGTGTATGTATATTATTGTAGCCCAGGTGTTTGAATTGTTTTTGGGCGATGCTCAGCACGTTGGGTTCGGCCTCGATGGTGTGTATGGGGCAGCTTGGGGCTGCGGCGGCCATGTAGAGGGTGCTGATGCCCACCGAGGTGCCCAGCTCCACTATGTTTTTGGGTTGGGCGTATAGGCAGAGCCGGTAGAGCAGCCTGCCCATGTGCGGGGGGATGGCCACGTGTTGCGCCAACCGTCTCAGGGCGATGCTGGGCTCCATCACCCCATCGATGGGCTGGCGGTGGATGCGCTCTGCGCTGTGTTTAAGCGTAGAGCGGTATCGCTCTATGGGTTCGAACGGGGCCATGCGTGGGTCGGGTTCGATTACCTGCATGAGCAGGTCGAACACGAATGGGGAGTGCACCCCGTACCCGTGCTTTGGTTTGCAGCGGCGGCGGAATTGCAGGTAGCGCATCGTCATCCCGAGTGTGCCCGTTTTCATATGGTGCCTAGCGGTGTTGCTAATGGGCCGCTAAGATAAGCCCGTTTTGCTTGTCGAGCGATGTGCGGTGAGGTTAAGTTGTGCTAAAAAGCAGGGGGCGGCACCGCCGCCCCCCCCCTGCTGTGCTGCCATGGGGCTGGTGCTGCTAGCTGTCGATGCGTAGGAAGTCGCCGCTGGGGCTGAATACCAGCTCCAAACCGTTGTTCATCCGCACCTCTTGAGAGAGGCCGTTGTCATCGATTTGCCACTCCACTATTTGGAGCGTGTTGTAGTTGGTGGCTACGTATTCGAGTATCTTTTGGGGGATTACTGTATCGGGTAGGGGCTTGTTGGCAGTGCTTTCAATGTCGGTTGCATTGCCCTTGCGAAATTCAATTTTGTAGCCCTCGCTGAGCCACACGGTGTACTCTGGGCCGCCCACCAGCTCGCGTTCCTTGGTGGCCTGCACTATGCTGTAGCTGGGGAAGTGGGTGTTGAGGTAGGCGGTTACATCGGCGGGGAGTTTTTCGGGGGCTATGATGCGTTCGTCGTGGTCGGAGCAGGCCATTGTGGCGAAGAGCGGCAGCACCATCAGGGTCAAAATCAGCATTCGTTTCATGGCATAGAGTGTTATTGGGGTTTGTAGTGCAACGTATTTCAGCTGCAAATGTTGTACCATGTGGGTGATTTTGTGGGGGTTGTTGTGAGCGTGTGCGGAACGACATCAGGGGATGCCCTGTCGTCTGGGGCATCCCCTGTGCGTCATGCTGTGTGGTTTAATTGTCGATGCGCAGGAAATCGCCTGCGGCGCTGTACACCAGCTCTAGGCCGTTGTTGAGCTTCACCTCTTGGCGGATGCCGCCATCATCTTCGAGCTGCCACTCCACTATGTAGAGGTTGGCGTAGTTACTCGTCACGTGCTGTAGTATTTTTGCGGGTATCACGGTGTCGGGCAGCTTGGTGTTCCCCTCGATGTCTTTCACCCGGTTGCCCTTGAACTCGAGCTTGTAGCCCTCGCTCAGCCACACCTTGTACTCGGTGCCGCTCAGCTCGAGCTCCTTGGTGGCCTGCACTATGCTGCAGCTGGGGAAGTGGGTGTTGATGTAGTCCGTCACCTTGGCGGGCAGCTTCGCGGGGGCGATAATCCGCTCGTCGTCGGCGGCATTGGCCATTGCTACGAGTGGTAGCATCATCATGGCCATCACGATTAGTCTTTTCATGTCATTCTTGGGTATTAAGGTTCAACATTCTGCATGTTGGTACGCAAATTATGTGCCAAGGTTTGCCCCCAATTGGGGATTATTGTGCCACTTCGCAGGGCAGCCCTATCTCGGCCAGCTCGTGCGCTATGATGTCGAGCTGCGCCTTGTCCTGTAGGTTGATGGTGAACTGCGTGAGTACGTGTCCCACGGTTACGTTGGATGTGGATCGGTTGTGGGTGATGTCCTGGATGTTGGCCTTGAGCCGCTCCAGCACACCGATGATGCGGCGTAGCTGCCCGGCCTGGTCGGGTATCACCACACGGATGGTGGCCCGGAGCCCCTCCTGGGTCATGCCCTGCTCCACGATTTGCTCTAGCAGGCTCATGTTGATGTTGCCGCCGCTGATCACTGGCACCACGTTCTTGCCCTCGATGCTGCAGCGCCCCGATATGGCGGCGGCTAGACCCGTAACGCCCGATGGCTCGGCCAGCAGCTTGCCGCGCTGCAGCAGCAGGTAGGTGGCGTGGGCGATTTCGGCCTCCGACACCTTTACGATGTCGTCCACGTAGCGCTGTATGATGTTGAATGTGAGGTCGCCCGGGCGCTTCACGGCTATGCCATCGGCGATGGTGTTCACCTGGTTGAGCGCCACGATGCGCTTGTTACGGCGCGACTCGAACATGCTGGCGGCCTGCTCGGCCTCCACCCCGATCACCTTTATGTTGGGGTTCATCTCCTTGAGGGCTATGGCCATGCCGCTGATCAGCCCGCCTCCGCCGATGGGCACCAGCACCACATCGACCTCGGGCAGCTGGGCGAAAATCTCAAGCCCCACCACGCCCTGGCCGGCTATTACCAGTGGGTCGTTGAACGGGTGTATGTAGGTGGCGTTGTGCTCCTTGCAGTACTCCTGCGAGGCCGCAAAGGCATCGTCGAACGAGTCGCCGCTGAGCACCACGTTGGCTCCATACGACCTGGTGGCCAGCACCTTGAGCGGTGGGGTGAACGTGGGCATGAATATGGTGCTCTGCAGCCCGAGCCGGCTCGATGAGTAGGCCACGCCCTGCGCGTGATTGCCCGCTGATGCGGCTACCACGGGCCGCTGACGCTCATCGGTGCTCAGGTGCGATATTTTGTTGTAGGCCCCGCGCACCTTGAATGAGCCGGTGGTCTGTAGGTTCTCGAGCTTTAGGTAGATGTTGGCGTTGGCCATCTTCGAGAACGATTTGGTGGCTTGTAGGCCAGTTGTCTTGGTGATGCCCTTCATGGCCTGCTGCGCGGCCACGATGTCGGAGTACTTGATTGATATTTTATCCATGATGTCCTTGCTGTTTGTGCGCATTACGATGCGCTGTTTGGCGATGCAATGTTAGCGCTTTTTTGTGGATGGGCGGCGATGCTGGGGCTGTAGAATGTTGTTCTGCGCATTCGAAGTTGCGCTTTTGGTGGGCCCGATGTTGCAGCCCTACGGGCTGCATTGTCCATCGCATGGCCGCACCCCGAGCGGGGGTTGGCCCCCCCCGCCTGTGGTCTACCGCCCCTGCGGGGCGGCATGTCGAGGTGGTCGGCTGCGCGTAGCCCCAGAGGGGCGTAAGAATACAGCCGTGGGTGCCAACCCACGGGCGTAAGAACACAGCCGTGGGTTTCGACCCACGGTATGCGAATGAGGCGCATGGGTACCAACCCGTGGGCACCAACCCACGGTATGCGCAAGCGGCGCACGGGCGACCGCGGCGGATTTCGCCCCCCGAAGTGTTAAAACGACCCCCTAAGGGGCTTAATGCGCTGGTTGACATGCATTTAACCGCACTCTGAGCGACAACCATCTGAAAATCAAACGATTGCCCTCTGGATGCCCCCCCCGATGGCCCCCCCGGCAGGCGCGCCATGCGGGGGCGATGAAAAAATTTTTCGCCCCGCATCGCGCTGGCAGCCATGGCCTTACGCATACGGTTCGAAAAAATAATTACGACACGTTTGCGCAAAAAAAAAAAAACGTTAATACGTGGCGTGGT
>JAFTDN010000075.1 GCA_017454165.1 Bacteroidales bacterium | reverse complement strand
GGTACTATATTTGCAACAGCTTTCGCCAAGGACTAAAACGACAGAGACCATGAGAGCCGCCATTCTAACAATCACGCTGAGCCTAGCCAGCCTGCTGGCTTTCGGGCAAGAGGTGCCGGACACCATCATCTTGGTGAGCGGCAAGCGGGTGCCCTGCAAAATCATCAGCGTATCGACCTCGAAGATGGTTTACACCAACCAAAAAACGGGGAAAAAAGAGGACATCGCCCGCAAACAGCTCCATAAGGCGATATACGCCAATGGACGCGTGGAGCGCTTCAATAACTTGGCCTTCGAGTCGGTGAGCACAACCGACTTCAAGGCCGTCATACTCACCGAGAACCAAGCCGATGTGGAAGGCCTCTACGTGCTGGGCAACATCGAGGCAAAATCGGGCAAATCATCGCGCAACGCCAAGAGCGCCGAGCGCTCGGCCTCCATCAAGATGCAGAAGAAGGCCGCCGCCATGGGCGGGGTTTACGTGCTGCTCACCAAGAATCAGGCCATAGGCGGCTACCGCGAGGTGCCCACGCACGTGTTCGAGGGTGTGGTGTACGGCTTCGACCCGCCAGAGGAGCAGAAATAAGTTCACGAACAGAGCGCAACCAAATCTGCCCATAAACGGGCAGATTTTATTTTGCACATCACTCCAAAAGATGAATACCTACGAGAGCAAGGTGGTCCGCATCAGCAGGCGGGCCGAGGACGTGTTCAACACGCTATCGAAGTTCGACAACTTCAGCCCCATGGCACAAGGCAGGGTGGAGAATTGGCAGGCCGACCACGACAGCTGCACATTCAGCATAAAGGGCCTGACGGCCGGCCTGCGCATAGTGGAGCGCGAGGAGTTCAAGACCATCAAGATAACTGGCAACGAGCTGGTGCCCATGGAGTTCTACCTGTGGATACAGCTCAAAGAGGTGGCCCCCTACGACACCCGCATGAAGATTACGGCCAAGGCCGAGCTCAACATGATGATGCGGATGCTGCTGGGCAAGAAGCTGGAGGAGGGCGTGAACTCGCTGGCCGATGGCATCGCCACGGCGTTCAACAGCATCTAGAGCACGAAGGCGACCTCCTTAAATCCAAACGCACGGCGCGACCCATCGGCGGTTTGCAGCAGCAGCTCCCCTATGGGCGAGATGCCCACCATGGTGGCCTCAAATAGCTCGCCGCTAGCGCAATGCCGATAGCAAGCAAGCTGTCCAAAGCGATAGAGCCGCTCCATGTAGGCCTGCCCTATCGCATCGCGTGCATCGCGCAACATAGAGAATGAAAACATCAGCTCGCTCCCCACAATGGGCAGCTCTTCGCTGGGCATAAGCTGCCCCACTCCGTGCAAGGCCAACGATGTGGGATTGGGCAGCAGCTGCGGCGGGAATACGCGTTGGTTGAGGTTGATGCCGATACCTACCACCGATACCTCGAGCATGGCAGTGCTGAAGCTGTTCTCGATGAGTACGCCAGCTACTTTATGGTCGCCTATATATATGTCGTTGGGCCATTTAATGGCCACGGGCTGCGCAACGCTGGGCAAGCGGGAGGCTATGTAGCGGCACAAGGCTACTGCCACAGCCTGAGTGAGCCCGAATTGCTCATCGACACGTAAAAAGGTTGGCCGCAACAAAAGGCTGAACGTTAAGTTTTGATCTGGCGCGCTACTCCATGTATTGCCCCGTTGACCGCGGCCGCGGGTTTGGTGCTGAGCCGCAACAATGGTTCCCGCTGCGGCCCCACTAGCGGCCAATTCAGCGCAGGTGTCGTTGGTGGACTCCAATTGTTCGTACCAACGGATAGCGACTTTAAAATCTTGTTTTACAGACATATCACAAATATATTGCGATGACAAATATAGCACAGCCAAAGCAATCAAAAAAGCCCCTCCTTGAGCAGGCGGGGCTTAATGAGCGGAAATCGTACCAATTTTAGTCAATAATGGTTATCCAGCCGTGCTTATCCTCAATCTCGCCGTACTGAATACCCACCAACGTTTCGTAGAGCTTGGTGGATAGGGGGCCAGGCTTACCGTCCTTGCAGTAGGTGTACACCTTGCCCGAGTCGAGGTCGTTAATCTCGCCGATGGGCGAAATCACAGCGGCAGTGCCGCATGCTCCCACCTCCTCGAAGGTAGATAGCTCGGACTCCTCGATGGGACGGCGCTCAACCTTCATGCCCAAGTCCTCGGCAATCTGTATGAGGCTCTTGTTGGTGATGGATGGCAGAATTGACGATGATTTGGGGGTGATGTAGGTGTTATCCTTGATGCCGAAGAAGTTGGCCGCGCCAATCTCGTCGATGTAGCGCTTCTCCTTAGCATCCAGATACATGGGCGAGCCGTAGCCAGCATCGTGGGCACGCTCGGTGCCGCGCATTGAGGCTGCGTAGTTGCCGCCCACCTTGAACACACCGGTGCCCAGGGGCGCAGCGCGGTCGCTATCGCGTACGATGGCGATTTTTACGGGGTTGAAGCCCGTCTTGAAGTATGGCCCAACTGGCGTTACGAACACCACAAAGGTGTACTCCTTGGCTGGGCGCACACCCACCTCGGCGCCCGAGCCGAAGAGCAGCGGGCGGATGTAGAGCGAAGCACCGGTGCCGTAGGGCGGAATGAAGCACTCGTTGAGCTTAACGGCCTTGATGCAGGCATCGCGGAACAGCTCCAGCGGGAGCTTGGCCATGTAGATGCCCTCGCACGACTGCTGCAGGCGCTTGGCGTTCTCGTCCCAGCGGAACAGGCGCACCTTGCCATCCTTGCCGCGATAGGCCTTCATGCCCTCGAAGGCCTCCTGGCCGTAGTGCAGCGCGGTGGCGGCCATGTGCATATTGATGTACTCGGAGCTCGACACCTCGAGCTCGCCCCATTTGCCGTCTTTGTACACGCAGCGCACGTTGTAGTCGGTCTTGATGTAGCCGAACGGCAGGTTTTTCCAATCTAAGTTCTCCATGTTTGAACAAGATTAATGTTGAACAATATCAAGCCCCAAAGTTAGACCATAAAACCGAATATCCCAAACAAAAAACGCAAAATAATTTTGCCCAACCAATGCCAAGCCCGCCATAAATCCGTCTGTTATAGTATAGCATAAAATGATGCTCTATATTTTATGCAACATATATGCAAAAACCATTTCACGTATTACTAAATCCGACCTTTGATTTCTGCAACCGCAACAAGGGCGAGGGGTAAATACATAAACAAAAGATTTAGGCGCTGCCACAGGCCCTCTTGGGCAATGATAGTATTTTGAAAACGAGGTTTATCGGCCATTATAAACAAAACAAAGCAAACAAAAGCCAACACAAACGAGATAGCCCCAATCGTTCCCAGCGCTCTTGCTCCTATCCTAAAAGAAAGCATTGAAATAAAAAGCGGCACAAACAGCATTAGCATAAACCCAACGGCAGAACCTGCTCCGTGTATTTTTGAGGCTATTGTAGCAACATCCTTTGTTTCGCCCACGCTAAAAAAGCAGCTGAATATGCAAGCCCCAACAGCAAACAGCGCAATGCAAGATACTGTAAGTACGCTAAGCACTTTAGATGTTTCTGAATACAAATTATAAATTGCGGGGATAGAAAATAAAAACAGAATGCCCGCAATTAGCATCCACGCATTAAACGCCATGCGAACCGGGCTGTAGCTGTTGCCCAATGCGCTTATTGCCATTGAGGTGTGCCTATAGCCCTTATAAAAAGGAGCAAGAACAAACGGAATAAGCATTTCGCCAATAATGGCGACTAAAACACAGAACCAACCGTAATTGATAACGCTGCTCATCGGAAAGAGTTCATTCACAGTTATATATAACAAACTGATTATGATTATCCGCAATCAACCCCAACACGTAAACGCAATGGTACGCTTGGGGCTTTGCCCCAAACCCCACATACTTTTTGGCATTGCCCCAAAAAGTATGCAAAAAGGTATAGGAACGACGATGCTTCGCTACTCCGATGACCATCGGGACTAAGCCTTCGGAACTCACCTGCCCTGCGGGCAGGCTCAAACAGCCGAAGCCTTTTTAACGCCCCAATGTCCATCTCCGTTTAACGCTCACCATCGTATGTTCCAATAAGTTACCGTGCTTTTCAGCGTCCATTAGGTGCAATTGCGGATAATCATTTGTGCAATGCGCTCATAGTGCCGCTGGCACGCTCGAACACTTATTTGCTTAATTTACAAAAATATACAACGCCGCTAACACATCAACGACGAAATAAACTCTACAAAAGGCTCTATATCCTCCTTAACGCTTGCGCATTCTAAGGCCGTTATGTATTCGTTGCGACGTGCTACAGGGACAACCACCCATGGGAAGCCCGCTGTTACCAGTTGGCTGTTCATCACAAACCGCGCAGTGCGCCCATTGCCGTCCATGTAGGGATGTATGTCTACAAAGAAAAAGTGTCCTAAAATGGCGCGTACAAGCGCATTGGCCTCGTTTGCCATCAGGTCCGAAAGGGCACCCATAGCGTCTAATACTTCGCTGCTGTTCATCGGCGTATGCATTGAGTTTCGGATATACACCTGACTCCGGCGATAGCCAATCAGCTCCGAGGCTTTCACAATGCCCGCTCTAACGCATGGCTCAAAGAGCTGAAAATGCCATTCGTGGTGCTCCTTGGCGTATAGCTGAGCTGCCGACTGCCCCGCAAAACAGGCCGAAACGCCCTTTTTTAGCAATTCATAGGCCTGGTAGTAGCCCCGAGCCGCTAAGGTGTTACGGCGTTCGGTGTCCTCGTCGTCGTGCTCGGGGTTCCAGCGCCCGGCCCTAACTCGCTCCAAAAGCGCTTCTGTAATTTTATAGCCCTCAATCGACAACGAGTTGTAGCTGTCTTTCACATATGTAGCATCCATCATTGCCAGCACCGAAGCCACATCGCGTGGCGAGGCCTCTATGCGCATCTTATCGAGCACCACATGGCGCATTCTCGTCCACAGCAATCGGATACGCAATGCCGACGGCGATTCGGCGAACGTTGTCAAGGTAGAGTCTTCGTCGAACGGGTTTGCCTCCACAAGCGTATAGCCAACCCTTCGCATGGTATGCAATAGTTCGTCGGCCATTTCGGCTCTGCCTATGGAGCGCAATGCGCCTGCCACACGTCCCGAACGCGTGGTGAGTCCCGCATCGATGGCCAACGATGCCAGATACGACACGTCTTTCAAGCTTGCCAAGCATGTGCGCGCCTCCAAAGCGCTGGTTCTATAATAGTTGGGCCCAACCATTAGCAGCGCCTGCTCCATCGGATAAATTCTAAGGCTATAGCGGGGTTCAACCATTATGCCCGTAGGCAGCGCCGCTTTGATAACCACGAGCGAAGTGCCAAAAGGTAGCTGCAAAATATTGTTCGCCCCCAGGCTGCTGCGCACAATCAATTGCTGTGGAATTACGCTCTTTCCGCTGTGAAAATCTAACGACAATTCGGGCGACAGACACCATGCTTCGCCGTATTTGGTGTTGAGGTAGGCTGTTACAAAGCTCCAATACGATACATACCACACGGTTGAATCTCCCTCGCTCCCGGGCGACGATGGGATATACCAGCCCTTGACCACCATTTGCAGATAGCCGCTTTTCAGCAGCCGTTGTGTGTGGGTACGCCCCAGCGTATTTGCGCCCCTTATCACCAAATTGTCGCCATGTGCATCCTGATAGTTTTTCAGAACTTGCAGTGAATCAGCAATTTTTTTCTGTATTGTAGCCATGCCGCCAGACTGTTGTTAGTTTATTTTGCGTTGGTGTTATTAGTGTTTAGTGTCATACGAATATTAGTGTTTGATGTTGCAGTTTTGTGTATGTAGCTTTTTTACAACAATTTATATGCTTACTCTCACCTGCGTCTATTCTACATGGCAACGCCCACCAATCGTGCTGATAGCACGACACTTTATTAGCCACACCAAATGTAGTGCCGTATGTGGTGGGATTCTGGGATTGCGTGCCGCTGGCACGCCCACCCCTTATGCTGCGCATCTCTCCCTGGTATTCTATCCAACCGCCAGTAAACGTCATACCCACGCACCCTTCAACCTCAACAAACACAGCCGTTTAACAACCATTCGCACCCTGCACCAAGTTCTCACGGTGCAAAAAAATTGCCCCTACTTTGAAACATTTTAAAGAAGTTTGGGTTTAAGTATTCGGAAAACCCGCCTACCCTTGTAGGCATAAATCCTAGACATGCAGCAGCGCATTGCATACACAGAAGCCAGCAACCACCGCACTTTGCGGGGACACCTAGGATTTACCCCCTCCATTGCAAAATAACGTTAAATTTCCGCAACAACTTGTACACCCCAACGCGCAGCGCGAATGGGGTGGCGGTGTTTGGGGGTGCATGGCAACCTTTTAGCATGGAAACAAAAACTGGCGCAAATAGATTTCGCAGCACCATGCTTACTTTGCAAATGGAAACCAAAACTTTGTTTTACTGCTATGAAGAAAGTAATTCTTAATTTCGACTGCCTAAGGGCGGAGTTCGAAGCAGAGCGCGAAAAAGCTTTGAACGTTTTCAATAAAGTCTACCAAAAAGTAGAACAAGAAAACGACAAAAAAGCAATGGAAATATTTAACCGCGTTTAGCCAAATCCCTTAAAACGGTTAACCAGTAAACTTTTTGAACTATGAAGACAAAACTTCTTTTGGCTTTAATGGCCTGTATGCTTGTTTTTTCGTGCAAGGATAAGGATAAAGATAAAGATTTCGAACTT
>JAFTDN010000074.1 GCA_017454165.1 Bacteroidales bacterium | reverse complement strand
TACCAACGCTCTGCTACTTCGAGCTCAACGGGATGAGCTTCGAGAATAAACCCGGCGGATGCCGCGTCTGCATGGTGGAGGTGAAAGGCCGCCGCAACCTGGCCCCCGCCTGCGCCACCGATGTAACCGAGGGCATGGAGGTGTACACCGCATCGCCCCGTGCGCTGAAGGCCCGCAAAACAGTGCTTGAGCTCATACTGAGCGACCACCCCAACGACTGCCTACAGTGTGAGAAGAGCGGCGACTGCGAGCTGCAGGCCCTCACCGCCCGCATGGGTATTCGCAAAATTCCGTTCGCTGGCGAGCCGTCGCACTACGAGATTGACAGCACCCTGAGCGTTTACCGCGACATGGACAAGTGCGTGTACTGCCGCCGCTGCGAGACCATGTGCAACAAGTTCCAAACCGCAGGTGCACTGAGCGGTGTCAGCCGTGGATTCCCCTCGGTGGTGGCCACCGCATTCCAGCAGCCCCTGGGCAACACCAGCTGCATCAACTGCGGCCAGTGCGTACAGGTATGTCCCGTGGGAGCCCTCACGCTGGTTGACAACATCCAGAACGTGCTCGACGCCATTGCCGACCCCAAGAAGACCGTGGTAGTTCAAACCGCCCCCGCTGTGCGCGTAGCCCTTGGCGAGGAGTTCGGCATGAAACCCGGCGAGATTGTAACCGGCAAAATGGCCGCTGGCCTGCGCCGCCTAGGATTCGACAAGGTGTTCGACACCGACTGGAGCGCCGATCTCACCATCATGGAAGAGGGCACCGAGCTGCTGGGCCGCCTGAAAAAGGCGCTGGCTGGCGACAAGGACGTGAAGCTGCCCATGTTCACCAGCTGCTGCCCCGCCTGGGTGGCCTTCTACGAGAAGAACTTCCCCGATTTGCTGGAGTACCCCTCCACCGCCAAGTCGCCCCAGGCCATGTTCGGAGCTGTGGCCAAGAATTTCTTAGCACCCAAGATGGGCGTTAAGCGCGAGGACATGGTGGTGGTGTCCATCATGCCCTGCCTGGCCAAGAAGAGCGAGCTGGCCCGCGAGGAGCTCAGCGTGAACGGCAACCGCGATGTGGATTTCAGCCTCACCACCCGTGAGCTGGCCCACATGCTCAAGCAGTGCAACATCAACCTGAACCAGCTCCCCGAAGAGGACTTCGACAACCCGCTGGGCCAATCGACCGGCGCAGGCGTTATATTCGGAGCCACTGGCGGCGTTATGGAGGCCGCCCTCCGCACGGCCTACGAGGTGCACACCAAGAAGCCACTGCCCCGCATCGACTTCGAGGAGACCCGTGGCCTCGAGGGTATCAAGGAGGCCACTATCGACTTCGATGGCTTCCCCCTCAAGATAGCCATAGCCTACAGCCTAGGCAACGCCCGCAAGTTGATGGAGCAGGTACGCGAGGGCAACCCCAATGGCTACCACTTCATAGAGGTGATGGCCTGCCCGGGTGGCTGCATCGGCGGAGCAGGACAGCCCTACCACCATGGCGACAGCGACATCATCCGCAAGCGCATGGAAGCCACCTACCGCGAGGATGCAGGCAAGCCCATCCGAAAGAGCCACGAGAACCCCGACATCATCGCCATTTACAAGGAGTACTACGGCGAGCCCTGCGGCCACCTCAGCCACGAGCAGCTGCACACCCACTACTTCAACAGGCAATCGACCGTGGAGTTCGAGAAGTAGCCCACCGATGTTATCAACCCTACAGAGAAGTGAACTATGTCAAGCATAAAAATAAAGAAAGAGGTAGCCGACAAGATTGAGGCCATCTGCAAATCGTTCAACAACGATGCAAGCGAGCTCATCAACGTGCTACACCAAACACAGGACTACTTGGGCTATCTGCCCACTGAGGCTCAGGAGGTCATCGCTAAACATCTGAACATCTCCCCTGCCAAAGTATTCGGCGTGGTTTCGTTCTACTCGTTCTTCTCCATGGTGCCCAAGGGCAAATGCCCCGTGGCCATCTGCTTGGGTACTGCATGCTACGTGCGCGGTGCCGAGAAGATTGTAGACGCCTTTAGCCAACGCCTCAACATCAATGTGGGTGAGACCGACAAAGACGGTATTTTCTCGCTCAACACCTTGCGCTGCGTGGGTGCATGCGGACTCGCCCCCGTGGCTCTGGTTAATGGCCAGGTTTATGGCCGCCTAGTGCCCGATGACGTGAAGCGCATCATCGAGGAGAACAAGGCTAAGTTCGGCATCTAGTCCGAACCCAACTATCAACACGAAAAAAGCACCCCGAGGGAAACCTTGGGGTGTTTTTTGTTGCTAGTTTACCGCCAAATGCCTAACTTTACAAAGTAATTGCAGCATCCATGAATACAGCAAAAACCGCCCATGAATTTGTCGCCTTTTGGGCAAAACGTGGCGATGAGAAACAGGAAACCTCGCGCTTTTGGATCGACCTGCTACAGAATGTTTTAGGCATCGATAATCCTGCCAAATACATCGAGTTCGAGAAACGCGTAAAGCTTCAGCACACATCATTTATAGATGCATATATACCTGACACAAAGGTTCTTATAGAACAAAAAGGCGCAAAAATAGACCTGCACCGCGCCTACGAACAGAGCGACGGCGCAATGCTTACGCCCTTTGAGCAGGCCAAACGCTACGTGGGCGAGATGCGGGCTAGCGAAAAACCGCGCTGGATTGTGGTGTGCAACTTTCAGGAGTTTCTGATCTACGACCTCGAAACGCCCCACAGCGACCCTGAGCAGATTTTCTTGAAAGACCTTGAAAAAGAGCATTATAGGCTGCAATTCCTTGCCGATGTGCGCCACGACTATCTGCGCCGCGAGGAGGAAATCTCCATTGCGGCGGGCAAGCTGGTGGGCAAGCTATACGATGTGCTAATCAAGCAGTACATCGCCCCCGATGCGCAAAGCCTGCGCTCGCTCAACATTCTGTGCGTGCGGCTTGTGTTCTGCCTCTACGCCGAGGATGCGGGGCTTTATGCCACGCGCACGGCCTTTGAGGACTACATACGCTCGTTCCCCGTCGAAAACGCCCGCGATGGGTTGCTCAAGCTATTCAAAGCCCTCAATACGCCTATTGAGCTGCGCGATCGCTACGACACCAAGCTATCGGCATTCCCATACGTGAACGGAGGTCTGTTTGCATCCGAAGACATTGAAATACCGAACTTTACAGCCGAAATAGTTGATGTGCTATGCAACCACTGCGCACCTTTTAATTGGAGCGAAATATCGCCAACAATATTCGGTGCGGTGTTCGAGAGCACCCTAAACCCCGAAACGCGCCGCACAGGCGGCATGCACTACACCAGCGTGCAGAACATCCACAAGGTGATCGACCCGCTCTTTATGGACGAGCTAAACGCTGAATTTGAGACGATTAACGCCGACAGAGCGCAGACACGCCGCGCCAAGGCGCTGCATCAATTCCAGCAGAAATTGGGGGCGCTCACCTTCCTCGACCCAGCCTGCGGCAGCGGTAACTTCCTCACCGAGGCATACATATCGCTCCGACGGCTAGAAAACCGCGTCATATCGTCCCTCAACAAGGGCGAACGGGTGCTGGGGTTCGATGATTTTATTCATGTGAAAATCAACCAGTTCTACGGCATCGAGATTAACGACTTTGCAGT
>JAFTDN010000073.1 GCA_017454165.1 Bacteroidales bacterium | reverse complement strand
TTTACGGGAGTATGACCCCTGCAGCATGAAGAATGGCTCGCCGTGGGTGGGCACCTGCGTATCGGTGAGGCCGAAAGCGCTCTTGCACATCGACAGGTAGTAGATGGCATCGAGCAGGTTGGTCTTGCCCTGACCGTTGTTGCCCACAAAGCAGTTAATCTTGGGGACAAACTCGAGTTCGAGCTGCCTGATTGACTTGAAGTTCAACGCGCTGAGCCTGCTGATGTACATGGATCAAAAGTGGATGGAGCACCATGCAAAGGTAGCCCAAGGTTTTTAGGTTTCAAAAAAAGATTTCGCCATCACATCGCAAATGCTTAGCACTCATACATATAACCAACATGGTGAGCCCATGCACAAATTTACCGCCCAAATATTCATAATTAGGCTAAAAACGATTACTTTTGCAGCTTGAAAATGTAATCACACTGCAAGCCAATGGCAAAGAAAACCCAAACGCCCTCCTCCACCGAAACCGTGGAGAATGCGCTCTCCAAATCGGAGCAGTTCATTGCGAACAACCAAAAAAGCCTCACCATTATAGTCATAGCCGTGCTGGCCATAGTGGCCATATACTTGGGCTACAAGAACTGGTACCTCGCCCCCATGGAGGAGGAGGCCCGCTCGCAGATATTCAACGCCGAGTACCACTTCGAGCGCGACTCGTTTAGGTTGGCCCTCAACGGCACCGAGAACGACCTCGGATTCCTCGACATCGCCAAGCAGTACGGCCCATCGCGCACGGGCAACCTGGCCAACTACTATTGCGGCATATGCTACCGCCAGCTGGGCGAGTACGAAACGGCCATAGGCTACCTAAAGAAGTTCGATGCGGGCGACAAGATGCTTACCCCCGTGGCCTACGGCGCGATAGGCGACTGCTACGTGGAGCTACAGCAGCTGGCCGAGGGGGCAAAGTACTACGAGAAGGCCGCCTCGTATGAACCCAACGAGTTTATCTCCCCCCTCTTCCTGAAGAAAGCGGGCCAGGTGCACGTCAGCTTGGGCAACTACGCCAAGGCCGTCAAGCTTTACGAGGCCATCAAGTCCGACTACACAAAAAGCACCGAGGGCCGCGACATTGAGAAGGAGATAGCACGCGTTAAGATGCTGATGGCCAGTAAATAAGACCACACATCGTGCATGCCAGCATTCACGGGGAGCCTGGGGAGGGCTCCCCGTGGCGTTTGCCCCCCAAGGCTATTCCCTGATGACCCGCACCAACCCACCACTCCCGATGGCCACCACTCCCGATGGTCGGTCGCTTGCTGGGCCGTGGAACCGTTCGGGTACCACAAAATCGACCCCCCGCACTATGCGCTCATCCACCTCGCCCAGCACACGCGGCGCAGGGCTGCCCGAAAGGTTGGCCGAGGTGGATACAATGGGCCGCCCCAGCTGGGCTACCAGCCGTTGGCACAGCTCATGCTGCACCACCCGCACCCCCACGCTGCCATCGCTGGCTATTATGTTGTGGGCCAAATTCTTGGCCCGCTCAAAGACCACCGTCAGGGGGCGGTCGGCCAGCGCGATGAGGTCGTAGGCAATGTCGGGCACCTCCTCTACATAGCCCGCAATCCGGGTCTCAGTATCCACCAGCACGATCAGCCCCTTGGCATCATCGCGCTCCTTGAGCGCGAGCACACGGGCTACGGCCTGCTCATTGGTGGCATCGCAGCCAATGCCCCACAGGGTGTCGGTGGGGTAGAGTATGAGCCCGCCGCTGCGCAGGGCGGTCAGGGCCTGCCGTAAGGTGTCCTTCATGGGGCGGCTATCTGGGTGTTGGCATCAACGATTCGTAAATGTTGGCATACTGCTGGGCGATGCGCTCTGGGGCGAACAGCGCCACGCGCTCCCTCCCCCGCTCAAGCAGCTGCCCGCGCAGCTCGGCGCTGCCCAGCAGCTGGGAGATAGCCTGCCCCATGCCCCGCACATCGGAGGGCTCCACGTACAGGCAGGCAGCGCCGCCCACCTCCTGCAAGCATCCTCCCCGGCTGGTTATCACGGGCAGGCCCGATGCCAGCGCCTCCACAATCGGGATGCCGAACCCCTCGTAGAGCGATGGGTATATGAATCCCAGCGCCATCTGATAGATGGCCGGAAGCTCATCATCGGTTACATCTTCGGGGAAGATTACGTTGCGCATCCCATGCCGTTCAATGTAGGGCAGCAGCTCGCGGGTGTAGTAGTCGGTACGGCGGCCCACCACCACCAGCGGCACCTCGATACGATGCTCATGCAGAGCCTTGAGCACCGCAAGCACATTCTTGCGACGCTCCACCGTGCCCACGCAGAGCAGATACGAGCTGGGCAGGCCATGCCTATGGGCCACCCCCGACAGCACATCGGGGGACAGGGGCTGGAGAAATCGGGGGTGGCATCCCTGCGGGAT
>JAFTDN010000072.1 GCA_017454165.1 Bacteroidales bacterium | reverse complement strand
AGTAAGTAATAAGCAACAAACGGAACGGTGAACGCCTTTTCTTTTGCCATGCTGGAGTTGAGAGCCGCGAGCAGCTAACCTCAACCACGCATGGCCAAAAACAAGCAAATAAGAGAGGAAAGCCTGAAGAACAAAATTGCACAGCAATTTTTCTCGGCCTTCGACTGCACCGACATCATCAAGCGCATCGACTTTGCCGTTAAACCCAAGCCCAGCAAGGCTGCCGACGACGATGCCGACGACAACTACCTGCTCTGGGCCGAGGCCAAGCAGCAGCCCACCGACACCTTTCAGATGCTCACGCAGCTCATCCTCACCATCAAGGCCGATGCCTACACCCTCATTCCTCCCAAATTCATTGGCTGCTTCGACAACGAGAAAATCGCGCTCATAGAGTACCACTACGTGCTGCCCATATTCCAGCTCAACGACTTCAACTGGACGCAAACGCCATCGGCTGTCGATGAGAAGACGGTGGAAACTGTGCGTAAAACACTAAATACCAACCACATATACACCTTCCATTTCGATACAGACCAAACGGAGCTTAAAAACTTCATCAAGGCAAATTTCAACCTTACCAACGCGGGCCTGCTCTCCACGCTGATTGACAAGAATAACTTCACCCATGTGTACCTAAGATGGCAAGAGAAAGTGAAGCCGCACATCGAGGCCAATTGGGAGCAGCTGAAAAAGGAGTACAGCATCTACGACCGCGACTTTTTCCTGGCCGAACTCAATATTGACGACAACGGCACCACCGATGTGAACGACGACCATGCGGCCAACAACAATTTCTACATTACCTTCAAGGCCGACGACGACAAGCCCTACCAACTCAAACGCACCGAACGCATGGGGCTGGAAAGCCGCTTCGTGTTCGGTTTTAAAAAAGGCGGATTGAAGCACTACTCCGAATTCTGGAAGCACTATAAGCGTCCGCCCGCCAACGAGTATTGGAACTACATTGTGGAGCGTGTTGATTTACTTGTGCCACAGGATGTTCGCGAGCGCAAGGGCGCATA
The DNA here is from genome assembly GCA_017454165.1 of Bacteroidales bacterium. GTDB lineage: Bacteria > Bacteroidota > Bacteroidia > Bacteroidales > Tenuifilaceae > RGIG6076. The sequence continues at coordinate 5,829 of JAFTDN010000072.1, read as the reverse complement.
CTTCACGCCGCAGATATGGGTGGAGAAGAGCCAGCAATATTTAGCTGAAGTGCTTGGCGAAAATTGGCAGGACGAATACTACATCTGGGACTGCTGCGCCGGCACAGGCAACATGGAGGTTGGCCTCACCAACAAGTACAACGTATGGGCCAGCACCCTCGACCAGCAGGATGTTGACGTGATGCGCGAGCGCATACGCAACGGGGCTAACCTGCTCGACAGCCACGTGTTCCAGTTCGATTTTCTCAACGACCCATTCACCAAATGCCCACAAGGGCTGCAAGACATCATCATCGACCCCGAAAAGCGCAAGAAACTGGTTATTTACATCAATCCGCCGTATGCGGAGGCGACAACAGCTACAACTGTAACAGGGACAGGGGAAAACAAAGCAGGTGTTGCGACAGGGAATGATATATACAAAAAATACAAAAGTTTAATAAGCAAAGCAAGCAACGAACTGTTTGCGCAGTTTTTTATTCGAATTTACGAAGAAATCCCCACTGCAACGCTTGCAGAATTTTCAAAGTTGAAAATTCTGCAAGCGTCTAATTTTCAGGATTTCAGAAATGTATTTTTAGCAAAACTTGAAAGAGTTTTTGTTGTTCCTGCTAAGACTTTCGACAACGTTGATGGTTCATTTCCGATAGGTTTTTTTATTTGGGACACATCAAAAAAAGAAAAATTTACAAGTATAATAGCTGATGCGTATAATGCCAATGGACTTTTTTTTAAACGCAAAAAGTTACAAGCGGATGACGAGACTTCAAGTAGTTTAAACAAATGGATTAAATACGATAAAAATGGTTGTGATAAAAATGGTAGTTTTTTGGGATTGTTAGACACAGCTCCGCCAGACTACCAGAATAATAAATTTGTAAATATAGCACAAGACCAAGGCGCAAGAAATGTTAGGAATCCAATGAGAATAAACGAACTGAATTTGATTAAAGCTGTAGTTTATTTGTCTGTAAGACATTGTTATAAAGCCACATGGCTCAACGACCGTGACCAATTCCTCAATCCTAACGTTGGTTGGAAAAAGGATGCAGAGTTTCAAACCAATTGCTTAATTTATACGCTATTCCACGGTCAGAATAGGATAACATCAAAATTGGGCACCAACCACTGGATACCGTTCACCGAAGCGGAGGTTGATGCCAAGGAGCGTTTCGAATCGCATTTTATGAGCGATTACTTGGCGGGTAAAATTGTCCCCGAAAAGCCTAAAAAAGATTTGTTTTCGGATGCTTCGGTAGGGGCAAATGATTATTTGCCCCTACAATTCACCCCGCAGGCGCAGGCCGTGATGGATGCTGGCCGCGAGCTGTGGCGCTACTACCATGCCCAGCCCAACGCCAACCCCAACGCCTCGCTCTACGATATAAAGGAGCATTTCCAAGGTCGCAACGACAAGGGAAAGATGAACAGCACAAGCAGCGATGCGCGCTACACCCAGCTGCTGGCCAACCTAAAGGCCACCCTCAAGGCTCTGGGCGAGCAGATAAAGCCCAAGGTGTATGAGTATGGGTTTTTGAAGTAGGAGGGTTGCGTTGTCGGGGGCTGGATTCAGGCTTCAGTCATCATCTTCCTTTGGGCCAGGAACAAGCAAGGTTTCATCATCGCAACGGATGCCATAGAAAACATCCCTCATGCGGCCTTGTTGCGGTTCAAGAACGCCTTTCGAGATAAGGTCTTTGATGTCGCGGGCGGCGGTATCGGCTGAAACTTTGCAGCGCTTGGCCCAGTTTTTAACGGTTAGCTTGCCAACATAGCCGTCCAAATAGATGTTCAGCACCTTGTTTTGTCGCTCCGAGAGGGCGACGTGGGCATGGTTCTGCCAAAATGCGGCTTTCTGTAGGATGCGCGAAAGCACTTCATCAGAGGCCTGGATGGCGCGTGCCATGCAGTCGAGATACCATGTCAGCCATTCCGTGATGTCCACATCCGTTTGACGGCTAACGCGCTCCAGCACACCGTAATACGACTTTTTGTCTTTGTTGATTTGGCGCGACATGCTGAAGAATCGCATGGCGGAGTCGTCGGCCTGCGAGAGTGCCATGTCGGCGATGGCGCGGCCTATGCGCCCGTTGCCGTCGTCGAATGGGTGGATGCAGACAAACCAAAAGTGCGCGATGGCCGACTTTAGGTAAGTGGGCGAGGCGCAGTCCGTATTGAACCAATCTAAAAAAATGTCCATTTCCTTCGGCACTTCCTGTGCAGCAACAGCCTCATAATGAACCTTTTCGCGCCCGTAGTTGCCCGATACCACTTTCATCTCGCCCTTGCGGTATTGCGCCACATCTATTCTTGAATAGCCGCTCATCCCTGTGGGAAACAGACAGTTGTGCCAGCCGAAAAGCCGCTCAGGGGTAAGGGGCTGGCGGTAATGGCTCACGGCATTGAGCATCATCTCCACAATGCCCTCCACATAGTGGCTCGATGGCTCGTCGGCATCCGATGGAATTCCGAGTTTTTTGGCGATTGAAGAGCGCACCTGTTTGACATTCAGCGTAATACCTTCTATTTCCGATGAGTTGATGATGTCGTTGGAGAGCATTTCGGCGTTGGCCGACAGGCGGGCATCAAAGCCGATGGTACTCAGTCGGCCCATCAGAAACCCCGAGGCTTTGCTGATGGCGGCCAATTTGTCAGCGACGAGTTCCTTGTCCCAAGTGAAGTGAGGCCAGTGTTCGCTTTGATGGATGTAGGTTGCCATATCTCATTTTATAGGCTGCAAAAGTACACATAATTTCAATAAGCCGCAAGTTTTGCGGTTAATAATCCGCAGAATATGCGGATTACTGGACGCAATTGAGAATCAGGCAAACCATATTGAAAACATTGAACATAAGAACCATCTGGGATTCCCTCATAAAAATGTCGTTTTATAAATTTATTCCCTCATAAAGGTGTTAAGTCTTATGCAATATTCCCTCATAAAAGTGCAAGTTTTGTATGTAACAATATGTTTTTTAGGTATTTAGATTTTTCGTAAATTGAGGCTTAATTTCTACCGCATCAATGTTACCTGGCTAAAGCCTACCGCCCCGTTTGCTGGAACTGCTTCAGCACCTGCTCCACCTCGGCGGGGTCGTCAGTGAGGGTGAGCAGCAGGTTCTTGTAGCGTCCGGTTGCCATCAGGTGCTGCATGAGCGGGTAGACGGGCACATCGCTGGTCCAGAACTGCTTGCCCATGAATATCATAGGGCTGGCAAAGCCGAACGATAGGTAGTGATCCTGCACCGCGTTTTGGAACACCTCCTGCAATGTGCCCGCGCTGCCGGGGGTATAGACAATGCCGCCAAAGGCGATGGTGAGGATGGTGTCCTCGCGCAGGCTGTTCTCGAAATACTTGGCGATGTGCGTGGCGAATGGCGTTGAGGGCTCGTGGCCGTAGAGCCACGTGGGGATGCCGAGGCTTACGTACCTATGCTGCGGGTAGCGGTGCATCACCTCGAGCGCCGAGGCCACCCACTGCTGGTCCTTGAACGATGCGGCTGCCGAGGCCAGCATGCCTATGGCCTCGTGCGCCTCCTGCTTGGTGCGGCCAGCCATCCACGCGCCCAGGTGCGTGGCCTCCATGGCCCCAGGGCCGCCGCCGCTCACCATCACGAAGCCCTCCTCGGTGAGCCGCTTGCTCAGCATGGCCACGGTGGCGAACATGGGGTCGGTGCGCTGTATGGCGTGCCCGCCCATGATACCCACGCATCGCTTGGGGTCGTGCTCGGCCAGAAACGCCTTCAGCGCCCAGTGTATGCCGTGGTCGTGGAAGGTGCGCGCCAGCGACTCGTTCACATCGCGGGCCATCGTCCCCTGCTCCTTAAAATGCCGATAAACCCGGCTATCGTAGCAATTGGCGAACGAGGCTGCGTCCTGCTCCGCATCGGCTGAGGGTTCGTAGCCGTGGTACAGCTCGGCGGCGTTGTAGAGCCGCCCGTTCCGCTGCACCTCGTAGGGTACAGAGCGCAGCCAGTTGGCAATATCGTTGGAGTTTTTAAAATCAGAAATCATGTTTTTGTCGTTTTAAAATACAGATGCAAACAGTGAGTAGATGTAGCTTCCAACGGAAACAATCAGCCATATCATTAGGGCAATGAGCAGCAGCATAAGCACAAGAACTACAGCGGCTTGCGTTGCCCGCTGGTTCACCTGTTTAATAATCGCCGCATCGCCATCTACAAAGCCCTGAATCATTGCCATGTTCTGCCTGTTGGCGCGGTGGAATATGTCGATTATGTCGCCCACAAAGAACGGAATCATGCCCAGCAGCACATCGCGCAGCGAGTTGTTGAGCACGGCCAGCGTGAGCGGAACGCTTTTTACGATTCGCAGCGAGAAATAGACGAACGGAACTGTGCTGAGCAGCGCAATGGCATCGCCCCAGCCCGGCACAAGGCCAATAATTGCGTCCAAATAGTAGCGGTCCATGTAGCGCGTCAGGAACAACATGGCCCGATATACCTTGTTGTCCATCAGCTGTTTGCGCTGTAGCTGTCGCTTTGCTTCGCTATCCATGGTGGGTGGTTGAGAATAGAATTTTTTGAAATTGTATGAAATATTACACAAGCATCAGTGTATCAATATAATAAGCCAAACGTCCACAGCGGAATGTTAATGCCCTGACCATATTCTATATCGTCTTTCACCACATATCCGTTGGTAATTCCGCCAATCTGCTTAGTTTTTTTCTTTTTACCGCCAACTTCAAAAGTGTAGTTTCCAATAACAAAATCTGACACTTTAGACGATATAACGTCGCAAACCACGCGCGTTTGGTTGTAGAAAAAGGTTTCGCGCAAATTGCCTACATTGGTGCTGTCGGCACCGAGCGCACGTGCTATATTGGTGTTGTCTAAATATATTTTTTCGACCTTGCCCAGGCTTCGCAATCCTCCCGTTTCGTCTCTAAGTTGACCAATCATTCCAGCGCGTTCCATGTATAGAAAGTAGTCGGGCAGCACATTGCGGCTAATGCCAATGGCGTTGGCAATGCTGGAGTAGTCGGGTTTGAAAGGTACGCTCTGCGCCACGAGCCCCATCAGCCGCCGCAGCTTGCGCCCCGTGGCAACCGACATGTGGGCGTATTGGGGGATGTCGGTTTCTAACGTCTGTACAATAACCTGTTCGAGCCGCGACTGAAATGCACCCTCCTGGCTAAAAGGGTAGTAGCCATCTTGCAAATACTGTCGGAAAAGCGGAAGCGGGTGTGGCATGAGTGTGTCATCTACCTTATTTTCAATAACTTCGTCCAACGTGTATTTGGGCATCTCAATGCGGTGGAACATGCCTAGGTATTCGCGGAACGACAGCCCCTGCATGGTGTACATCACAGCGCGGCGGCTTAGGTCGGCCTGCCCCTTTAATAAATCGAGCACCGACGACCCCGTGAAGACTATTGACATGGTGGGATGGCCATCGTAGATGTTTTTTAGCTCGGTTGACCAATTTTCGTATTTGTGTATCTCGTCGATGTAAAGATGTGTGCCGCCCTCTTTTGCCCATTGCGATGCCACTTCGAGCAATGTGTGCTGGGCGAAGTAGCTATGATCGGCTGATATATATAGGGCTTTCTGACGCTCCTTTTCGATGATGATGCGCTGTTTTATGAGGGTTGATTTGCCTATCCCCCGTGGTCCCACAAGCCCCAACATCCGCAGCGACCAGTCGATTTGGTCGTATGCATAGCGTTTGAACTCGAGGCTCGTTATGTGGAGCTGCTCGCGCATGAACCCAAATAGAATGCCATCAATCACGGCCACTTACGTTTTGTTTTCAATCGCAAATATACAAACTTATTACGAAATGCACAAAAAAAAGTGCAGTTTT
>JAFTDN010000071.1 GCA_017454165.1 Bacteroidales bacterium | reverse complement strand
TTCCATCAACAACGTGGTGGACATCACCAACTTCGTGCTGCACGAGGTGGGGCAGCCTCTGCACGCATTCGATTTGGCTCGCATCGATGGTCAGCGCGTGGTGGTGCGCACCATGCCCGAGGGCACCCCGTTCGTAACGCTCGACGGGCAGGAGCGTAAGCTGCACCCCGACGACCTGATGGTCTGCTCGGCCTCGGCACCCATGTGCATCGCCGGCGTGTTCGGCGGGCTGAGCTCGGGCATCACCGAGAGCACCACCAGCATATTCCTCGAGAGCGCCACGTTCAACCCCGTGTATGTGCGCAAAACGGCCCGCCGCCATGCGCTCAGCACCGATGCCTCATTTCGCTTCGAGCGCGGGGTGGATCCCAGCATCACCATCTGGGCTCTGAAAAGGGCCGCAATGCTGATAAAGGAGCTCGCCGGGGGCGAAATCTCCACCATAGTGGACATCTACCCTAGGCCAGTGGAGCGGGCCAAGGTGGAGTTCAACCTCAACAGGGCGGGGAGGCTCATCGGCCTGCAGCTCGACCCCAATGCCGTGGAGCGAATACTGCAAGGACTTGAAATAGAGATAGAAACTCGCCGTGGCGATGACTGGCTCCTGCGCATCCCCACCTACCGTGTCGATGTGCTCCGCGAGGCCGATGTGGTGGAGGACGTGCTGCGCATATACGGCTACAACAATGTGCCCATGCCTGAGAAGCTGAGCTGGGCGCTCAGCGCATCGCAGCGGCCCGATTCGTTTCAGCTGCAAAACTTAATCTCTAACTACCTAACCGATAATGGGTTCAATGAGATTATGTGCAACTCGCTCACCAAGGAGGCCTACTACGCCAACTTGGAAACCTTCCCCGCCGACCACGCCGTGCGCCTAATGAACCCGCTGAGCAGCGACCTCGGAGTGATGCGGCAGACCCTGCTGTTTGGTGGTTTGGAAAGCATACAACGCAACATGAGCTTCCGTAGCAGCAACCTGTGCCTCTACGAATTCGGCAACTGCTACCGCGTTGTCCCCGATGCGCAGGGAGAAGGGCCGTTGTCGCGCTATGCCGAGGCGTTTAGGCTGGGGCTGTGGCTCACTGGGCAAACCCACGAGGAGCATTGGGCCAGCGCGCCCACGCCGCAAACGTTCTTCCACCTAAAGGGCGCTGTGCATGCCATAGTGTCTCGCCTTGGGCTGCGCCCCGAGGCCCTGAGCACCCACGAGGCCCCGTCCGATGTGTTCGCTTACGGCCTGCGCTACAGCAATACCAAGGGCGAAACGGTGGCGCAGCTCGGCTTGGTGCAGCCCAGCCTTGCGGCTAGCGTTGGGGTCAAGTCCGAGGTGCTCTACGCCGAGCTGGAGTGGGCTCCCCTGCTGGCCTCCATGGCCACCCACAGGGTGGAGTTCCACGAGCTGCCCAAGTTCCCAGCTGTGCGCCGCGACCTAGCCCTGCTGGTTGACACCGCCGTGCGCTATGAGCAGATCAAGTCGTTGGCTATAAGCGCAGAGCGCAAGCTGCTCAAGCAGGTGAACCTATTCGATGTGTACCAAGGCGATAAGCTGCCAGCGGGCAAAAAGTCGTTGGCCGTGAGCTTCATACTGCAAGATGAGCATAAAACGCTGGTAGACGCGCAGATAGACCGCACCATGCAACGGCTGGTAGAGGTGTTTGCCCGCGAGCTGGGGGCGCAGCTCCGCTAATATGAGGGGCGCAAAAAAAAAATAAAGCGGCACCTGCTTCTTGGGCGGTGCCGCTTTGCGTTTTGGGCAGGGGCCTATCGGCCCCTGCTGGTTTCCACCTGCCCCGTTTGCCGGTTCAGCTCCGAGCCGCCCACGCTGTGCGGTATGCTGAATATCACCATCATAAGCACCACCGCTAGCACGGTGGCCACCCTGTGCCACTTGGTGCGCAGGCTTCCACAAGCCGCCAGCAGGGCCACCAGCCCTACGAGCGTCTTATTGTCGGTGATGTCAGTTCCAACGGGGAATCCGCTCCAGAACTGGCCGAAGGCGGCGTGTTGCACCAGCGGGCCGAACACAAATCCGCCCACCACCAGCAGTGAGGTGCCCACTATGAGCCATTTCCCGTATCCCTTGAGCCCCAAGGCTGCGCTCAGCGCGGCATAGAGGCAGAATAGCATGGACAGGAACATCCCTATGATGTGGGGGATGAGCTGCCAGGCGGGCACATCGCCCTTGAACCGGATTACCACGGGCTGCTCTTTGGGTGCTCTGTGCACGGTTGATGAGTCGGCCTCGGCTATCTCCACATAGTAGTCGAGCTTTCCGGCGGGGGGCTGGGCGGGCAGCTTGGCCACCAGCCCGCGTAGCGAGTCGCCCGAGTGCGGGTTGCGCACCGCACCCGGTGTGGCCAGTGCGGTGGAGTAGGTTTGATTTGAAGGGTACTCGCGCCAGCGCAGCGCCATGGTGCACCCCTCGGGCAGGCCGGGTACTACTACGGACTTGTCGGAGGTGCTGCTCCCGCTGCGCGGTAGGCGAAACCGAACGGTCTGCCCTCCGATGTTCACCTCGACGGGCAGCGGATTGGTGGGGCCTGTTTTACGCTGATACACGCTGGTGCCCAGCGTAATGATGGTGGCCAAAAGCCATAAGAGAATTTTCTTCCACATGTGGGGCGGCGTTTTTATGATTGGTTATTATGGAATTACGGTAAGGTCGATGCGTTGGCCGTTGCGTACCACGCCCACTCTGATTTCGTGCTCGGGGCTGAGGCCCGACAGTACCTGCATGTATTCATCTATATTGCTGATATTCTGGCCATTTATTGATACGATGAGGTCGCCCGTTTTCATGCCCGCACGGTGGGCGGGCTTGCCGGGCACCACCATGTCAGCGCGCAGACCACCGCTTTGGGTGCCCGTAACATCGGGCATTATGCCCAGCGTAACCTTAAGTCGGGTTCGTGCATGTGAGCCCTCTGCGGGGCCAGCCTCTTGGAATACAGGTCTTTGAGTGCTGTTGGCCACAGTGCGTATCAGGTCGAACGCGAAGCGGGCGATGGTGTCCATGCCGCCGAAGTTGATCAGCTCGGGTCTATCGTCGGGGGTGTGATACACTAGGGTGCCGCCAGTTGTGATGAACAGCACGGGCAGCCCCTTTGCGTAGAATGAGGTGTGGTCGGAGGGGCCATAGCCCTGCGGCGATAGCGCCAGCGACAGCCCATGCCGCCGCCCCAGTCCGAGCAGCAGCGAGTCGGCATGTAGGAATGTGCCGCTGCCGCCTATGCTCAGCGCGTGGTTGCGCAGGTGCCCCACCATGTCGAAGTTCAGCATCAACACGGTGCGCTCGCATAGGGCCGTGTTGGAGGCCAGGGCCTTTGAGCCGCCAAGCCCCTGCTCTTCGGCCCCAAACGCGGCGAATATGAGCGTTCGGCGGGTTGGTACGGCGGTAAATAGGCGGGCCAGCTCCACCATGAGCGCGGTGCCCGAGGCGTTATCATCGGCCCCGTAGTGGATGGCTGTGGTGTCGGGCCGGCGCGAGCCCGACCCTGGGCCCCCGTAGCCCAGGTGGTCGAAATGCGCCCCCACCACTATGGCCTCGTGGCGCATCGAGGGGTCGGAGCCGTTGAGCATGGCCACCACGTTGAGGCAGGGGACGCTGTCGCGGATGGTGAACGGATGGATGAACCTCCCTTCGAAGGGCTGCAGCCCATAGCGTTCGAATAGGCCCGATATGTAGCGGGCGGCTAGGGTGTCGCCACGGGTGGCGGGAAAGCGCCCCGCCAGCTCATCGGAGGCTAGGTAGTACACGTGCTCGTGCATGTTCTGCGCCTGTAGCCCTGATAGGCTCAGCACCATGGCGGTGATGGGTAGTAAGCGGCGGATAATCCGTATCGGCATCATAATCTTTGATGTGGGGGGTGCGAAGTTTGGGGTTCCAAAGATACTATAATTAGTCTAAATAACAAAAGCTGCCGCCCGTCAAAAACGGGCGGCAAGGCGTAAAATATGGCTCTGAGGGCGGTGCGTTGCGGCTAAATGCGTACCTTTGCGGTGCCTATCAAAATGTCTTTATCCATGAGCATAGCGCAGAACCTCGAAACCGTCAGGAGGCGGCTCCCCACGGGGGTGCGGCTGGTGGCCGTGTCGAAGACCCATCCAGTGGAGGCCCTGCAGGAGGCCTACAGCGCTGGACAGCGGGCCTTCGGCGAGAATAAGGTGCAGGAGCTGCTCCAAAAACAGCCGCTCATGCCCCGCGATGTGGAATGGCATCTGATTGGGCATCTGCAAACCAATAAGGTGCGGCAGGTGCTACCCCACGTGTGCATGATCCACTCGGTGGATAGCGAGCGCCTGCTCGTGGCTATCGACCGCGAGGCGCAGCGCATCAGCCGCACGGTGGACTGCCTGCTACAGGTACATATAGCCCAGGAGGATACCAAGTTCGGACTATCTGTTGATGAGCTGCGCCAGCTGCTCAATGGTGATATACCCAGCCAGCTGCGCAACGTGCGCCTGGTGGGACTCATGGGCATGGCCACATTTACTGACGACCAGCATCAGGTGGGAGGCGAATTTAGACGCCTGCGGGCGCTATTCGATGAAGTGCGGCGGCAGCATACCGATGCGTTGCCCCATTTTACGGAGCTATCCATGGGCATGTCGCACGACTATCCACTGGCCGTAGCCGCAGGCAGCACCATGGTGCGCGTGGGGAGCCTCATATTCGGTGCGCGCAGCTACGGGGCACAGCCATAGCTGTTTAGCTTTGGTCGAGCAGCTTGTCCACTAGCGACTGCATCAGCAAGGTGCTGCCCTGCGCCTGCTCAGTGGCTGGGCCTTGGCGCAGCAGCTGGACATGCTGCGCTTGCTGCTCGGGCGAGAGCTGCGGCAGCAGCACATCAAGCACCGAGTAGGCCTCAATGCCCGTGTCCAAGGGCTCGCGGCGGAGCAAGTCGATGAGGAGCAGCGCGTGCTCGGCGAAGCTCAGCCGGCTCTGCCAGCACACCGACACCAGCAGTGGCAGTTCGGGTCGGTCGCGGAAGCGCTCAATGCAGCTGGCGATTACGTCGCTGGCCTCAGGGGTGCGTATGTCGGCCAGCATGGACACCACGTGTTGCCTCAGCGTGGCGCTGCGTGGGGCGAACAGCAGCTCTACAATGGGCTCCACGGCGTAGAGCGCACCCTCATCGCGCAGGTGCTCCAGCATGTTGGTCACGGCATCATCAGTGCTGCTCTCTAGTGTTTGGCGGAGGTGCTCCGCCCTTTGCTCATCGGTTTGGTTGGGCATATTAATCGGGCATGTTAATTTCTTCACGCAAAGATAAGCAAATATGCCATCGGCAGGTCGCTGGGGGCAATCGGAGACTGGGCTTTGGCTGTATGACTAAAAATATGTAATTTTACCCACCGGCAAGAGGGCCACAACGAACATCAAATTTGAATCAGGGAGCAGCTCCCGCAAAAAGTGAAGGAACGACCGTGAACAGCAAGAGCAGCATGTTATCGAAATACAGCCTGGGCCTAGCCCTAGCAGTGATGATGGCGTCCATGCTATCGTGCAACACCAGCCCCAAGAGGGGGCAGCGCCAAGGCTTTGGCATGAACCAGGAGGAGCTGCTGGCCGATTCTGCATTGACCAGCAACGTGCAGTCAATTAGGCAGATATTTTACTCGTTGCCCTCTCCCTTGGAGACCGCCCTCATTCTGAAACGTGCTGGGGCCACCTACGATGAGCACCTGCT
>JAFTDN010000070.1 GCA_017454165.1 Bacteroidales bacterium | reverse complement strand
TGGTGCTCTCCGTCATTCAGGGCATCCACCGCTGCGAGGAGCGTATGCGATTAGCCCAGGAGGAGCAGGTCGTGAGTAGCAAGATGAACAGCAGGGCCCTGGCCAAGCTGTCGCACGACATCCGCACCCCGCTGAACAACATCATCGTGGTGTCGAACATCCTCTCGAATGCCTGCGCCCATGACTCCCATGGAGCCGAGCTGGTGCAGACCATCCAGACCTCGGCCAACAGCTTGGTGAGCGTGCTCAATGGGCTGGAGAATTTGGCCATCGCCGACATCAAGCCCGAGACCGACCTGCAGATCAGCTTCGACCTCGACCGCACCCTGGGCAGCATCACCCAGCTGGCGCACCAGCTGCACCCCGGCCTGAGCTGCACCCACCGCATCGCACCGGGCCTTCCCAAGAGCTTCGTGGGCGACCCCATACATATCAAGCAGATAGCCCTCAACGTGCTCGAAAGCATCTCGCAGCACAAGGTGGCCAGCCGGGCCTCGGTGAGCATCAATGTGAGAGGGAGCGATGTGCGCCCTAATGGGCTGCGCTTCGAGTTCAACGTCAGCGAGCCGCTGCACCTGGCCGTGGCACCGGTGGGCAAGCCCATACAGCAAGGCGACCACAACGCGCTGATAAGCGCCCTCGACCTGGCCCTAAGCCAGCTGCTGGTGCAGAAGAATGGGGGCGCGGTGCACGTGGACATCGGCTCCACCAGCTCCCAAATATCGTTCGATTACCGCCTCGACAGTCATGACGTGAACCTCCCATTGCCCCCGCAGCCCTCCAAGAAAGAAGAGCCCATGAGCCAACCCCCATTGGAGCTCTCGCAGGCCCACGTGCTGCTGGTGGAGGACAACCAAATCAACCAAAAGATAGTGATGCTCAGCCTGGGTAAGCTGGTGAAAAGCGTGGAGGTGGCCAACAATGGGAGGGAGGCCCTCGACAAATTCGCCACCAACAGGTACGACATCATCCTGATGGACATCCAGATGCCCATCATGAACGGGTTCGTCACCACAAAAAAGATACGCGAGCTGGAGGTCAGCATCCATGCCCACACGCCCATCATCGCCATCACGGCCAACGCCCTGATGGGCGATAGGGAGCAGTGCCTAGAGGCGGGTATGGACGACTACATCAGCAAGCCCTTCCAGGTGGAGGTGCTGGTGGAGAAGATGGAACGCCTGCTCGGCGCTAAGCCGTGAATAACATGCCAACGAAGAAGAAACTAGTGGTGCTCACCGGCGCGGGCATCAGCGCCGAGAGCGGCATACGCACGTTCCGCGATGCCGATGGCCTTTGGGAGAACTACGATGTGATGAAGGTGGCCAGCATCCAGGGCTGGTACGATGACCCCAAGCTGGTGCTGCAGTTCTACAACGAGCGCCGCCAGCAGCTGAGCACGGCCAAGCCTAACGCAGCCCATCTGGCCCTCGCCCAAGCGCAGGAGCGCTACGATGTGCGCGTCATCACCCAAAATGTGGACAACCTGCACGAGGCTGCGGGCAGCCAGCAGGTGCTGCACCTGCACGGCGAGCTCACCAAGGTGCGCTCGACAAAGAACCCAGCCCTAATATACGACATCGGCTACCGCAATGTGAGCTGGGGCGATACCTGCGAGCTGGGCTCGCAGCTGCGCCCGCACATAGTGTGGTTCGGCGAGGCCGTACCCGCCATGGAGGACGCCGTGCAGATAGCCCATCAGGCCGACATATTCGCCGTGGTGGGAACCTCGATGGCCGTGTACCCCGCTGCCAGCCTCATCTACTACGTGCCCCCGCAGTGCCCGAAATTCCTCATCGACCCCAACGACGTGGCGGTGAGCCTGGCGGGCCTCACCGCCATAAAGGCACCGGCCTCCACGGGGGTGCCGCAGATGCTGGACATGATTGAACAATATTTTAATAACTAATGCGCTGCCGTTGAGGAGCTTGTGCGTCATATCGCTGCTGCTGCTACACCTGATGCCAGCCAACGCGCAGCGCCCCATGCGCATAGCCGTGGGGGCCGAGCGCACCGAACTCTACCTGCCCATGCTGCGGGGCGGCACGGTGGCCGTAGTGGCCAACCACACCTCACAGGTGCACGGCACCCACCTGCTCGACACGCTGCTTGCCCTCGGGGTTGATGTGATAAAGGTGTTTTGCCCAGAGCACGGCTTCCGTGGCGATGTGGAGGCGGGCAAGTACATACAGTCGCAAACCGACAGCAAAACAGGGCTGCCGCTGGTGTCGCTCTACGGCAAGAACAAAAAGCCATCGGGCGAGAGCCTGGGCGGTATCGACTACGTGCTAATCGACCTGCAGGACGTGGGCGTGCGCTACTACACCTATACCTCCACTATGCACTACGTGATGGAGGCTTGCGCCGAGCAGGGCGTGGCCGTGATAGTGCTTGACAGGCCTAATCCTAACGGATTTTACATCGATGGGCCCATGCTCGACACCGCCACCAGCCGCTCGTTTGTAGGTATGCACCCCGTACCGCTGGTGCACGGCCTCACCATTGGCGAGTACGCCCAGATGATCAATGGCGAGCACTGGCTCAAGGGCGGCGTTCAGTGCCGTTTGACGGTGATTCCATGCAGCGGCTACACCCATCAGCAAACCTACGAGCCGCCCGTGGGGCCATCGCCCAATCTGCCCAACCTGCGTTCCATTTTGCTCTACCCATCGCTGGGGCTGTTCGAGGGAACCCCCGTGAGCGTAGGGCGCGGCACCGATTGGCCGTTCCAAATTTTTGGCTACCCCGAATTCCCGATACGCGGATTCCATTTCACCCCCGAGGAGCGGCCCCGCGCCAGCGTAAACCCACCCCACAAGGACGAGCTGTGCTTCGGCATCGACCTGCGCGACTACTCCACGGCCTACTTTGAGGATGCTCGCGCCGTAAATCTCGATTGGCTGCTGCTGGCTTACAGCGCTTATCCCAACCCGCCCGCATTTTTCAATCGATTTTTTCGCAATTTGGCGGGTACCCCTACGCTTCAGCAGCAGATTGAGCGCGGCCTGAGCGCCGATGAGATACGCCAATCGTGGCAGCCCGCCCTCGCTAAGTTCAAGATGTTGAGGGCTAAGTATTTGCTTTACCCCGATTTCGACCAACCCCATAATTGCCAAGCGAATCATGGAGACTGATGCCAATAAGATGATAGACAGCCTGATAGAACTGGCCATAGCCGAGGATATCGGCGATGGCGACCACTCCAGCTTGGCCTGCATCCCCGAGCGGGCGCAGGGAGCGGCCCAGCTCATGATGAAGCAAGAGGGCATAGTGGCGGGCGTGGCCCTGGCCGAGCGCATATACCGCCGCCTCGATCCGCAGGCGCACGTGCGGACGCTCATACCCGATGGCACGGCGGTGCGCTATGGCGATGTGGTGTTCCGCGTGGAGGCCAACGTGCGCACCCTGCTACAGGCCGAGCGCATCGTGCTCAACATCATGCAGCGCATGAGCGGCATTGCCACGCAGACCAACGCCTACGTGCGCCGCTGCGAGGGCACCAGGGCGCGGGTGCTCGACACCCGCAAGACCACCCCTGGGATGCGTGTGCTCGACAAGATGGCCGTGGCCATCGGCGGCGGCGCGAACCACCGCATGGGCCTGTTCGACATGATCATGCTCAAGGACAACCATATTGACTTTGCCGGGGGCATTGAACCCGCCATCCGCTGCGCCCAGCACTATTTGGCGCAAACGGGGCGT
>JAFTDN010000069.1 GCA_017454165.1 Bacteroidales bacterium | reverse complement strand
GCGGCCTTCACAGCCTCTAGGCTGGCCTCTACGGCGCCATCCTCGGCGGCGATGTGGGGGGCGTGCAGCTCATCGAGGGGGAGCATGGGGGGGTGCTGCCGCTTTAGGTGGTCGATGCAGGTGTTCACCACGATGCGCTTGAGCCATGCGCCGAAGGCCACCTGGCCGCGGTACTGGTCAATCTTGTCGAATGCCTTGAAGAAGGCCTCCTGCATGGCATCCTCGGCCTCCATGGTGTCGGCCAGGATGTTCTGGCACACGGCGAACATGCCCCTGGCATATAGCCGGTACAGCTCGAACTGGGCGCTGCGCTCCCTGCGCCGGCATCGCGATATGAGTTCCGCTTGGCTATCCATGGAGGGAAAGTGTTCCTGTTCCTCTTGCTTGCATACGAATAGACGGCTCCGCCGCTCCGTTTGCTGCACGGCACCCGTTCTGGTGCGTTTTTTTATGTGAAAGGGGGCTGCACGGGAGTAGTAGCCCCCATGCGCCCCCCATGCGCCAGTGGTGCCGGGCTATCGCGCCGCTATGCACTCAATCTCCACCAGCACACCGAGCGGCAGCTTCACCACGCCGAAGGCGGCACGGGCGGGCATGTCGGCGGTGAAATACTTGGCGTACACCTCGTTCATAGGCACGAAGTTGTCCATGTCGCTGAGCAGGCAGGTGGTCTTCACCACGTTGGAGTAGTCGAGGCCGGCCTCCTTGAGGATGGCACCGATATTGCGCAGCACCTGCTCCGTTTGCTCTGCAATGCCCTCAGGAATCTTGCCTGTGGCGGGATTTACGGGGATTTGCCCCGAGATGAACAGCAGGCCGTTGGCTTCAACGGCCTGGCTGTAGGGCCCCACGGCCTTGGGGGCATTGTCGGTTTTGATTATCTTCTTCATTGTGCAACAGTTATTTATGGATTAATTGATATTGTCGAGGTACGATTCGTTCTTCTGCAGCTTGAGGTCGTGCAGGATGGACGATTTGATGTTGATCTGGAAGCTGTAGCTCCTGTAGCGCCCGAAGGGAACCACGGTCAGGCGCATCTCCCAGCAATGGAGGTCGCGGTAGAAGTTCACCGAGGTGGTGGTGAGCTGCCGGCTCTGCAGGTCGTAGCCCGAGGTAAATCCCACGCGCCAGCTGGGCGTGAGGCTCAGGCTGCCGTTCACCGACACCGACTGCGTGACGTTGGGCGTGAATGCGGGCTTGGAGTAGCTGAGGCTGTAGGAGAGCGACAGGTTCCAGGGGACGCTGAAATCGACGTAGCCCATGCTGTACTGCGTACCGAACGACTCGCCAAACTGCGAACCATCGGGGGCGGTGCCCAGCGGTGGGGCGGCGGTGTTGGCTGGGGTGCCGGCGCTGCTCTTCGACTTGCTGTTGAGCGACATGGAGAAGCTCAGCGAGGCCTGCGTGAAGCGGGCCAGATGGCCCGAACGGCGCAGCTCGGCGGTGTTGATCTTCACACCCCGCTCGTTGATGGCGTAGGGCGAGAATGTGCCACTGAAGCTCACGCCCAGCTTGCCGAATAGGGTGGTATGCCCCGACATGCGCACATCGCTCCATCGGAGCGAGTCGGCCAGCATGTTGTAAGAGGTGTTGAAGTTGAGGCTCTCCAGCAGCTTTACCTTCTTGGTGGGGTTGGCCGTGTCGGAGGTCATCACCTTGGCCTCCAGGTTATTGGCCAGCGAAAAGTTGAGCATGCCCGACTTGCCCTGCCCCGGCCCCGAGTAGGCGCTGTTGGCGAATATGGAGTAGCGCTCGGTGCGCCCCAGGGTATCGCGCTGCACGGTCTGGTAGTAGCCGTGGCGGTCGGTGCCGAAGTCGGGGCTGTAGGAGAGCGACACCGAGGGGGTAATCACGTGCCGTATGGCCTGCAGCTTGGACCAGCTGCCAAAGGCGAACATGCCGTACACCTTGGTGCCCAGCGACACGCCGCCGCTGTACTGGTAGGCCCGCTTGAACCCCTGCACGGTGTCCACATCGACGCTGGCCGTCGCCGCGTTCCAGGTCTTCTTGATATGGCTCAGGTACCAATACTCGGAGTAGTTCACGCTGGGGCCGATATTGAAGTACTTGAACAGCGTGAACGATGCGCCCACGGGCACATCATGCTTGATGCCATTGCGCATGGAGCGCAGGGTTTGCTGGGTGAACAGCTTGTCCTCCTTAGCGGCGATGCTGTTGCTCATATTGGTGCGCAGCGACACGCTGATGCGCTCGTACCACCGGGGCGCACCCACGGCCACCTTGCGCTTGAATGGGTACACGGAGCTCATGTTGAACGAGAGCTGGGGGAGCTGCATGTTCACGGTGGAGTCGCGGGTCTGGAGCGAGTGGCGCAGCGAGGCCGTCAGGCTGAACGGCGTACCGGGCCAATTCTTAGAGTACGAAACGCTCGATGTGGTAGTATTCTGCATAGCCTGGCTCACGCTGGTGGCGTTGTACTGCGTGTAGTTCGATGAAGTGATGTGCACGCTGGCCGAGAACGATGAGTTGGGGCTGGCCTTGGGATCCTGCGAGTGGGTCCAGTTCACGCTGAAGGAGGGGCTCTCGGAATAGCTGGGGGTGCCCTTCTCGCCAGTGATGTACTTGGAGTACTGCAAGCCAACGTTGCCGCTGAACTTATACCTCAGCTTATACGATGTGGTGCTCTGCACACCCCACGAGCCCCGCGAGAAGATGTCGAAGATGAGCTTCTCATCGAAATACTCGCCTAGGCCGAAATACACGCCCCCCCCCACCAAGCCCAGCCCGCGCCTGTCCTCATCGCGGTACTCGGGCATGATGATGCCCGCCGACCGCTTGTGCGATATGGGGAAGAAGCCGAACGGAAGGCCGGGGAACTTGATGGGCACATCGAGCAGCTCGAGGTAGGCGTAACCCGACACGATCTTCTCGTTGGGGATGAGCTTGCCCTTGGTGATGTGGATGCTGAAGTGCGGGTGTTTGTGGTCGCAGGTGGTGTAGCGCCCACCCTTCAGGTTAAACTCATCGTTCTCCATCTTCTTCACCGTCTCGCCATGGAGGTAGCCCCCCTCCTGCTCGGTGATTACCCCCGTGATGCGCGCCCGCTTGGTGTCGAAGTTGTACACAATCTCGTCCATCTCGAAGGTCTGGCTGCCCTCCTTGAACACGGGCAACCCCACCATCTTGCCCGTGCTGTCGGGCATCCCCTTGGCGAATGCCTGCTTGGTGTGGGCATCGAACTCGATGTAGGCCGCCTTGAGCTCTAGATCTTGGTACTTCACCTCGGCATCGCCGTAGAGGTACACCACGTTCACATTGTCGAGGGCGTAGATGGTGGAATCCTTGGCAGTGGTGTACACTGGGGCATCAATCGTGCTACTAGATTTACCGCCCAATGTATCAATGACTTGCGCCGAATCGGCCACCACATGCGGCGGCGGGCCGGGCGGGGTGGTACCAAATTTGCTACGCAGGGTATCGACACCAAAAAGCACGGCACCATCGGCAGAACCAGTGGCCACCAAGATAAATAAGAGCGCGATGAAGACCCTACAATGCAATTTTGTTAGTACTTTTGCGGTTCAGCTTTGGGAGGCCAAAGCTAGTCAAAATTCAGCAACAAACCACATGCTAATGCGGTATAAAAAACATCGCTGGCACGGTGCCATACCACGTATACTCCTAACAATAGGGCTATTACCCCTGCTCACCGCATCGCTCAGCGGGCAACCGCTCGAGCGCTACAGCGTGCGCACCGTGGTGATCGACCCCGGGCATGGAGGCAAAGATCCTGGCTGCATCGGCGTGGCCAAGAAAACCCAGGAGAAAGACGTGGTGCTGCCCATAGCCCTGCGGCTGGGCCAGCTCATCGGCGAGCGCTACCCTGAGGTGCGCATCGCCTACACCCGCAAGGACGACACCTTCATGGAGCTACGCGACCGCAGCCGGTTCGCCAACAGCCAAAACGCCGACCTATTCATCTCCATACACTGCAACTCGTTCCCGCAGAAACGCAGCGTGTGCGGATTTGAGACCTACGTGATGGGCCTCCACAAAACGGAGGACAACCTGCGCGTGGCCATGCGCGAGAACGCCGTGATTACATACGAGGACAACTTCGAATCGAAGTACGAGGGCTACGACCCCAACTCCGAGGAATCGTTCATCATATTCTCGATGCTCCAGAACGCCCACCTCGACCAGAGCCTACAGCTCGCCAGCCAGGTGCAGCAAGAGGCCATACAGCGAACCGCGCTGGCCGACCGTGGTGTGCGGCAGGCTGGTTTCTGGGTGCTGGTGGGCACCACCATGCCCAGCATCCTGGTGGAGGCGGGCTACCTGAGCAACGCCAAGGACGAGGAGCTCCTGCGCTCGGACAAGGGGCAGGAGGCCGTGGCCCAAGCTCTATTCAACGCCTTCTGCACCTACAAGCACAGCGTGGACGGCGGGCCTACGACCACTCCCAAAAAATCAGAACAGCCCCCCCCCGCACAGCCCAGCACTGTGGAGTTTCGCATACAGCTGCTCACCGCCACCAAGCCCGTAGATCTGAGCAGCAACAACCAGTTGCGGGCCATGGGCAGCGTGGACGAGCTACACATAGACGGACGCTACCGCTACACCACAGGACGCACCCCCCACTACGATGAGCTACTCCCCCGCCTAGCCGAAGTGCGCAAAACATTCACCGACGCATTCATCATCGCCCTTAAAAACGGCAAGCTGATGCCCGTGCACGAAGCCAAGGCCGAGGCTGCTCAAAACACCAACACCAAATGAGGACAATCCGCCTAAACAGAGAGACCAAAATAGGGCTTTTCGCCGCCCTGTGCATAGCCGCCCTAGTGTGGGGCATCAACTTCCTGAAGGGGCGCAATATATTTAGCCCCAACAACATATACTACGCATGGTTTGATGCTGTGGACGGGCTGGAGCCCTCCAACAGCGTACTCATAAGCGGCTTCAAGGTGGGAACGGTGCGCAGCATCAGCTTCGAGGACATGCAGGCGGGCCGCTTCTTGGTATCCTTCCTCGTTGACAAAAAGTACCGCATCCCTCGTCACACGGAGGCCAAGCTCGTCAGCGCCGATCTGATGGGCACCAAGGCCCTCAGGCTCGATGTGGTCCCCGGCCACACCCCATACTCCCCCGGCGACACGCTGCCTTCGGCCATCGAGGCGGGCCTATTCGACCAGATCGCATCGCAGGCTGGCCCCATCAAGCAGCGGGCGGAGCAGCTGCTCGATGAGGCGCAACGCGCCATTGCGGCGTTCAACCAGCTCTTCGACACTCACAACCAACAGCAGCTCTCGCGCTCTATAGACGAGCTCCACCGCACACTGCAGCACGCTGGCAACGTGCTGGCTGGGCTGCAGGGCCAGCTCGCCCCCACCGGCACACTGGGGCAAACCCTGAGCAACCTCGAGTCCATAAGCACCAGCGTGAAAGGTCGCAACAACGACATCGAGCGGATGCTGACCAACCTGGCCGCCGTGAGCGACACGCTGCAGCAGGCCCACCTGGGCAGCACCATCGGCGCGCTCAACGCCGCACTACAGGAGCTCAACGCAACGCTGGGCGGCCTCAACAGCGGGCGGGGCTCCATGGGGAAGCTCATGCGCAACGACTCGCTCTACACCAACCTCGCCCGGGCATCGCAGCAGCTCGACTTACTACTGCGCAACATCAACGAAAATCCGAAGAAATACCTCAAACTATCTGTATTCTAACACATTACACACCAACACACTGATAAACAGCACCTTGCGCAAAATTCCATCCTCAGCCCCACACCCCCAAATGGGAGGATTGCCACCAACTTTTTGTAAACCAAAATGGTAGACCCCCACCACATCAACACGCTGGCAATCAAATCGATATAAAAAATTTACCCCAGATTCAAAAATACCAAAGCTGACATTCAGGACTTTTGATAAATACAAGAGGGGGGCGGCTTTTTTTTCGAAAAAAATTGCCCCACATTTGTTGAGGCTCCACAACCCCAACAGATAGACGCAACAATGTCAGAACAAGGCGATTACAAAAAAGTATGGCAAAACTGCCTCAAGTTCATAGCCGATAACATCACCTCGGACAGCTACAACACGTGGTTCGGGCCCACCAAGGCCGTAGCGCTGCGCGATGACACCCTGTACCTAGAGGTGCCCAGCCCCGCCTACCCAGAATTCCTCGATGAGCACTTCGCCGACCTGCTACGCAGCGCGCTGCGCAAGGAAATAGGCCCCACAGCCAAGCTGGAGTACATGGCCATTGTGGACAACAGCGCCTCCACCCCCGACCAGCGCGGGGCCATCGTGCTGCCCAGCCAGAGCGCATCGCCCAGCACCCAAACTCCCACCGAGCGGGAAATCAAGAACCCGTTCATCATCCCTGGCATCAGAACCCCACGCGTGGATCCTCAGCTCAACCCCGAGTACTCATTCGGGAACTTCGTGGAGGGGCCATGCAACCGGCTGCTGCGCGCCGCGGGCGAAGCACTGGCCAAGGAGCGGGGCAAGTGCACCTACAGCCCGCTGTTCATATTCGGCGGCTCGGGGCTGGGCAAGACCCACCTAGCCCAGGCCATAGGGCTGGAGGCCAAGCGGAGCTTTCCCAACAAGACCGTACTTTACGTGAACGCGGCCCGATTCCAAACACAGTTCGTGGATGCCCGCCTAAACAACGACTTCAACGACTTCCTGCACTTCTACCAAACTATCGACGTGCTCATCCTCGATGATGTGCAGGAGTTCTCTGGGAAGGAAAAGACGCAGGAAGCCTACTTCCACATATTCAACCACCTGCAACAGGAGGGCCGACAGCTGGTCCTCACCTCGGATCAAGCCCCCTCTAACCTTTCCGGCATACAGGAGCGGCTGCTATCGCGGTTCAAATGGGGGCTACAGGGCGAGCTGCACACCCCCGACCTGGCCACCCGCATCAGCATACTACGGCACAAAACCCGTAAGGATGGCATAGTGGTGCCCGAAGAGGTGCTCGTGCACCTGGCCGAGAACATCACCAACAACATCAGGGAGCTGGAGGGGGCGCTAGTGTCACTCATTGCCCAATCAACGCTGGGCAACAGGGAGATCAACATGGAGCTGGCCCTCGAAATGGTGGAGACGATGGTGAAGTCCCCTAGCAAGGAAATCACGCTCGAGCTGATTAGCAGCACGGTGTGCGATTACTTCAGGCTGCCAGAGGGTGCGCTCCGCGACAATTCGCGCAAACACGAGATAGCACAGGCCCGGCAGATAGCGTTCTACATAGCCCGTGAGCTCACCGAGCACTCGCTCGCGAACATCGGCAGCGTGATTGGCCTCCGAGATCACTCCACGGTGAACCACTCATGCAACGTGGTAAAAGACCGTATGCTCACCGACCGGGGGTACAAAAAGGACGTGGCCTCCATCATGAAGATATTGCAGAC
Source organism: Bacteroidales bacterium (assembly GCA_017454165.1). GTDB lineage: Bacteria > Bacteroidota > Bacteroidia > Bacteroidales > Tenuifilaceae > RGIG6076. The sequence continues at coordinate 2,060 of JAFTDN010000069.1, read as the reverse complement.
GGAGTAGAGCACTCCTCCAATCCATGTTCAGGTGCCAGGATCACTTGTTCCCTACCGGGTGCTGATTACGAACCACGGGTTCTGCAAGGACTCCTTGTTGTAGCGCAGGCGGCCCCCCGCTGGGCCATACTCCAGCACCCTGAACCCCGCCCCCTCCACGATGGCCTGTCCCGCAGCGGTGTCCCATTCAAACGAAGGGGAGAGGCGCGGATAGATGTCAGCGCGGCCCTCGGCCAGCATGCACATCTTGAGCGATGACCCCACGGGCAATAGCTCCACAGGGCCACGCTGCTGCCGCAGCAGTTCGATGTAGGCCGTGGTCTCGCTGGAGGTATGCGAGCGGCTCAGCACCACCACTAGGCTCCCCCTGCCGTGAGGCTGCGGCAACTGTTGCAGGCGGGGTACAATGTCATCGAAACCATAGTTGGCCCCCTTGTCGGGGGCCAACTCCAGCACCCGGTGCGCACCGTGCGGCGGCATGGAGAGGTACAGCGTCTGCAACGCGGGCGCATATATCACCCCCATGACGGGAAATCCTTCGTGGATGAGCGCGATGTTGACGGTGAACTCGCCATTGCGCTTGATGAACTCCTTGGTACCATCGAGCGGGTCTACAATCCAGAAATACTCCCAGCTGCGACGCTCATCGTAGTGGATGTTGCGCCCCTCCTCGCTCAGCACGGGGATGAAAGTCTTGGCCAAGGAAGCCTTGATGCTATCGTGCGCCAGCCTATCGGCGGCGGTGAGCGGAGTGCTGTCCGACTTGAGGTGAACCTGCATATCAGACGCGGTGTACACCTCCATGATGAGCCCCCCCGCCCTGAGCACCGCGTTCACGGCCACCATCAGCAGCCGCTGCAGCTCATCTTGCACTATCTCCGACATAGTATTGCCATGGCTTTGAAAACGGCGCAAAGATAGACCTCTTTTGGAAACCGCACCGCTCTGGCCCACTTTTTTTTACATCCCCCGTATGGGGATGGACTGCGCACCTCACCATGCTCTGGAACACCATCCGCACTACAATGCTGGAAAGCTGCCGGGCTAAACTTCAGGCAAATCATCGTAACGTTTGTGGCATTCAATATCCCCATGCTGCTCCAGATGGGCTATCCGGCCCAAACGAAAGCTCCGAAATCCTCGCCCCAATAGGCAAATCCAATTGGGACTATCATTGCAGTAGCATTCCACCCTGACACATGCTACCGCGCCCTCTGGCAGCACCAGCTGCCGCTGGTGGATGCTCGCTAAGAAGATGAGAAGCCAAAAGGTTTACCAATCACCGACATCGCCGAGACTGCTGGTTGGCTACCGATGCATAGATCCACTAGCCCCCGTCCAAACTGCAGCTCCGCTAAAGGTTAGAGCGAACAGCATACCTTTACCCCCCAAAAAAATCAGCTGGGTCTTTTCAACCCAGCCGATGGAGATACTGTCGATCAACAGCTCAGTACTTCTCATAAAGCGAATCGTTTTCATCGTGGTCAAGGTGGAGCACCACGCCCTTGCTCTTCCCATTGCCCTGCGCATTCGCACGGCTGGGGGTTGGCTTTGCTGCGGGCCTAGTGGCTGGCTTCATCGTAGACGGTGCGGCGGGCTGCTTAACGGCAACGGGGGGAGCCTGGGGTTTAGGGGGGGGAGCGGGTGCCGTCTGCGTAGCACTGGCGGATGCCGCAGTCTGCACCGCCACGGGTTTGGCCTTGCCCAGCGCAGCGGCATGGCTCTGCCCCTGAGTAGTATCAAGCGTGAAGAAGCTCACCAGCTGGCGCAGGGACTGGGCCTGCGCCATGAGCTCCTCGGCGGCGGTGGCCATCTCCTCGCTGGTGGAGGCGTTCTGCTGAGTGATGTTATTCATCTGCTGCACGGCACCGTTCACCTGCTCTGCCCCAGTGCGCTGCTCCATGCTGGCCGATGAAATCTCCTGCACAAACTGTGCGCTGCGCTCAATCTCGGGCATGATGGCCTGCATCAGCTCCGCCGACTGCTCGGTGACCTCTAGGCTCTTGGAGGCCAGGCCCACAATCTCCTCCGAGGCCACCTTGCTGCGCTCGGCCAGGCGG
>JAFTDN010000004.1 GCA_017454165.1 Bacteroidales bacterium | reverse complement strand
GGATTCATCAAGCTCCAGGTGAAGGGCGGTGCCGCCAACCCATCGCCGCCCATTGGCCCTGCTCTTGGCTCTAAGGGTGTAAACATCATGGAGTTCTGCAAGCAGTTCAACGCCAGAACTCAGGACAAGGCAGGGAAAGTGCTGCCCGTGGTGATTACCGTTTACAGCGACAAGTCGTTCGACTTCATCGTAAAAACCCCGCCGGTGCCCGTGCAGCTGAAGGAGTACTCCAAAGCAGCCAAGGGCTCGGCCGAGCCAAACAGGAGGAAAGTCGCTTCTGTAACGTGGGAGCAAGTAAGGGAAATAGCCCAGGACAAGATGCCCGATTTGAACTGCTTCACCATCGAGTCCGCCATGCGGATGGTGGCTGGAACAGCTCGGAGCATGGGCATCAGCGTAACGGGCGACTCCCCATTGGATTAACCTACAAAGCTTTTTTACGCAATGACCAAATTGACGAAAAACAGGAAGCTTGCTCTGACGAAGATTGAACCCAATAGGCTGTATAAGCTCACAGAGGCCGCAGCCCTGCTGAAGGAGATTACCTACACCAAGTTCGATGCGTCGGTCGATATCGATGTGCGGCTGGGCGTTGACCCCCGCAAGTCGAACCAGATGGTGCGCGGAGTGGTCTCGTTGCCCCACGGGACGGGCAAGCAGGTGCGGGTGCTGGTGCTCTGCACCCCCGACAAGGAGGAGGCCGCCAAGGCGGCAGGAGCTGACTACGTGGGCCTAGATGAGTACATTGAGAAGATAAAGGGCGGCTGGACGGACATCGATGTGATCATCACCATGCCTTCGGTGATGGGCAAGATTGGTGCTCTTGGCCGCATACTCGGCCCTCGTGGCCTGATGCCCAATCCCAAAAGCGGCACCGTTACCATGGATGTGGACAAGGCCGTGAAGGAGGTAAAGCAGGGTAAGATAGACTTCAAGGTCGACAAGTTCGGCATCGTCCACACATCGATCGGGAAGGTATCGTTTGAGCCAGAGAAGCTCGTAGACAACGCGGTGGAGTTCATCAACAGCATCATCAAGCTGAAGCCCACCACCGCCAAGGGCACGTATATTAAGAGCATATACCTGTCCACCACGATGAGCTATGGCATCCCCGTGGATACCAAGACAATATCGGGTTCAAACTAGTAACACCTTAGCCCCAATTTACTGCAATGAGAAGGGAAGATAAGAATTTAGTGATAGATAGGATAGCCGAGCAGATAAAGCAATACCCACACTTCTACCTGACCGACACAGCCGAACTGAACGCTGAGGCTACGAGCAACCTTCGTAGGATTTGCTACGAGAAGCAGGTAAAGATGGTGGTGGTGAAGAATACGCTGCTGAAGCTGGCCCTAGAGCGTTCGGGGAAGGCCGATTTCTCGGCCCTGTACGACACGCTGAAGGGGTCTACCTCCATCATGTTTTCGGAGACGGGCAACGTGCCGGCTAAACTTATCAAGGAATTCCGCCAGGGGGGGGCCGCCAAGCCAACGCTGAAGGCCGCCTATGTGGAGGAGTCAATCTATGTGGGTGAGGGACAGCTCGAGGCGCTGGTGGCGCTCAAGAGCAAGAACGAGCTCATAGGAGATGTTATCGCGTTGCTGCAATCGCCAGCCAAGAACGTTGTATCGGCGCTCAAGTCGGGCGGCAGCAAGCTATCGGGCGTTATCAAAACTCTCTCGGAGAGGGAGTAATTTGTTGTTTTTCACTTCGAATCAATTCTAACACTTCATTACAATGGCAGATCTGAAAAAGTTTGCAGAGGATTTGGTAAACCTAACCGTTAAGGAAGTTAACGAGCTGGCCCAGATCTTGAAAGACGAATATGGCATCGAGCCCGCTGCAGCCGCAGTGGCCGTGGCCGCAGCTCCCGCTGCAGGTGGTGGCGATGCCGCCGCTGAGAAGACCTCATTCGACGTGATTCTCACCTCGGCAGGCGGAGCCAAGCTACAGGTGGTGAAGCTCGTGAAGGAGCTCACTGGCTTGGGCCTTAAGGAAGCAAAGGATTTGGTGGACGGTGCTCCCAAGCCCGTAAAGGAGGGCGTATCGAAGGAGGAGGCCGAGTCACTGAAATCTAAACTAGAAGAGGCGGGAGCGGAAGTTGAGCTTAAATAGCGTCAGCCTATATTAGGTATAAGGTTTAGAACCTATGGAATTAGGTTCTAAGCCTTTTTGTTGTTGTTTTGCAGGTTCAACTCAATCTCCCCTTACCCGATGTCTCAGTCTAAAAAAACACCCCGTATAATATTCACGAAAACCCAAAGCCGGTACCAGTACCCCGACTTTCTGGAGGTTCAGCTGCAATCGTTCAAGGAGTTCTTCCAGCTGGGCACGACCCCCGAGGAGCGCAAAAAGGAGGGCCTCTACCAGGTGTTCCAGGATGTGTTCCCCATCGCGGACACGCGCAACAACTACCAGTTGGAGTTCTTGGACTACTATGTGGATCCGCCCCGCTACTCCATAGAGGAATGCCTGGATCGGGGCCTGAGCTATAATGTGCCCCTAAAGGCCAAGCTCCGCCTATCGTGCGCCGATGCCGAGCACGAGGACTTCGACACGGTGGTGCAGGATGTCTACCTGGGCGCCGTACCCTACATGACCCCCAGCGGCACGTTCGTGATTAACGGAGCGGAGCGCGTGGTGGTGTCGCAGCTGCACCGGTCGCCAGGCGTATTCTTTGGGCAGAGTATGCACGCCAATGGCTCCATGCTCTACTCGGCCCGCATCATCCCGTTCCGAGGGGCGTGGATTGAGTTCGCCACCGACATCAACAACGTGATGTATGCCTACATCGACCGGAAGAAGAAGCTGCCCGTGACCACGCTGCTACGGGCCATCGGGTTCGAGAGCGATCGCGACATCCTGGAGATTTTCAACCTGGCCGATGAGGTGAAGGTGACCAAGACCAACCTGAAGAAGAGCGTAGGCAAGCGGCTGGCCGCCCGTGTGCTGCGCTCGTGGATCGAGGATTTCGTGGATGAGGACACGGGCGAGGTGGTGTCGATAGAGCGCAATGAGGTCATCTTTGAGCGTGAGACCGTGATAGAGGAGGAGCACTTGGAGCAGATTGTAGAGTCGGGCACCAAGACCATCCTCGTGCACAAGGAGAACCAAAGCGTATCGGACTATGCCATCATCTACAACACCCTGCAAAAGGACACCTGCAACTCGGAGAAGGAGGCCGTGGCCCACATCTACAGGCAGCTCCGCAGCTCGGAGCCGCCCGATGATGCCACCGCCCGCGATGTGATAGACAAGCTGTTCTTCTCCATCAAGCGCTACGACCTGGGCGGGGTGGGGCGCTATCGCATCAACAAGAAGCTGGGGCTTAAGTGCGATGATGTGGACGACCCCGCCGTGCGGGTGCTCTCGAAGGAGGACATCATCGAGATTATAAAATACCTCATAGAGCTGGTGAACTCCAACGCCGATGTGGACGACATAGACCACCTGAGCAACCGCCGTGTGCGCACGGTGGGCGAGCAGCTGGCTGCCCAGTTCTCGGTGGGCCTCACTCGCATGGCCCGCACCATACGCGAGCGCATGAACGTGCGCGATAATGAGGTGTTCACGCCGATAGACCTGATCAACTCCAAGACGCTCTCATCGGTGATCAACTCGTTCTTCGGCACCAACCAGCTCTCGCAGTTCATGGATCAGACCAACCCGCTGGCCGAGATGACGCACAAACGCCGCCTGTCGGCGCTGGGGCCTGGCGGACTATCGCGAGAGCGCGCGGGATTCGAGGTGCGCGATGTGCACTACACCCACTACGGCAGGCTCTGCCCCATAGAGACCCCCGAGGGGCCGAACATCGGCCTCATCTCATCGCTGTGCGTTTACGCCCGCATCAACGAGCTGGGCTTCATCGAAACCCCCTACCGCAAAGCCAATGGGGGCAAGGTGGGCATGGCAGGCGGCGATGTGGTGTACCTGACGGCGGAGGAGGAGGAGGACAACATCATAGCGCAGGCCAACGCACCGCTGTCGGATGACGGCAGCTTCAAGAACTCCAGGGTGAAGGCCCGCCTGCGCGGAGACTTCCCGCTATCGACCCCCGATGAGGTGAATCTGATGGACGTGGCGCCCAACCAAATTGCATCCATCGCGGCCTCGCTCATCCCGTTCTTGGAGCACGATGATGCCAACCGCGCCCTGATGGGTTCGAACATGATGCGTCAGGCCGTGCCGCTGCTCAAGCCCGAGGCCCCCATAGTGGGCACGGGGCTGGAGGAGGCCGTGGTGCGCGACAGCCGGGTGCAGATAGTGGCGGCCAAAGACGGCGTGGTGGAGTACGTGGATGCCGACAAAATCAAGGTGCGCTACGAGATGACCGACGACGAGCGGTTCGTAAGCTTTGAGCCAGAGATCACAACCTACAACCTGCCCAAGTTCAAGAAGACCAACCAGAACACCTCGGTAACCCTGAAGCCGATAGTGCAGCGGGGCCAAGTGCTGAAGAAGGGTCAGATCCTCACCGAGGGCTACGCCACCCAAGGCGGCGAGCTGGCCCTGGGCCGCAATCTGAAGGTGGCCTTTATGCCTTGGAAGGGCTACAACTTTGAGGATGCCATAGTAATCAGCGAGCGGCTGCTGCGTGAGGACATGTTCACCTCGATACACGTGGACGAGTACATACTGGAGGTGCGCGACACCAAGCGTGGCATGGAGGAGCTCACGGCCGACATCCCCAATGTGTCGGAGGAGGCCACCAAGGATCTAGACGAGAACGGCATCATCCGCATCGGCGCCAACATCGTGCCGGGCGACATCCTGATAGGCAAGATTACGCCCAAGGGTGAGTCGGATCCCACGCCGGAGGAGAAGCTGCTGCGCGCCATATTCGGCGACAAGGCAGGCGATGTGAAGGACGCCTCGCTCAAGGCCTCGCCATCGCTCTACGGCGTGGTGATAGACAAGATGCTGTTCTCCCGCGCCATAAAGGAGGAGGGGAGCGGCAAAAAGAACAAAGGCAAGGTGGTCGAGAAGCAGCAGGGCGAACTGCTCGATGTGGAATTCGCCCGCAACACCAACGGCCTACTGGTCACGCTGGTGGAGAAGCTCATGTCGCTCATAGGCAACAAGACCTCGCAGGGCGTGAGCGACAACTTCGGCGGTGTGGTAGTGCCCAAAGGGGTTAAGTTCACCCAGAAGGTGCTACAGGAGATTGACTACATGAACGTCAACCCCAACAAGTGGACCACCGATAAGGCCAAGAATGAACTAGTAAAACAGCTCGTGCTGAACTACATACTAAAATGGAAGGAGTTCGACGCCGAGTACAAGCGCAAGAAGTACAACCTGACCATCGGCGATGAGCTGCCCACGGGCATCATGCAGCTGGCCAAGGTTTATATAGCCAAGAAACGCAAAATCAAGGTGGGCGACAAGATGGCGGGTCGCCACGGCAACAAGGGCATCGTGGCCAAGATTGTGCGCGATGAGAACATGCCGTTCCTCGAGGACGGCACCCCGGTGGACATCGTGCTGAACCCGCTGGGTGTGCCCTCGCGTATGAACTTGGGCCAGATCTACGAGACGGTGCTGGGCTGGGCCGGCCAAAAGCTGGGGCTCACCTTCGGCACCCCCATATTCGATGGGGCCTCGCTCGATGACATCTGCGAGTACACCGACAAGGCTGGGCTACCCCGCTACGGCAAGACATACCTCTACGATGGGGGCACCGGCGAGCGCTTCGACCAGCCGGCCACCGTGGGCGTAATCTACATGCTAAAGCTGGGGCACATGGTGGACGACAAGATGCACGCCCGTTCCATAGGCCCCTACTCGCTCATCACCCAGCAGCCGCTGGGCGGTAAGGCGCAGTTTGGCGGGCAGCGCTTCGGCGAGATGGAGGTGTGGGCGCTCGAGGCCTTCGGCGCATCGCACATCCTACAGGAGATTCTCACCCTGAAGTCGGACGATGTGGTGGGCCGTGCCAAGGCATACGAGGCCATAGTGAAGGGCGACATGATGCCGCAGGCCGGCATCCCCGAGTCGCTCAACGTGCTGCTGCACGAGCTACGCGGCCTGGGCCTGAGCATCAACCTCGACTAATCGTGGATACGTTTTCGCAAAATAAACACTTAACATTGAGAGACAATGTCGTTTAGAAGGGATAACAAAGCCAAGACAAGCTTCTCCAAGATAACGATCAGCCTGGCCTCGCCCGAGGAAATCCTCGAGCGTTCGAGCGGCGAGGTGCTCAAGCCCGAGACCATAAACTACCGAACCTACAAGCCCGAGCGCGATGGCCTATTCTGCGAGCGTATCTTCGGTCCGGTGAAGGACTACGAATGCCACTGCGGTAAGTACAAGCGGATACGGTACAAGGGCATAGTGTGCGACCGCTGCGGCGTGGAGGTTACGGAAAAGAAAGTGCGCCGTGAGCGCATGGGGCACATCAACCTAGTGGTGCCCGTGGCCCACATCTGGTACTTCCGCTCGCTACCCAACAAGATAGGCTACCTGCTAGGTCTACCTACCAAGAAGCTCGACTCCATAATATACTACGAACGCTACGTGGTAATCAATGCGGGCATAAAAGAGGCCGATGGCATACGCAACCTCGACTTCCTGACCGAAGAGGAGTATGTGGAGATCATGAACAGCCTGCCCAAAGAGAACCAGCACCTCGATGACACCGACCCCAACAAGTTCATAGCGGGGATGGGTGCCGAGGCCCTGAACATGCTGCTGGCGCGCATCGACCTGGACGAGCTCTCCTACGACCTGCGCAACCGCGCCAACACCGAGACCTCGCAGCAGCGCAAGAGCGAGGCTCTCAAGCGCCTGCACGTGGTGGAGGCCTTCCGCGAGTCGCGCGAGATTAACAACCCCGAGTGGATGATCCTCAAAGTGATACCTGTGATACCGCCCGAGCTGCGCCCGCTGGTGCCGCTCGATGGAGGGCGCTTCGCCACGTCGGATTTGAACGACCTGTACCGCCGCGTCATCATCCGCAACAACCGCCTGAAGCGGCTCATGGAGATAAAAGCCCCCGATGTGATACTGCGCAACGAGAAGCGCATGCTACAGGAGGCCGTGGACTCGCTGTTCGACAACTCAAGGAAGTCGAACTCGGTGAAAACCGATGCCAACCGCCCGCTCAAGTCGCTCAGCGACAGCCTGAAGGGCAAGCAGGGCCGCTTCCGCCAAAATCTGCTCGGCAAGCGCGTCGATTATTCGGCCCGCTCCGTGATTGTGGTGGGTCCCGAGCTCAGGATGCACGAGTGCGGGCTGCCCAAAGACATGGCCGCCGAGCTCTACAAACCGTTCGTGATACGCAAGCTGATAGAGCGCGGCATAGTGAAGACCGTGAAGTCGGCCAAGAAGATAGTGGATCGCAAGGAGCCAGTGGTATGGGACATCCTGGAGAACGTGCTCAAGGGGCACCCCGTGCTGCTGAACCGAGCCCCCACCCTGCACCGCTTGGGCATACAGGCATTCCAACCCAAGCTGATTGAGGGCAATGCCATCCAGTTGCACCCGCTGGCCTGCACGGCCTTCAACGCCGACTTCGATGGCGACCAAATGGCCGTGCACCTGCCGCTCACCAACGAGGGCATTCTGGAGGCGCAGCTGCTCATGTTGGGTTCGCACAACATTCTGAATCCCGCCAATGGAGCCCCCATCACCGTGCCCTCGCAGGACATGGTGCTGGGCCTATACTACATCACCAAGGCCCGCCCAGGTGCCAAGGGGGAGGGCATCACGTTCTACTCGCCCCAAGAGGTAATCATCGCCTACAACGAGAAGGCCGTGGACTTACATGCCCAGGTGAAGGTGCGCTACGAGCTGCTGGACCCCACCACGCACGAGAAGAAAACCCAGCTGGTGGAGACCACCGTGGGGCGCGTCATCTTCAACCAGTACGTGCCCGCTGAGATGGGCTACATCAACGAGCTGCTCACCAAGAAGTCGCTCCGCGACATCATAGGCAAGTCGATGAAGGAGGCCGGCGCATCGCGCACCGCGCAGTTCCTCGACGACATCAAAAACCTGGGCTACCAGATGGCCTTCAGGGGGGGGCTGTCGTTCATACTCGATGACGTGGTAATTCCCTCTAACAAGGAGGAGCTGGTGGCCGAGGGCTACGCCGAGGTGGAGGAGGTGATGAACAACTTCAACATGGGCCTCATCACCAACAACGAACGCTACAACCAGATCATCGATACCTGGACGCACACCAACTCCAAGATCACCCACGACCTGATGAAGACCCTGTCGAACGACAAGCAGGGCTTCAACTCCATCTACATGATGCTCGACTCGGGTGCCCGTGGTAGCAAAGAGCAGATCAGGCAGCTGGGCGGTATGCGTGGTCTGATGGCCAAGCCCCAAAAATCGGGTGCATCGGGCAACGAGATTATCGAGAACCCCATCCTGTCGAACTTCAAGGAGGGCCTCTCGGTGCTGGAGTACTTCATATCGACCCACGGTGCCCGTAAGGGCTTGGCCGATACGGCTCTGAAGACCGCCGATGCGGGCTACCTGACACGCCGCCTGGTGGACGTTTCGCACGATGTGATAATCACCGAGCCCGATTGCGGTACGCTGCGCGGGCTGGTGGCCACGGCCATCAAGAAGAACGAGGAGGTGGTGGAGTCCCTCTACGACCGCATACTCGGGCGCACCACGGTGCACGATGTGTTCCACCCGCTGACGGGCAAGCTGATCATCGCCGCCGGCGAGGAGATCACCGAGGACATAGCCCAGATTATTGAAGAGTCGCCCATAGAGCAGGTTGAGATACGCTCGGTGCTCACGTGCGAGTCGCGCAAGGGCGTATGCGCCAAGTGCTACGGGCGCAACCTGGCCACGGGCCGCATGGTGCAGAAGGGCGAAGCCGTGGGCGTGATTGCCGCCCAGAGCATCGGCGAGCCCGGTACGCAGCTCACCCTGCGCACGTTCCACGTGGGCGGTGTGGCCGGAGGCCTGGCCACCGATAGCAAAATCGTGGCCAGCTTCGATGGCCGGCTCGAAATTGACGACCTGCGCACCGTGCCCGTAACCGAGGACGGCAAGCAGCTGCACGTGGTGATAGGCCGCCTGGCCGAGATGCGCATAGTGGATCACAACACGGGCATCACCCTGTCGACCCATGGGGTGCCCTACGGGTCGAAGCTCTACGTGGAGAGCGGTGCCAGCATCACCAAGGGGACGCTGATATGCGAGTGGGATCCGTGGAACGCGCTCATAGTGAGCGATGTGTCGGGTCGAGTGGAATTCGATGCGCTGATAAAGGAGGTAACCTACCGCGAGGAGTCCGACGAGCAGACGGGCTACAAGGAGAAGGTAATCGTGGAGTCGCGTGACAAGACGAAGAACCCCGCCATCAGGCTGCTGGACGAGAGCGGTAACCAGCTGCGCTCGTTCAACCTGCCCGTGTCGGCCCACGTGGCCGTGGAGGACGGCACCACCATCAGCGCGGGTGACATCATAGCCAAGATACCGCGCTCGGTGGGTAAGTCGGGCGACATCACTGGCGGTCTGCCCCGCGTTACCGAGCTCTTTGAGGCCCGCAACCCCTCGAACCCCGCTGTGGTGTCGGAGATCGACGGCGAGGTGTCGTTCGGCAAAATCAAGCGCGGCAACCGCGAGATCAACATTACCTCGAAGACGGGCGAGATGCGCAAGTACCTGGTGCCGCTGGCCAAGCAGATCATAGTGCAGGAGAACGACTACGTGCGCGCTGGCATGCCGCTCTCCGATGGAGCCATCACCCCGAGCGACATCCTACAGATAAAGGGCCCCACCAAGGTGCAGGAGTACATAGTGAACGAGGTGCAGGAGGTGTACCGCCTGCAAGGCGTGAAGATCAACGACAAGCACTTCGAGGTGATTGTGCGCCAAATGATGCGCAAGGTGGAGATCGTGGATCCGGGCGACACCCGTTTCCTGGAGAAGCAGCTGGTGGACAAGTGGGAGTTCTTCGAGGAGAACGACAGCATCTTCGACAAGAAGGTGGTGGTAGAGGCTGGCGATTCGGCCTTCCGCCCAGGGCAGATCATCACTGCCCGCCAGCTGCGCGATGAGAACTCAACGCTCAAACGCAAGGATATGAAGCTGATAGAGGCCCGCGATGCGGTGCCCGCTACATCGAGCCAAATCTTGCAGGGCATCACCCGTGCCGCGCTGCAGACCAACAGCTTCATGTCAGCAGCATCGTTCCAAGAGACCACCAAGGTGCTCAACGAGGCTGCCATATTTGGCAAGGAGGACAGGCTGGAGGGCATGAAGGAGAACGTGATATGCGGCCATCTGATACCCGCCGGCACGGGCCTGCGCGAGTTCGACCGCATAGTGGTAACCTCAGCCGACGAGAAGCCGGTGGAGGTGAAGAAACGCTCGCGTTCGAAAGCTGCCGCTGCTGCTGCCGCTGCTTCAACTTCGGCATCGTAGCCCCGCGCTACACCTATATAAGCAAAGCCCCCGCCCCTAACTGGGCGGGGGCTTTGCTTATTGTATGGCCGTAAGTGCCATTCAATCATTGTTTTACCCGTCTCAATGACAGCACCAGCTGCTAGTTGCTCTGAGGGCGAGGAAGGGGGGGCGTTTTTTTTATGCTGCCATGGCTTCGCAGAGACATGGGGCGGGAGCCAACCGATGGTATTGGTAAGACGCTAATAATCTATGCGTAGAGGAAAGTTGCACTTGGATGGAAAAATTACTATATTGGGGCGCGAACCAATCTTAATCCATTAAACTATGTTGAAACGAATTCTACTCTGCTTGACCCTACCTCTGCTCATGCTCACGGGCCTGAGCGCACAGCAGGTGCTGAAGCTGGGGTCGGGGCATTTGGCCCTACAGGACAACATGGAGGAGGTTATGCGCGGCGGTCAGGGCCGCGATGCCGTACCCCCAGACCATGTACAGCAGATGGTGCTGCGGTTCGACCAGCTGCCCACAGCTCGGCAAAAGGCCGAGCTGCGCCGGCAGGGCATAGAGCTGCACAGCTACATCAGCCACAACATGTACTACGCCACCGTGAGTGGCAACGCCGAGGCGGCGCTGCAGGCAGCCTGCAGCGGACGCGCAGCTGCGCCGCGCGTCCGTCAGGCCAACCGAGTGGATCCCCTTTGGAAGGGGAGCCCCGAGGTTAGCAGCGGGCGCATCCCCGAGTGGGCCAAGGGCAGCAAGGCCGGCATGGCCCGCATCATCGTGGAGTTCTTTAAGTGGGCTAACCCGCAAGACGTGTCCAAGCATCTGGCAAACAGCGGCATACGCGTAGTTAACATGATGGACAAGTTCCACATGGCCGAGGTGGAGATGCCCGTGGCCGAAGCCGTGCGTCTGGCCGAGAATGGCTGGGTGCGCTGGATTGGCTTTGTGCCACCGCCAGCTGAGCCAGAGAACGCCGAGGCCCGCAGCATGAGCCGTGCCAACGTGCTATCGCAGGCCTCTAACCTAGGAGGCTACGGGCTTACCGGCAAGGGACAGCATGTGGGCATCTGGGATGGTAGCATTGAGGCCCACCCCGATTTAGGCGACCGCTTGGTGACCCATGAGTTTCAGTACATCAGCGACCATGGGCAGCACACCTCTGGTACGTTGGCAGGAGCGGGCATACTTGACCCCCGCGCCAAGGGAATAGCCCCAGAGGCTATGTTACATGCGTGGAACTTCAACGTGCAGGCAAACGGGCTGAGCGTGGAGGAAGAGATGTATCTTACTGCTGCACAGTATGGTATGCGCGTGTCATCGCATTCATATGGCATAAGCATGACTGTGAACCAAGGGGAGCGGGATGCATATTGCGTGAATCTGTATCGCTACCGAGCATCGGATGCTAACCTAGATTTGCTCACCAATGAGCTATTCCCCGATATGCTGCACCTTTTTTCGGCTGGCAACGATCAGGCCCATTGCCTTAATTTTACGGGGTCTCGTTATGGAACCTCCACCAAACGCGTGAAAAACGCTGTGCTGGTAGGTGCGCTCAACGAGGACGGCTCTATGTCGAGCTACAGCAGCTGGGGTCCCATGGACGATGGTCGCATGATGCCGCACATCGCCGTAACGGGTACCAACACCTATTCCACGGTGTATAACATGGGTTACGAAGATGGCTGGCAAGGCACCTCGATGGCCTGTCCCGCAGCAGCGGGCACCATGACCTTGCTTTACCAGCTCTATGAGCAGATCCATGGGCAGAAGCCGCTGGCCGCGCTGGCCAAGGCGGTGATGCTCAACAGCGGCCACGATCGTGGCAATGTGGGCCCCGACTACCAGTTCGGGTTCGGTGTGCTCGATGGCCTGCGTTCGGCCCGCATGATTGAAAAAAAGCAGCACTTTGTGGGCGAGGTGGATCATGGCGATGACATAACGTTCACCATCGATGTGCCCGCCAACATCGCCGAGCTGCGCGTGATGTTGGTATGGAGCGATGTGCCCGCCAATGAGCACGCCATGCCCGCCCTGATAAACGACCTCGACCTGACGGTGGAGCAGGGCAGCACCATACATATGCCCTGGGTACTCAACCCAAGAAAACCATCGGAGCCCGCCCTCAAGGGGGCCGACCACCTGAACAACGCCGAGCAGGTTACCATAACCAATCCCGTTGCGGGCCGCCACACCATCAGGGTGAAGGGCTACGCCATCCCCGAGGGCCCTCAGCAGTTTGCCATTGCCTACGACTGCATCGATGCGGGCATCGAGCTCACCTACCCCAACGGAGGCGAGACGTTCATGCCCAAGCAGCAGGTGCTAACCCGTTGGATAACGACTGGACTTACCGACCCCATCAGCATTGAACTGAGCACCGATGGGGGAGCCACGTTCACCACTGCAGTCAGCAATACACCAGCCTCGCAAACTGAGGCCATAGTTACTATGCCCGATGTGACTACGGGCAAGGCCATGATGCGCATACGCCAAGGCAACGCAGTTGATATTACCCAATCGACCTTTGCGCTGATGGGCGTACCCACGGACCTACAGGTACAGTCGGCTACACCCTGCGATGCCAGCAGCTATAAGCTCGCTTGGTGGGCAGTAGATGGAGCATCGGAGTACGCTGTGCTTAAAGTAGATGAGTCTAAAGGAGCCTATGTCGAGTTGGGGCGAACCAGCGATACCACTTATAGCTTGCCTATGCTGGGCGCAGAGCGCAATATATACAGCGTAGCAGCGATAAGTGCAGATGGAGCCAAGAGCGAGCGGGCCGTGGCAGTGATGGCCACAACCTCGCAGCCATTGAATCTAGTCTCTCTACCGTTCAAAGAGACTTTCACCGAATTCCTATCACCTTATATTGCGCTGAACAGTGGCGAATACGTAGAGCAGACGTGGGCGCAATCACCATTCGAATACTCTAGGGTTCAGATGGTGGTATTCAAGGGCACGGGTGCTAACGCAGCGTGGAACGCATCGGGCGATCTCTTTGAAGCCAATCCAGCCAATGTGGCTACGGCCCGAATATGTCAAGTAGACGCATCGCATGTACGTGGCCCGCTATGGCTGCGCATGGCTGCCGCTCTGCATCGTTCGGGAGTCAACAATGCTGCCCTCAGGGTAGTGGTGAACGGCACCGATGTGATAGCCGACAATTTAGGTCGCACCTCGGTGCAGCAGCTCGGCGATGACAACTTCAGCCACTACGACCTATCGGTCTATGCAGGCACCACCTTCTCGGTAAGCATAGAGGCTGTACTCCGCAATGGAGCCGATGAACTGCAACTGGGCTACATAGAGCTATGGCAGCCCACCAAGGATGTGGAGATGCTGGCCGCAGAATTTGCCAATGTTCCCACTACTAGTGCTCAAGAAACACTCTCTATAGCCCTGCGCAACAACGGATACGAAACGCTTACCAACCTGCCAGTACGCTACCGTATAAACGGCGGAACACCCGTAACTGAGCTCATACCTGGGCCTATAGCCCCATTATCCACTATAGACTATATTTTCAAACAAAATGTAGTAATTGCCGATGACGATGTGATGTACACCGTAGAGGCCGAAGTGCTATACGATGGAGATATAAAT
This sequence comes from Bacteroidales bacterium, assembly GCA_017454165.1. Taxonomy (GTDB): domain Bacteria; phylum Bacteroidota; class Bacteroidia; order Bacteroidales; family Tenuifilaceae; genus RGIG6076. The sequence continues at coordinate 10,801 of JAFTDN010000004.1, read as the reverse complement.
CCAGCGAATAATACCGCCAGCGTCCAAACATACCGCAACGGCACCAGTTACACGCGGATGCTCTGCGGTGTAAACAACACCCAGCTCACCGCTACCAGCTCACCGCAGTATTTCACCGACAATGGAGGCAAGCTTGGCGACTACAGCAACAACTGCACCAGTGCGCTCACCATCAAGACGGCCACTGCTGGCAAGCGCGTGCAGCTACGCATAGTAGAGTTCGATGTTGAGGCTGGCTACGACTACCTTTATATTTACGATGGCGACAGTGAGTCCGCATCGCGGTTGGCTCGGCTTTCGGGAGATAGTCTTGCCATAAATGAGATACAATCAACCAATGGAGGTGCGGGGGTAAGCTCATTGTACGTAAAATTAGAAACCGATGCAGGTGTGTCCGCCCCAGGTTTTGTGATTGAGTACATGGAGGTGGACTCCTCTACAGCTATCAACACATTCACGCTGAGCAGTATAGAGAGCGTTGAGAGGGGCGATTACATCAGCGATGGAGGCCTGCCCGTAGTCATAAAGATGCAGAACAACAGCATCGAGGAGCAGACCGATGTGGTGGTGCGCTACCGTGTAGATGAGGGCCAATGGGTAACAGATACCATAGCCAGCGTTCCTGTGGGAGAGTACACCTACACATTCAAGCAGAAGCTCAGCCTGCCCGATACCGTACAGCAATTCATGCTTCGTGCCGTGATTGCTACCGAGGATGCCCAGATGGGCGACAACACCACAGAACGCCGCACCTACAGCGACTACTACTGCATACCCTTGACCACGATAAAGACAAGTGGCGGAATATACATAGCCCAATCAACCTACGGCGATGTGTCGTTCACGATGCAGACCGTTACGCGTAGCCCCATCAGCCTGCGCAGTACGGTGTTTGTAGGCTATCGGGATTTCGACAATAACAAGCTGGTGGTTCGCCTCCCCAATGGCACCACTACGGGGTCGCTGGGCGTTTGGGTGGACTGGAACGACGACCGCGTGTTCGATAATGCTGAGGGCCAAGTGGTTGCTCTTGCTAGCGGACAAACCAGCTACGAGTTCAGCTTCGACCTAACGGATAAGCCTGTAGGCAAGCACAACCTGCGCATTCGCGTGGGTAATTTCGATGTTACCCCATGCGATGATGCCACGGAGACTGGTCAATTCGGACAAACCGCCGACTTCACCTTCGAGGTGCAGGCCCACAACTCCGTCCTCGATTACAACGATGTGGGCATATCGGCCATAGAGATACCTGGAGGCACAGCTAACCTCACCAATGCGGAAACCGTTGAGGTTGAGCTGTATAACCACAGCGTTGCGAGATCCTGTGCGGGCTTCGAGCTCAAGCTCATAGTCGATGGCCTAGACGTTGCCACCGAGACCTACACTGGCACCATGGCCCCTGGCGAGATCGTGCGCTATGCATTTGGGGCCAAGGCCGACCTATCGGCTGTGGGCAGGCACACCGTAGAGGTGGAGATCGCCATGCCCGATGACATCGACCAGTTTGACAACAGGTTGAGCATCAGTATATTCAATGAAGCCCCCAGTGTGCAGGCAGGCGAGTGGATGCTCAGCTTCGATGGTGCAGATGATGCAGTGAATGCTGGTACGCTGGGCGGTGCCAACCTGCAGTCGTACACCTACGAGGCTTGGATCAACCCCAACTCGTGCGGCGGTTACGGCTCTGTGGGCTTTGGCCGCGTGTTTGCGGGCAAGGGCCTGATGCTCTTCGCCAATGGGCTGGCCACATCGCAGTTCTACCCCATGAACAGCTTCGTGCTGAGCGTAGGTGAAAGCGGTTCGTACTACTCTAATAACGAGACATTTAAGATAGGTCAATGGCAGCATGTGGCCGTAACCCACGATGCGGCCACCCACGAGGTAAAGCTCTACATCAACGGGCAGGAGGCCACGCTCACCACACGCACAGCAGTTGAGAACGCGATGGCCGACAACTCTGCCGCCGAGCTCTACATAGGCAATCAGGCTTCGCTCGACCGCCAGTTCGATGGCCTGATCGACAATGCCCGCGTGTGGAACGTGGTGCGCTCGCAGGCCGAGATCGAGGCCGACATGGGCTCAGCCACCACGCTTGCTGGCGCTGCGGGCCTGCTGGCCGAGTTCCTCTTCAACGAGGGGCCGTTCACCAGCACCACCGCCAACACCGCCGATGGCACTAATGCCACCATCCTCAACGCCGTGCTCGATGACAGCGAGCACTCCATCTGGCAGGCCTACAAGGTGCTGCGCTCGTTCAGCGTGGACGGGCAGGTGACCGACTGGCTACAGGTGGCCCCCAACCGCTTCCGCGCCGAGGTGAATGGCACTGTCGATGTGGCCTCGCTTGCGGTTACGGCGCTCGCCAACTTTGCCAGCGCCGAGCTGACGGTGGACGGCACCCCAATCGCCTCGGGCGATGTGCTGGACTTCAGCACCCCAGTAACCCTGACGGCCTCCATGGCGCACCTAGGCGCTACCCTAAGCGAGACCTACACCTTCGAGGTGGCCCCGGCCAGCTCGCTGCTCAGCTTCGGGCTGCCCGCTGCTGGTTTGAGCCTGAGCACACCTGTTCCTATGCTGATAGAGGTGGAGGCCAGCGGCGCTGCTGAGGCCATGGTAACCGAGTTCACCGCATCCAACAACGCCACCGTGCTGTTCAACGGCGTGGCCAGGGTCAGCGGCGATGTGGTGGATTATACCACCCCCGTGATAGTCGATGTGCTAGGGCTCAGCGGTGCTGTGAACGCCTCGTACACCGTGCTGGTGCGCCAGCCGCAGACCATTAGCTGGGGCACCATGACCCAGAGCCACACCTATGGAGACCCCTCGTTCGAGCTCAACGCCACCGCTTCATCGGGCGCACGCCTCACCTTCGAGTCGAGCAACCCCAGCGTGATTAGCGTCAATGGCGGCAGAGCCTACATAATGGGTGCTGGCACAGCCACCATCACTGCGCAGCAGCTGGGCAATCAGGGGCTGATACCCGCAGCGGCTTCTACCGCCGTCACCATCAGCGTGGCCAAGGCACCGCTCACCATCAGCGCCGATACGCTCACCATCAGCCAGCTCGACCCCATGCCCGAGCTCACCATGAGCCTCAGCGGGTTTGTGAACGGCGATGATGCCAGCACCCTCGATGAGCTGCCCAGCATAGCCACTGCTGCCGATGCCTCGGAGGCAGGTACGTTCGACATCACCCTCACCGGGGGCCACGATGCCAACTACACCTACACCCTAGTAAATGGACAGCTGATAGTGAACCCAGCAGATGTACACACGCTCACATTCAGCGTGATGCATGGTGGACAGCCGGTGCAGGGTGCAGCCATAAGCATCGATGGGCAAAACCTCACCACCGATGCCAATGGTAGAGCCAACCTTCGGCTACTATCCGCTGACTATGACTACACCGTGAGCGCCAACGGGCTTGAGCCGTACACCGGTTCCGTAACCCTGAGCGGCAACACCTCGCTGGCGGTGAACCTCACCGCTCCGCTGCCCATATACCCCATCACCTACAGCACCGATGGGCACGGCACTATAGTGGATTACAACGGCGTGGTGAACGAGCCGCAGCGCGTGGTGCGTGGGCAGAACACCCAGCCCGTGGAGGCGTTGGCCCACAACGGCTACCTGTTTATCCAGTGGAACGATGGCCGTACCGACAACCCCCGTCAGGACTACAACGTGCTGGCCACAGCTACCTATACCGCTCAGTTCGCCATAAAGACTTTCACGCTCACCTACACGGCGGGCGAGGGCGGTAGCATCAGCGGCGAAACCATGCAGACCGTAGAGTTCGGGCAAACGGGTTCGGTCGTAACCGCAGTGCCCAACGCAGGTTATGTATTCGTTCAGTGGAGCGATGGCAACCCCAACCCCACCCGCGCCGACTCGCCCGCTGAGAATATGGTCGTGGAGGCCGAGTTCGAGCAGATATTTATCTTGCCCTATGTGCAAACCTTTGATGCTGATACCGCTCCTGCCTATTGGAGTACGGCTAATAACTCAGGGGGCTATGCTGAATGGGAGTTTGCGGCCTCTGCTGGTACCAATACGCTCAAGGGCTCCGCTCCTAATCACGCTGTGCTCAATGACATAAATCTTTCTGGGGGAAAAGATGCAAATGCCGATTTAATATCGCCTTTGTTTGATTTTACTAATCTCCGAGAAGTTTCCCTGTCTTTTAAGCACTATCACTACAACCGTTATACTTATGACGGAACGCCAGTGTCCACAATATCAGTCTTCTATAGCGTGGATGATGGAGACTGGACGCTGCTCAAACAGTGGCAAGGGACTACCGGGAACCCTGATTCATACGAGTGGACAACGACATCAGATGAAATCTGCGGCCATTCCAAGGTACGCTTTAAGCTGAACTTCTATAATAGGCTACACTCTTTAGCTGCGACCTATGCGGGCTCAGCTTGCTGGCTTGTTGATGATTTCAGTTTGATAGGCGTTCCGAATGCCGACAGCTACACCGTTACCTACCGCGCAGGCAACGGCGGCATCCTACAGGGAGCCAACGCCGAGGGTATGGTTACCGCCGATGTGCCCGATGGCAGCAGCGGCCCCGCCGTAACCGCAGTGCCCGATGCAGGCTATGTATTTAAAGGTTGGAGCGATGGCAGCACCGATAACCCCCGCACCGATGTGGTGAATAGACCCATCGATGTTACCGCCCTATTCCAACTCGATTGTAACATCCCCATCAGCTCGCTGCCATGGCAGTATAGCTTCGAGCAGGGATTGCCCGATTGCTGGAATGTTGAGCAAAATGTAGGTGTGAATGCCTCCTACGGATGGTTCTTTGATGACAATCAGGCTAAGTTCTACTACATGGGGATGGGGATTGCTGATGGAACACTGACATCTCCGCTGTTCGACCTGTCTGCAGCCATGGGTGATGATGTGTTCATATCGTTTTATAGCTCCTTCAATAACTACAAGCTATACCCTGAGGATGTTTGGCTTGAATACACCACCAACAATGGAGCTACTTGGGATATGCTATGGATATGTGATAGAACAGCAGCTCCATCTAGAGTTTCAGGTAACTATAATTATTTTAATGAGGAAGTTAGCGTGAAGCTGCCCGCATTGTCGAGCACCATGCGTTTCCGCTGGGCCTTCAAGGGCACCATCACTGGGCAGGTTGCTGGTTGGTGGGATATCTCCGACATCGCCATATACACCAGCAATATGCGTGCTATAGAGTACATCAGCAACAACAATGGGCAGTACTACTTAGGCACAATCAGGCGCGATGGACAGAGCAGCGGTTACCTCAAGGTGATAGAGACCATAGGCAGCAGCGTAACTGTAACCGCCGAGCCCATAGAGGGCTATCACTTCATGCAGTGGAACGATAGCCACGCCACCGCCACCCGTACCGATGTCGTATCCGCCAAAGACACGTTCTTCATCGCCCAGTTTGCCATCGACACCTTCCAGCTCACCTACGGCGTGGTGTCTGACGGCGTGGTGCGTATGGCCGATGTTAATAGCACCGAGCACACGCAGCTGGTCACCTACGGTGGCACCAGCGTGGCCGTTGAGGCCATGCCCGATGAGGACTTCAAGTTCGTGCGCTGGGACGATGGCCGCACCGACAACCCCCGCGTTGATACCGACGTGAAGTCCAATCTGAGCGTAAAAGCCGTGTTCGAGCGGCTACAGACCTTCAACATAGCGGCTACCGCCAGCTCCACCGACTATGGCGAGGTGGCAGGTGCGGGCCCCTACCGCGAGGGCACCACCGTAACCCTAACCGCCACGGCCAAAGACGGCAGCGCATTCGTGCGCTGGACCAGCAATGGGGTAGAGGTATCCACCCAAAATCCGTTCACCTTCGTGGCAGCTAGCGATAGCACGCTGGTGGCCGAGTTCAACGTGGCCAGCTTCGACCTTATCTACAGCGCAACGCTGGGTGGCTACATCGATGGCGTGGCCCGCCAGCATGTAACCTACGGCAAGGATGCCTCTCCCGTTGAGGCCAAGGCCGTTGAGGGCTTCGGTTACCGATTTGCGGGCTGGAGCGATGGCAGCACCAATGCCACCCGCACCGATTTAAATATAACCACAGATTTGAATGTAACCGCTGAGTTTAAGAAAATCACCTACCAGCTCTACTATCTATCGGGTGCTGGGGGCAAGCTGATCGGAGATAGCATCCAGACCCTTGAGCACGGTGCTAGTGGCACCGCTATAACCGCCGTGCCCAATGTGGGCTACATGTTTATGGGCTGGAGCGATGGCTACACCGACAGCGTTCGCCTCGATGCCAACGTGCAGAGCGAGCTCACCTTGGTGGCCCGCTTCGAGCCCATCCGCTACGAGCTGGCCCTGCAGGTGCTCGACGAGAACGCCAAGCCCCTGGCTGGGGCCAAGGTGACCCTTGGCAGCACGGCAGTGGCCACCGATGCCCAGGGCATGGTGGTCGATACGCTGGTACCAGGCAAGTACGCCTACAGCGTAGAGCTGGAGGGCTACATCAAGCAGAGCGGCGAGGTGCAGCTGGCCAGCGACACGCTGGTGAAGCTCGTGCTGAGCAGGGCCACGGGCCTGCGCGGCCTGGAGCTTGCGCCGCTGAGCGTGTACCCCAACCCCACCAGCGGCGAGCTGTGGGTAGCGGTGCCTGAGTCTGCCGAAGGCACCTCCGAGCTGCGCGTGTACGGCGCGAGCGGCCAGCTGGTGCTGCGTGTGTCCATGCATGGGGCTTCGGCAAGCTCAGCCGCCGCTGCGGGCCGCATCCGCATCGACCTGAGCGGCCAGCCCGCTGGCGTGTACATCGTGCGCGTGGGCAGTGCCGCTGCCAAGGTGGTGCTGCTGTAGCGCGAAGACCGTGGGGCTGTGCCTTAGCAGCCGCAAGGGCAATAATAATAAGGGGGGCGGAGTAATCCGCCCCCCTTATTTTATTGTTGAATTGCCCGCATGGCCGCAGGCCGAAATCTCCCTGTGCTCACCTTTGCACTTGGATGGTTAGCTTGTTGGCGTAGATAAAATCGACGAACGGCTCGGTGATGTTGATGAGGTACGAGCGCGAGTACAGATTGACGACCTGCTGATGGCTAGCATCGGTCAGCCTTACCCGGAGGGTGGCCTGTCCCTGCGATGCGCCCTTCTGCACACCGTTGGCAGGCCGCAGCACTTGGCACAGACCATCGATGAATGGGGCGGTGACCGCCTCGGTGGGGATGTTGATGGTGATGGAGCGGATGGACTGGCGTACATCGTAGAGCGAGCTCACGCTGTTGATGTTGAAGTATAGCTTGCTCCTATCATCTTGTCCGCTGGGGGAGAATGGGGGCCGCACGGTGCCAGCTATGCTGACGATGTTGCCCTTGTACATGAGCTTCCAGTAGCTGTCGAAGGTTTTGCCAGAGAATGTGAACTCGAAAGTTTTGCTGTAATCCTCAACTACGGCCCGTCCGAATTTGCGCCCGTTCTTGCCGAAGTGCTCCTCGGCGCTGAGCACCACTCCGCTCACCTCTACGTTGCGGCCCTCTAGGGGCTGCAGGTCGCTCAGATTTTCGAGGGTGTGGCTGCATACGTGCTCTATCTCAAATCGGAAGGGGTCGAGCGGATGCGCCGACAGGAAGATGCCCATCAGCTCCTTTTCCTTGTCCAGCATCTCGCGGGGGCTCCACTCCTCGATGTCATGCGGCATCGGGCGGGCTATGTTGGCGCTGGCATCGCCTATGGCGCCGAATAGCGACATCTGGGGGTTGTTGCGCTCGGCCTGCACCTTTGTGCCGTAGCGCAGGAGCGTCTCTAGGTAGGTGCCCTGGGGGCTGGGTTCGAGCATGGCGCGGCGGCTTGTTGGTTTAATGCTGTCGAGCGCACCCGAGAGCAGGAGCACCTCCATGCTGGTGCGGTTCATGGCCTGTAGGTTTACACGCTCCACCAGGTCGAATATGTCCTTGAATGGGCCGCCCCGCTCGCGGGCCTCTATGATGCTCTGCGCTGCGCTGGAGCCCATGCCCTTGAGCCCAAGCAGTCCGTAGCGGATGTCGCCGTTGTCCATTACCGAGAACATGTCGCTGCTCAGGTTGATGTCGGGCGGGAGCACCTTTATGCGCATGTTGCGGCACTCCTTCACGAACTTCTCCACATCGCTGTTGTTGTTGATGCTGCAGCTGATGAGCGCGGCCATGTACTCCGAGGGGTGATTGGCCTTGAGCCAGGCGGTTTGGTAGGCCACCCAGGCGTAGCATGTGGCGTGGCTTTTGTTGAATGCGTACTCGGCGAACTTCACCCAGTCGCCCCATATCTTTTTGAGCGTAGCGGGGTTGTGCCCCCTCTGCTGCCCCTGGCTCAAAAATTTGCCCTCGAGCTTGGCCAGCACCGCCTTTTGCTTTTTGCCCATGGCCTTGCGCAGGGTGTCGCTCTCGCCGCGTGTGAAGCCGGCCAGCTCGCGCGAGAGGATCATCACCTGCTCTTGATACACGGTGATGCCGTAGGTCTCCTTGAGCTGCGGTTCCATCTGGGGCAGGTCGTAGGTGATGGGCTGACGCCCATGGCGGCGGGCTATGTACTGCGGGATGTAGTCCATGGGGCCAGGGCGGTAGAGGGCGTTCATGGCGATGAGATCTTCTATCGTGCTGGGTTGCAGCTCGCGGAGGTACTTCTGCATGTTGTCGGACTCGAACTGGAATACGCCCACCGTCAGCCCATCGCAGAACAGCTTGAATGTTTTTGGGTCATCGAGGGGTATGTGGTCTATATCGACCTTTATCCCCCTGTTGGCCAGCAGCTTCACGGCCTCGCGAATTACTGAGAGGTTCTTCAGCCCCAGAAAGTCCATCTTTATTAGCCCCACCGACTCCACCACCGAGCCCTCGTACTGCGTAACGACGATGTCCTCGCCGGTGTCCTTGTCCTTGATGGTGCTCAGGGGGGCGTACTTGGAGAGGTCGTCGGGACCTATTATCACGCCGCAGGCGTGCATGCCCACCTGCCTATTGGTGTTCTCGAGCTGCTGGGCGTAGATGAGGGTGTCGCGTAGGGGGGCGCTGCCGTCCTCGGTGCTTTCTATGATGCTGCGCATCTCGGGCACATGCTTGTAGCAGTTGGCTAGGTTCACGGGCAGAGGCTGCTTTTCGCCGTTCTTGTCTATGTAGTACAGGTTGTCGGGGAAGCGCTGCGGTATGTAGCCTTTTATGCGGCCCACGGTGTCGAGCGGCAGCTTCTGTACACGGCCCACATCGGCTATGGCCGACTTGCTGGCCATGGTGCCGTAGGTGATGATGTGGGCCACCTTCTCCTTGCCGTACTTGTTGGTGACCCATTCGAGCACACGGGCGCGCCCGGCATCATCGAAGTCGGTGTCTATATCGGGGAGCGATATGCGGTCGGGGTTCAGGAAGCGCTCGAACAGGAGGTTGTACTTGAATGGGTCTATGTCGGTGATTCTTAAGCAGTAGGCCACCACCGAGCCCGCCGCCGAGCCGCGTCCTGGGCCCACCATCACGTCGAGCTCCTCGCGGGCGGCGCGTATGTAGTCCTCCACTATCAGGAAGTAGCCTGGGAAGCCCATGGTTTTGATGGTGTGCAGCTCGAATCGTATGCGGTCTTCCTGCTCAGCGGTGAGCTGTTCGCCGTAGCGTATGTGCGCCCCCTTGTAGGTGATGCTGGCCAGGTAGTCGGCTTCCAGCTTTATGCGGTAGAGCCTATCGTAGCCGCCCAGGCGGGCCACCTTCTTCTCGGCCTCCTGCTCGCTCATCACAGGCTGGCCGTGCTCATCGCCCGTGAACTCGAGCAGCAGGTCGTGCGGGGTGAGCTTTTGGCGGAGCTGCTCCTCGGTGCCGAACTCCTCGGGGATGGGGTAGATGGGCATCAGCGGGTCGGAGTCGATGGAGTAGCTCTCCACCTTCTGCGCCACCTCCAGCGTGTTGGCCAGGGCCTCGGGCAGGTCGGCGAATATCTCGGCCATCTGCTCGGGGCTTTTGAGCCACTCCTGCTTGGTGTAGTGCAAGCGCTTGGGGTCATCGTAGTCCTTGCGGGTGCTTATGCAGATGAGGCGGTCGTGGGCCTCGCCGTGCTCCTCCTCTACGAAGTGCACATCGTTCGAGGCTATGAGCTTGATGCTGTGCCGGCGGGCCAGCTCCACGAGCACGGGGTTCACGCGCTGCTGCGTTTGGAACACCGCCTGGTTGGAGTTGGGCTTGGTGGTCTGATGCCGCTGCAGCTCTATGTAGTAGTCGTCGCCGAACACGCGCTTGAACCACCGCACAGCCCTGTCGGCTCCCTCCAGGTCGCCCTTCAGGATGAGCTGCGGAATCTCGCCGCCCAGGCAGGCCGAGCAGCAGATTAACCCCTCGTGGTGCTGCTCCAGCACCTGGTGGTCGATGCGGGGGCGGCTGTAGAAGCCCTCCGTGAAGGCTATCGTGCTGAGCTTGCTCAGGTTCCTGTAACCCTGCTTGTTCTTGGCCAGCAGCACTAGGTGGTAGCCGCTGCTGTCCACTATGCGCTCGGCCCCCGTTTCTGGATTTATCTCCTTGATATTCTTGTCCTTGTCGTGCAGCGAGCGGCGGGCGCAGTACGCCTCCATGCCCAGAATCGGCTTGAACAGCGAACCCTTGAGCACCTCGAGCTCCCGCTGCGCCTGCTCTTTCTGCTCGGGGCTTGCGCTCTCATCGTTGGTGATGGCCTCCTGCGCCTTTATGGCCTCCTTCACGGCCTCGTTCTCCTTCTTCGCGCAGTTCAGGAACTCCTTGATACCGTACATGTTACCATGATCGGTGAGGGCCATGGCGTTCATGCCCTGCTGCTTGCACCTCTTTATGAGGTC
>JAFTDN010000068.1 GCA_017454165.1 Bacteroidales bacterium | reverse complement strand
TTATTCTTATATAAAATTACTCACCATCAATCAATCAAAATCCTCCCCCCTAGCCCTCCGACTTTGGGGTTCGCTTTGTTTTGTTGATGGCAAAGGTAATCGCTTTTCCCACGCATGTCAATCCCCCAAAGAGGGGTTTTTGACAGTACGCATCAGCTCACAACATACCAACGCCCTGTATATCATACGATTACAACTTGCGCCCGCATCGATTGAAGAAGCTTAACGCGATGTCGAAGCAGGCATCGAATTTGGTTTTATTCAGATGAAATATGGAGAGCCAGTCGAAATAGAATGCATGTCGCTCCCCTACAAAGCTATGCAATTCGCATGTCGATTTGCCCAACGCATCGAATCGCTCGGCGATAGCCGCCGAGCCGTGCACATAGATTGCACGGCGCATATTAAAGCAATTCCCCGATTGGTAGGGTACAATGCGATCCCTAGTGCCGTGGACGAGGCAAATCGGCGTACTTTCAGTATCGTCTATAATTTGGGGGTCGAACAGACAGCCCCATAGCGCAACGGCCCCCGCCACGCTGATGCTCGCATCGGAGGGCAGCTGCCCCAGGTCGGGGGCCAAGCGCGTCTCGGACGGTCGTTCGTGCTCATCGAGGAATAGGGCGTGCAGGATTATTGCAGAGCCCGCAGAATTGCCCAGCAGGTAGATACGGGTAGTGTCGATACGATAGTCGCGGCTGTGCGCTTTGAAATAGCGTATAGCCTCTGTTAAATCCTGCGCTCCCATGTAGCCCGAACGCAGAAAATTCTTGTTCGAAACCTTCCGTATGGGCATCAAACGGTAATCGATGGAGGCCGCCACGTAGCCCTGCTCTGCAAATCGGTGGCAGAAGCGCGCCATGTCGGAGTAGTCGCGGCGGCCCAGCACGAACGCCCCGCCAAACAGCGCGATGACCAGCGGGCGCAGACACGTATCGCCAGCGGGCCGATAAAGGTCGAATCGGAGCGTCTGCGGCCTCCGCCTCGCCATGGGCTGGGCTGCAGCATAGGGAATTCCGCGATGCACATCAACGCGCATATCAGGTGCCTGTGCCCACAAGCAAGCACTGTGTGGGCACAGCAATCCCGACATGAGCACTATACAATACATCATAATTTTCATGGCAATAATTTGCTTTCATATAACAATATATTTGCTTCTTAAAAAAGAGCAAAGGTGCAAGCAGCAGGTTGCACCTTTGCTCATTCACAATGCCATCAGGCCCAACTACAGCTTCTGCTCCACCACATCGAGGATGGTGCGCTCCAGAGCTATGGCCTTGCCCAGGATGTCGGCCCCCTTGTCGATAAGCTCCTGGGCCTTAGCCCTATCCTTAAGCGAGGCTGCATTAATTCTCACATTAAGGTAAGCACCGTACACCGCCGAGCGGGCGGCCAGTGCCCCCACGCCAGCATCGGTAACCGAGTTGGGGTTGCCGTGCTCGGCCATGGCCTGTATCACCTCCATGCTTTGGAAGCAGAGCTGCATCACGCGGAAGGGCACCTCGGTGGCGTAGAGCGTGGCGGCCTGAATGGCCGCCGTGCGGGCGGCCTTCTCCTCATCGGTCGATTTGGGCAGCCCAAAGGCATCCATGATGCGGTTGAAGGCGTTGGTGTCCTCATCGACCATGGCCAGCAGCTGCTCCACGTACCCCTTGCCCTTCACGGCCCAACCGGAGAACTCCTCCCAGCGGTCGTCCCATCCAGGCTTGTGGGCCGATAGGTTGGCCACCATGGTGGCCAATGCAGCGCCGTAGGCACCCATGGTGGCCGATATTGAGCCACCGCCAGGAGCGGGCGACTCGGAGGCCGTTTCGTGGGCAAAGTCGCTCACCGTCAGGTCTATGAGCCGCTTGGCCGAGGTATCGCGGAGGATGTACTCGATGATCTTCTTGTTGGGGTCGAAGGGGTAGAGCTCATCGAGCCCCATCGACTTCACGGCGATCTTGATAATCTCGCTATCGGGGATGCCGGTTGAGCGCTGCTGCTTGCGCAGGAAGTAGCGGCCTGCATCGAGCATGGCCTGCAGGGGCACTACGCCCACAATCTCGGAGCCCGTGGCGCGTAGTCCGCGCTCCTGCGCCTTACGGCTGGCCTCCTCAAAAGCCTCGTGCAGCGGGGTCACGGTGATGTCGGTGAGATTGATGGACACCTGCGCGATGCCGAACTCGGGGATGAACCAGCCGATGGCCTTGCAGGCCTTGAGCGAGCCCGGAGTCCAAATCTCGTTGCCGTTGGCATCGCGGGCAATCTTGCCTGTGATGGGGTTGCCCTCGCGCACGGGGCGGCCCTTCTCGCGGATGTCGAAGGCCACGGCGTTGGCGCGGCGGGTTGAGGTGGTGTTCAGGTTCACGTTGTAGGCCACCAAGAAGTTACGTGCGCCCACGGCGATCGCACCGGTGCGGGGCAGGAAGGTGGCGGGGCCGAAGTCGGGCTTCCATGCGGCATCCCTGAGCTTGTTGGGCAGCCCCTCATACTCACCGGCGCGGCAGTTGGCCAGGTTGCGGCGCTCGGGGGTGCGGGCGGCAAACTCGTAGCAGTACACAGGGATGCCCAGCTCATCGCCTATGCGCTTGGCCAGCTTGTGGGCATAGCCCACCACCTCGTCCATGGTGATGTTGGCCACGGGCACCAGCGGGCACACATCGGTGGCACCAAAGCGGGGGTGGGCACCGTGATGCTTGCTCATATCGATGAGCTCCTGCGCCCGCTTCACGGCGCGGAACGCGGCCTCAACCACCTCGTGGGGTGTGCCCACAAAGGTAACCACGGTGCGGTTGGTGGCCTTGCCCGGATCCACATCGATGAGCTTACAGCCCTCAACGGCCTCTATCTCATTGGTAATCTGCTTAATGATGCCCATATCAACCCCTTCGGAGAAGTTGGGCACACACTCTATAAGCTGCTTGTTGCTATCCATAAATATGTGATTATTAATACCTTGCAAACACAAGCCTCTATTCTATCGGGCCACGTTGTTCACATTGCCAAACACGCGCTGCAGCAGCGCGGTTACGCGGGCCTTGGGATCCTTGCGGATGTTGCGCTCCTCATCGCCAATGAGCACGAACAGGCCATCGATGGCCTTTTGGGTGACATAGGCGTCGAGGTCGGTGTTCACGGTCTGCCGGCCCGCAAAGGGGGCCACCTTGTTGTAGGCCGTGGTGAGGGGTGTCCAATACGATGTGAGGTTCACCTTGGCCGTGGCGGCCTGCACCTTGGGCTTGAAGGCATCCGTAAGCCCCTTAGTGGTGGTGCGGCGCAGGTACTGGGTAGCGGCGGTGCTGTCGCCCTGCAAGATGCCCACCGCGTCCTGCAGGGTCATGCTCGTGATGGCGCCCACCAGGATGGGCTTAGCCTCCTTGGCGGCCTCCTCGGCGGCGCGGTTCAGGGCCAGCTCAAAGTCGTTGATTTGCTTGGTCATGCCGAGCTGCGTCAGGGTGCTCTTCACCTTTTGGGCCTCGGCGGGGAATGGGATGAAGAGGCGCGAGTTGTCGGAGTACCCGCCCTTTGTGGCGGCCTGCAGGGCCGATTTGGTAGCCCCAATCACCAGCGCCTCTTTGAGGCCATTGGTAACCTCGGCCACGGAGAGCTTGCCGCCGTTGGCCACGGTACCGGCTGCGGTAGTCGCTGCGGTTGCGCCCACCTGCTGAGCCACTTGGGCCAGCTCGGCGCATGCTACGGTCAGCATCGCAAGGACTGCGATTGGAAGTAGGAAACGTTTCATGGTCAGGTATATATCACGTGATTAGTTTCTGATGAGCCTCTCGCCAGCCGCTGCTCTGCCGTTAAGCAGCAGCGTGTCCACGATGTTGGACGTGTAGGCGTATGGGATAAACTCTACGCTTGGCAACGGCTTGGTTATGATAAGGTTGGCCACCTTGCCACGGCAAATACTGCCATGGGTGTCGGAGATGCCCATGGCGTAGGCCGAGTTGATGGTGGTGGCGTTGATGGCCTCCTCAGGGAGCATACGGTACTTGATGCAGGCCAAGGAGATGACGAATCGCATATCGCCCGAGGGGCTCGAGCCTGGATTGTAGTCGGAGGCGAGCGCGATGGGCAGCCCTGCCTCTATCATCTGTCGCACAGGCGTTTCGCGCATGCCGAGGAAGAATGCTGCGCCGGGCAGCACGGTGGGCATGGTCTCTGAGCCGCTGAGGGCAGAAATCTCATCGGGCCCAATGAATTCGAGGTGATCCACCGACAGGGCGTTGTACTTAACGCCCACCTGCACGCCGCCCGAGAAGTCGAGCTCGTTGGCGTGAATCTTGGGCCGTAGGCCGTGCTTCATGCCGGCCATGAGCATGCGCTCTGTGTCCTCCACGGTGAAGAAGCCCCGGTCGCAGAACACATCGAGGTAGTCGGCCAGCCCCTCGGCGGCCACCACGGGTATCATCTCGTTGATGATGAGATCGACATAGTCGGTCTGCCGCCCCTTGAACTCGGCGGGTAGCGCGTGGGCGGGTAGGAATGTGGCCTTGATGGTGAGGGGCGATGTTTGCTGCAGGCGGCGGATTACGCGTAGCATCTTGAGCTCATTTTCGAGGTCGAGGCCGTATCCGCTCTTGATTTCGACCGCTCCTGTGCCGCGCCCCATGATTTCGTAGGTGCGCGCTAGGGCTTGCTCATACAGCTCATCTTCAGATGTTTGCGCTAGCAATTTGGCCGAGTTCAAGATGCCGCCGCCGCGCTTGGCGATTTCCTCGTAGGATAGGCCGCGAATTTTGTCGATATACTCCACCTCGCGGCTGCCCGCGTAAACGAGGTGGGTGTGCGAGTCGCAAAAGGCGGGCATCACCATGCGGCCCGAGGCGTCGATGCGCTCCACGGGGCCCTCAATGGCGGCTGGCATCTGGCCCATAGGGCCAAAGTCCTCTATGATGCTGTCGTTCAGCACGATGTACGCGTTGTCGATGCAATTGAGCGAGGCCATATCGCGTCCTGCCACCCATTGGCGGGGGCGCTCCTCTACCTGTATGAGCTTTTTTATGCTGTGGATTAACGTGCGCATGGCTACGGGTTTATGGTGCAATATTACGCATTTATCTTCAGAAAGTGCGCTGTCATCGACCTAAAAATGGGCATACGTACCCTCCTGCTTGGCGGCGTTACCTATGGCTGGGGGCGGCCCTGCACCTCGTTGAGCTGGCGCTGAAGGGCCAGCATCTCGTCGCGATGCATGGCGGCCTGGACAAAGTCTAGCTCCTTGGCGGCGCGCTCCAGCTCGGGGCGCGACATGTACCTGACCACCGGCTCGGCGGCCACGCCCATGGCTTCTGGCTCCACATAGGGCCGAGGTGCCGATGCTCCTCCCGCCGCGCCCGCAGGTGCGCTGTTGAGGGCCGATGTGCGCTCCTTGACAATCTGCGTGGGCGTGATGCCGTGCAGCTCGTTGTAGCGGAGCTGCTTTTCGCGGCGGCGGTTGGTCTCATCGAGGGTGAGCTGCATGGAGGGCGTAATCTTGTCGGCGTACATAATCACGCGTCCCTCGACATTGCGGGCAGCGCGACCAGAGGTCTGCGTGAGCGAGCGGGCCGAGCGCAAGAAACCCTCCTTGTCGGCATCGAGGATGGCCACCAGGGCCACCTCGGGCAGGTCGAGGCCCTCGCGCAGCAGGTTCACGCCCACCAGCACATCGTAGAGTCCGTTGCGCAGGTCGTCCATGATGCGGACGCGCTCCATGGTGTCCACATCGGAGTGGATGTAGTTTACGCGGATGCCCAGCTTTTGCAGGTACTTGGTGAGCTCCTCGGCCATGCGCTTGGTGAGGGTGGTAACCAGCACGCGCTGGTCGCGGGCCACGGTGGCGTTGATTTCGCCCACCAGGTCGTCCACCTGGTTGCGGGCCGGGCGCACTATGATGGGCGGGTCGAGCAGCCCCGTGGGGCGCACCACTTGGTCGACCACCACGCCGCCGCATCGTTCGAGCTCAAATTCGGCGGGGGTCGCGCTCAGATAGATGGTTTGGCCGGTGAGGGCATCGAACTCATCGAAGGTGAGCGGGCGGTTGTCCACGGCGGCTGGCAGACGAAAGCCGTACTCCACGAGGTTCTCCTTGCGCGAGTGGTCGCCGCCATACATGGCGCGTATCTGCGGCACGGTAACGTGGCTCTCATCGATGATGAGCAAAAAATCTTTGGGGAAGTAATCGATCAGGCAGAACGGGCGCATACCGGGCTTGCGGCCATCGAAGTAGCGCGAGTAGTTCTCGATGCCGGGGCAGTAGCCCAGCTCGCGGATCATCTCAATGTCGTACTCCACGCGCTGTTTCAGGCGCTTGGCCTCGGCGGTGCGCCCCTGCTGGGCGAAGAACTCGACCTGCCGCACTAGGTCGTCCTGAATGTCGCACAGCGCCTGCTTGATGCGGTCCTTGCCAGCTATGAAGATGTTGGCGGGGTAGATTACGGTGTGCTCCAGCGGCTCTATCAGCGCTCCGCTGATGGGGTCGAACATCTCGAGGGCCTCCACCTCGTCGCCCCAGAAGATGACGCGCAGGGCGCGGTCGCCGTAGGCGAGATAGACGTCGACCGAATCGCCTCGCACACGGAAGGTGCCGCGCTTGAAATCGACCTCGTTGCGGGCGTAGAGGCCATCAACCAGCGAGCGCAGAAAGGCGTTGCGCACCAGGGCCTGCCCCACCCTGAGCTGCACGGTGGAGTTGAAGAAATCATCGGGGTTGCCAATGCCGTAGAGGCACGACACCGATGAGACCACCAGCACATCGTTGCGCCCCGATAGCAGGGCCGAGGTGGCGCTCAGGCGGAGCTTCTCAAGCTCATCGTTGATGGCCAGGTCTTTCTCGATGTAGGTGTCGGTTACGGGCAGGTAGGCCTCGGGTTGGTAGTAATCGTAGTACGACACGAAGTACTCCACGGCATTGTCGGGGAAGAAATGCTTGAACTCGGAGTACAGCTGCGCGGCCAGCGTTTTGTTGTGGCTCAGCACGAGCGTGGGGCGGTTGATATTGGCCACCACGTTGGCCACGGTGAAGGTCTTGCCCGAGCCCGTAACGCCGAGCAGCGTCTGGTAGCGCTCGCCGGCCAGCACCCCACGGGTGAGCTGGGCGATGGCCTCGGGCTGGTCGCCCGATGGCTCGAATGCCGATGTGAGCTTGAAGTCCACGATGCAAAGGTAGCAAAGTATATCGAATGCGACAAACCAAATTTATACACAGCAGGCTGGCAGATGCCCCATCGCCCCCATGGGGTGAACGCAGATTTTCGCAAGCAGGCGCACAGCGCTATGTGGTGCCAACGCAAAAAACACATACACAAAGAGCAGATAGATAGATAGATAGATAGACCGTGCAGGATAATGTGCTACTTTTGCGCCGTCAAATTAATAAGACTAACACCATGCGCTACATGCGAAAACCGCTCACCACCATGACATTGGTATGCCTAATCACATCCTCCACAACCTCAACCACCTCTGCGCAGAGCGGCTTGGGAGCCGATGCTATGCGCCGCTACTCCACGCTGCATCCCCGCCGTATACCCACTACGTATGCGCTGGCCTACAAGGGGCAGCTACGCCTCGATGCTGGGCTCATGCGGGGGGCCCACACTAGAATACCATACACTGGCACAGGCGAACGGACAGATGTCAATCCGTTCTTTGAGGAAGAGTCTCGGTTTTCAGCGTCCGACCTTCATTTTTCTATAAGCTATACGCCCTGGGAGCATATCACGCTAGATGCATCATTACATGGGGGCACATCGGGGTCGGCCTACATCTCCAGCAACTCCATAGCAGCAGTGAACTATGCTTTGACAGCCACAGCCACGTACCATACCAAATTCTCTGACCATTTTGCCTACGAGGGGGGCTACTCATTGGGGGGCGGGCGTCTGTCCCTCGTGGGCTATGAAAGCACAAGCCTCATCGACCGGATACTTTTCGATTACGATGCCAAATACAGGCAGAAAACAGACTGCGCCTACTCCATGGTGAGCCAGAACATATCGGGGGGCATCTCGGCGTTCACCGGGGAGCAGAACAAGCACCGATTCCAGTGCACATTTATGCTCAACGTGGGGCTCACCCACTATTCGGGTTTCACGGACAACGCTAATTTCAACCGCTGGGACGAGTCTGTAAAACAGCAGCTGCGCAGCAATTCCAACATATTCAGCCTCACCCCCTCGCTGATATTCACCCTCAACCTACCTTGGGTGCTCAGCGTGCATGTGAACATCTCGAGGCCCACCACCTGGATTGATGGCAGTTCATACGCCGCTATCACGGCGGGGGTGCAGCTATCGCTTCGCCTCCGAAAAATGCGTATCCTACCCCAAAGCAGCAACGCATAGCCCCCAGCACAACAAATGCCTAACCACAAAAAATAAACTTCCACAGCAATGAGAAAATCCATCGTTACAACAGCCGTTGCAATCGCCATGCTCTGCTCACACATCGCACTGGGGCAGAGCGAGTTCAAATATCGTTTTAGGCCCTCACCCCCGCCAACCACCAATGCGCTGGCCACCAAAGGCCGACTCCGCGTTGAGTATGGACTACAGGGATACTTCAAGACGGATAGCAAGCTCGTATTGGAGAACATACCCATAGTGGGAGAAATATCCATCCCCTTGTCGCTCCCCTATCTGCTATTCGCCGATGCCATAGCATCCCACCTGCTCAATGGCAATGCATCGTCAATAGTCAACCTACACCTGCATACCGATGCGCACTGGGGTGTATATTACACCCCATGGGACAACATCACCCTCGGCGCGTCCTATTCCTCCTCGTTTGGGCTAGACTCCCGTGAGCGAACCCGCCATTACAGTGCAATTATGGACAACCTGAGCTCTCTTTTCGAGATGTCGGGCTGGTACCACCGCATCATGGGGAAATATTGGGGTGTTGAATGCAGCACCGCATTAGGCCTAGGCCACGGCGAGTACACCCACAAGCATACCGTTTACAATGCACAGGACACCCTGCAGCAATACGATGCACAGCGCTATAGCCTATTCAACCACAGCCTAGGAGGCGGCGTATCGATATTCACCAATCGCAAACGGGTGCAGCTCACGCTGATGATGACCACTGGCTACACGCGTTACTTCAATGCCAAAATTAAAAACGTGAAACACGAAGAACGCATCCAGGGCTATGAGCGCATGGATGGACAGGGCATGCTCCCCAATGGCACCATCTACGTAGACCCACAGCTCATGCTGAGTTTAAACGCACGCAGGGTATTCAGCTTCCAGCTACAGGCAGGCCTTTCCATGGGCAAGGGAGAGGGCAGCCCTCAACCCCACGTAGGCTTTGCCATGTCGTTCAGAATACTTGGTCCGGGCAACTTTGAAAACCGTTGTAATAGTGGCCCACCGGCTAAGCACGGTGAAGCATGCCAACCAAATCGTGGTGCTCAACAACGGGGTAATAGCCGAGCGAGGCACCCACAGCGAGCTAGTGGAGCACAGGGGGGTCTATTTTAATCTAGTCAGAAATCAGCTCGAACTTGGTTCGTAAAAACAACATGGAACAGCAACCAGCACCAATAGAGCTACGCAGCGAGCGCGTCCGACGCATAATTGGCTCCCCTCCGCCCATACTCATACGCATGGGAATATATACCATTTTATGCATAGCAGCACTACTAATAGGTGGTAGCGCATTATTTAAATACACGCCAACATATAACTTCGATGCCGAGCTAGTGCCCTCAAACCCATACAATGCGCTGTGCATCATAAAAATACATGCTCATATGCACAATAAAATACGCGCTGGTCAGCAATTCAGCATCGACTACGACATCGCCAACATAGCCCCGGGCAGGCTCTCGGGCACGGTGGACAGCCTACAGGCGCGGCCCACAGTAGAGCGAGGCGCGGCCTACACGCTGGCATACAGCACATTGCCCACCCCATTCGCCCTCGCCGACACATTCCCCACCACGGTTGCCATTGCGGGCCCGCGCCAAAGCTACCTGTCACGCCTCATGGAGCTGCTATTCGGACGTTAAGCGATTGGGCCTTGCAACATCGGGCCCTGCGGCCCAATAATTGCCCCTCCCACGCTGCGCACCTAGGCTGCACTCTTTGAGGACGGGCACCGCAACCCCTGACCATGGAACTCGTATAATAATAACCTCAATTTGCACAACAGCTATGAAACAACCCAACCTGCCCACCATCGGCTGCGCATTTGCGCTATGCGCCTCCCTGCTGGGAGCCGGATGCACGGGGCAACGCCCGCAGCTACAGCCACGCGAATACCGCGTAAAGATAGCACAGGTGCAGCACTGCGACTCCATCGAGATTGCCGAATTTGCGGGCATGGTGAAGGAGGCCCAGTCGGTAAACCTAGCCTTCAGGGTGGGCGGCGCAATCATGCGCATACACGTGATTGAGGGGCAGCAGGTGCGCAAGGGCCAGCCGGTGGCCGAGATGGACCCCCGCGACTACGCCCTGCAGCTATCGGCCACGCAGGCCGAGTACGACAAGGCCATGGACGAGATTAACCGCGTAAAAGCCCTTTACGAGCGGCAGAGCGTGGCCGAGGCCGACTACCAAAAGGCCAAAGCCGGCGAGCTGCTCATACAGGCGCACCTCAAACGCGCCAACGACCAGATGGCCGACACCAAGCTCTACGCCCCGTTCGATGGCTACATACAGCGCATCAACTACCGCCCCGGCGAGCTGGTGAACATCGGCATGCCGGTGGCCTCAATCATCAACGTAGAACAATACCATGTAGGCATCGAGGTGCCCGCCGCGCTGTTCGTGCTGCGCCACCGCTTCCATAACGTAAGCTGCACCCCCACCATTGGCAGGTCGGAGCCCATAGCGCTGGAGCCCATAGGCCACGAGGTGATGGCCAACAGCAACAGGCTCTACCCCATGACCTTCCGCCTCAACCCGCGAGCCAATCGCAGCATAGTGCCCGGCATGGAGGTGAAGGTGCAGGTGGCCTACCGCCCCGAGGCCGAGCAGCGCACGAGCGTCCCTGCGGACGCTGTGTTCAACGCCGATGGACAGGTCTGCGTGTGGGTATTCAACCCTGCCGACTCCACCATAGCCCAAACGGCTGTAACGCCCGACCAGCTTGCCGCCAACGGCACAATCATAATCAACGAAGGCCTCAGCGGCAACGAATTCATAATAACCGCCGGTGTGCACAGCCTGAGCAATGGGCTAAAGGTGGTGCCAATAGCCCCCAAAGCGGCGACCAACATAGGAGGGTTGCTGTGATGCACATCGCAAAGCTTGTTTTCAAAAAGAAGGCCATATTCTACCTGGCGCTGCTGAGCATGGCCATCGGCGGCATCATATCGTACATGGCCATAAGCAAGCTCGAGGACCCAGAAATACAAACGCCGCTGGCAAAAATCATAACCATCTACCCCGGCGCATCGGCGCACCAGGTGGAGATGGAGGTAACCAACGTGCTGGAGGACGCCATCAGCGAACTGGCCGACATCAACAAAATCACCTCAAAATCATCGGCCAACGTGTCGATGATCGACGTGATGCTCGAGCTCACCGTGCCCCAAGAAGAGGTGCAGCAGCGGTGGGAATTTTTGCGCCGCAAGCTGGAAATGGCGCAGCTGCGCCTACCCAACGGTGCCCGCGCCCCCATGGTGTTCGATGACATTGGCGATGTGTATGGCATGTTCTACGCCATCACCGCCGATGGCTACTCGTATCGCGAGATGAGCGAGCAGGCACAATTCCTGAAACGCAACCTACTACAGGTGAAGGGAGTACGCAAGGTGGCCATCTACGGCGAACAGCCGCCCGTTATCGACATAGTGCTGAGCCCCGAGCGCATGGCCCGACTGGGCATCATGCCCCTGCAGGTGATGATGGCCGTGCAGGACTACTGCAGCACGCCCTACGCCGGCAATCTGCTAAGCGGCGGCACGCAGATGCGCGTGACCGTGGGCGGACGCATAGGCTCTGCCGACGACCTACGCCAGGTGCTAATCAAAGGGCCCAAACAGCAGGTTTTTAAATTGGCCGACATAGCCGAAATTAGCGAGGGCTACACCGAACCGCTGCACAACACGCTGCACCTCAACAACCAAAAGGCCTTGGGGCTATCGCTATCGATGGAGCCCGGCGAAAACATAGTATCGCTGGGGCAACGGGTTGACGAACAATTGGCCGAACTTCAAAGCACCATGCCCGCTGGCTTTGAACTGCATAAAATATTCAACCAGCCCAACGAGGTGAAACATGCCATTGCCGATTTTATGGTGAACATCGTGATGTCGGTGGCCATTGTGGTGCTGGTGCTGATGCTCACCATGGGGCTGCGCAGCGGGCTGATAATAGGCAGCGGACTGGTGCTAACCATATTGGCCACATTCCCGTTGATGTACGTTGCGGGCGGCACCATGCAGCGCATATCGCTGGGAGCATTCATAGTGGCCATGGGCATGTTGGTTGATAATGCAATAGTGGTAATCGATGGTATATTGGTGCGAATGCAAACCCACGGGCGCACCAAGAGCACGTTTACCCAGCCTGCCATACGCACCGCGTGGCCGCTACTAGGAGCCACACTCATAGCCATCACCGCCTTTCTGCCCGCTGTGCTATCAAAAGATGCCGCAGGCACCTACGTACACGACCTCTTTGTTGTGCTATGCATATCGCTGTTCATCAGCTGGTTGCTAGCACTAACACAGGTACCATTTTTTTCGGCCATATTTTTAAAATCGAATATCAAAAAAAATAAAAACGATGCAAAGCCCATCTACAGCGGAAAAGCCTACAGCACAGTGCGCCGAACGCTGGAATTTTGCATCAAACATAAGCTCATCACATTGGGCACATCGGCGCTGCTGCTGGCCCTTTGCGCCTTGGGAATTGGCTCTGTAAAACGCACATTTTTCCCCGATTTCAACTACAATCAGGCATACATCGAATATCGCCTACCCGATGGCTCCAACGCCGACCGCGTACACGCCGACCTGCGCGAAATCGCCGACTATCTGCTCAACCTCCCCCAGGTGCAAATGGTGGTTACCAGCCAGGGACAATCGCCCACGCGCTACTGCCTGGTGCGCCCCATAGGCGACATGGCCGACAGCTACGGCGAGCTAATCGTTAACTTCGAGAGCTACGCCGCCATGATTGCCATGAAACCGCAGCTCGAGGACTACCTGCGCAGCAACTACCCGCAGGCGCTCACCCGCATACGCAAGTACAACCTATCGGTGGCATCGAGCCACAACGTGGAGGCGCAATTCTCGGGCCCCGACCCCGCCGTGCTAAAGCAGCTGGCCGCCCAGGTGGAAGGCATCATGCGCCGCTCGCCCTACGCCGACCCGCACACCATCTGCACCGATTGGAACGCCATGGGCAAATCCCTGCGAGTGGACTACCTGATGTCGGATGCCCGCCGCAACAGCACCAGCCGCTCCGACATCGCCATGGCCCTGCTGGCCGCCACCGATGGGCTGCCCCTGGGTACCATCTACGAGGGAGAAACGCCCATCCCCGTTAGCCTCAAGCTGCGTAATCCCGATGGCTCGCGCATCGGTGCGCTGGCCGACATCCCCGTGTGGAACATGCTGCCCAACCTCGACGCGCTCAACAAGGAGGCCGTGATGGGGCTGCTCATGGGCACCATCACCCCCGATGAGCTGCGCGAACGCATAGTGCGCTCGGTGCCGCTGAGCGCGGTGAGCCAGCATGTAGGCTTGGGCTGGGAGGAGACCTCGGTTACACGCGTAAACCGCAAGCGCACCATTCAGGCGCAATGCGATGTGGTCGATGGGCACGGCCCCGCCACGCTGCTCTCCGACATCAAGGCCGAGGTGGAGGCCATCGCCCTGCCCGAGGGCTACACCATGGAGTGGGTGGGCGAACACGTCATACAGCACACCGCCATTCGGAACATATTCCGCTACGTGCCTGTAACCGCCATGCTCATTGTGCTGCTGCTCGTTTTGCTATTCAACGATGCCCGCCGACCGCTCATCGTGGTGCTCTGCATCCCCATGTCGATGGTGGGCATAATTCCCGGGCTGCTGCTCACCGGCCAGCCCTACACGTTTATTGCCATTGTGGGTACCTTTGGACTGGCCGGGATGCTCATCAAGAACGCCATTGTGCTGCTCGATGAGATTGAGCTGCAGCTCAAGGCAGGCCAAACCCGCTACCATGCCATCATCGATGCCACCGTGGCGCGCACCCGCCCCGTGCTGATGGCCTCCATCACCACCATCCTAGGTATGCTCCCCCTGCTGTTCGACCCCATGTACTGCAGCATGGCCGTCACCATCATTAGCGGACTAATCGCCGGGACGCTCATCACGCTGATATTTGTACCCGTGCTCTACGCCGCGTTCTACAAAGTAAAATCGCACTAAATAAAAACCTACATGAAAAAAATTGCGCTCCGTATCATATTGGCAACAACCGCAATGCTGATTGAGGGCCAGCTCTATGCTCAGGACACGCTCAGCCTCGAGCAATGCCGGCAGATGGCTCTCGAACGCAACCTGAACATACAGCAGGCCGCCCACACCGTGGACAAGCAGAAGGCCGAACGCTGGGCCATACGCACGTTGTACCTCCCCAAAATAAGCGGCAGCAGCCTGCTCGCCCTCACCAACACATCATTCCAAAAAGACCTCTACATCCCCACGGCCAAATTAGACCCCACCACCGGGCAGTTCGCGCACAACCTGCAGCTCGATGCCAGCGGCCAGCCCATCTACGTGGCTGGCACCCCGCTCTTCGAGCTATACGCCCACATGCCCCTAGAAATAAACCTCAACGGGGCCTACATGGCGGGCATCAACGTTGAGCAGCCCCTGTTCACCGGCGGCAAAATAGCCGCCGCCAACCGCATGTCCAGCATAGGCGTGGAGCTGGCCGAGCACAACCTCGCCCTGCAGCGCCACGCCGCCCTCGCCGAGGCCGATGAGGCGTACTGGACCTACGTGTCGGTGCGCGAGAAGCTCAAGCTGGCCCAAGCCGCCGTTGACATGCTCGACAGCATCGCCACGCAGATGCGCAATGCCGTGGAGGCTGGCCTAAAGCACCGCAGCGAACTGCTCAAAATTCAAGTACAGCGCAACGAGGCCGAGCTGGGCCGCCAGAAGGCCCACAACGGGCTAGCACTGGCCCGCATGGCCCTAGCCCGGGCCATTGGGCTACCGCTCGATTCGCCCATCGAGGCCGCCGACTCCTCCCTAGCCCACGGGCCAACCCCTGCCCCCGACAGCACCGACATCACCCTCCGTCCCGACTACCAGCTGCTCAGCGGCCAGGTGCGGCTCGAGGAGCAGCAGGTAAAGCTCCAGCAGGCCGACTTCCTACCCACCGTGGGGGTGCGAGCTGGGTACACGCTCATTGGCGGTGTCAAGGTTACTGGCATGGAGCTCAGAACCAACGGCCTCAACCTGATAGGCTCGGTGAGCATACCCATATTCCACTGGGGCGAGGGCCAGAAAAAAATAAAAGCAGCCAAGCTCAGCCACGAAATCAAGCAGCTGGAGCTAGAACGCTACGCCCAGCTCATGCAGCTCGAAATGGAGCAGGCACGACTGAACCTCAACGATGCCCAAACCCGCATATCCATGGCCGAAGAGGCACTAGCCATGGCCGACGAATACCTGCGCGTGAGCCGCAACGCCTACGAGCTGGGCGGCGAAACCATCACCAACCTGCTGATGGCTCAAACCCAATGGCAGCAGGCCTCCGCCGAGCTGATTGAGGCCAAGGCCGACTACATGCTCAAGCGGACGCTGTTCCTAAAAGCCGCCGGAAGGCTGTAGCCTTTTTACTTGACAATAAGACATAATGTTCCAAAATAACATTCTGAAGAAATACCTCTCCACCCTCAACCTAGAAGCTGTTGACACCACGTGGAGCAACTATCGCAACTATTTCCTCAACCCCGAGATGCAGCAGAACATCCGCCAGTCGAAGGAGGAACAGTTTCAGGAGGGATTTCTGCGTGAGCTTTTCGTCAAAGTGCTAGGCTACACGCTTAACCCATCGCCTGGCTACAATCTAATAACCGAGCAAAAGAATGAGACCAACGCCCAAAAAGCCGATGGGGCCATCATTATGGATGGCCAGGTCATTGGCATCATCGAGCTAAAGGACCACAAAACCACCGACCTCTCCAAGGTGGAGCCGCAGGCCTTTAACTATAAAAGCCAGCACCCTAATGCAAGGCTGGTCGTTATCTCCAATTTTGAAAAGCTGCGCCTTTACATTGACAACGCGGTAGAACACCGCGAGTGGAACCTTTTCCGCCTCACAGAACAGCAGTTCAGCGAGCTGTACCTCTGCCTAGCGTGGCCGCAGGTGCAAAGCGGCGTGGCGATACAAATGAAGCAGGAGTCGGTATCGACTGAAGACCAAATCACCAAAGCCCTCTACCACGACTACTCGCACTTCAAACGCACCCTCTTTGCCGACATGGTGGAGCGCAACCCCTGGAGCACGAGCTCCCAATCCGTCAATGCTGGGACTACGGGCTTCCAGCCCGTCATATCGTCTGGACAGGCTAGAAGCTTGTGCTCCAGTAAGCATTCCCAACTTTCACAAGACTGGCACCGTCGTTTCCATGGTGTACCGCACCGGGAAAATATGCAATTGCAGAGCATAACATTCCGGTTATATGACTCCCTGCCAAAGGATGTTGTAAAAAAAATGAAACAGGAACTCCACACGTCAAAAGGCGAAGGGGAAGATAAAGAACGGTATATTAAACTCCACAAAAGAATATCTGAATACGAAGACTCTGGCTATGGTCAATGCTTTCTGAACGATGAACGCGTGGCATCGATGGTTCAAGAAGCATTGAAACACTTTGATGGCATCAGGTATCGCCTCATCTGTTGGTGCATTATGCCCAATCATGTACACGTTCTGATAGATGTTACGGAAGGATGGTCATTGTCTCAGATAATGCACGGATGGAGATCATACACTGCCAATGAAGCGAACAAGATCTTGGGGCGCAGCGGCCAGTTTTGGATGGAGGAATATTTTGACAGATACATCAGAAATGAAAATCATCTCGAAAACGTCATCGATTATATCCTAAATAATCCGGCCAAAGCAGGATTGAATGGTTGGCGGTGGGTAGGGTTTGGGACTACGGGCTTCCAGCCCGTCATATCGCCTGGACAGGCTAGAAGCCTATGCTCCAGCGAAAAGGAGTGGCAGCTACTGCTCTTCAAGAAAACGCAAAAACTGCTCGACCGGCTGCTGTTCATCTTCTTTGCCGAGGATAGCGGCCTGCTGCCGCCCAACTCGATGCTGAAAATCCTCGACCAATGGGAGAAGCTCAAAGAGCTGGACGAATACCAGCCCCTCTACAGCCGAATCAAAAAGTACTTCGGCTACATGAACACCGGTTTCCATGGCAAAAACTATGAGGTGTTTGCCTACAACGGAGGCCTCTTCAAGCCCGATGAGGTGCTGGACAGCATCACAATCAGCGACGAGCCGCTGGCGGAGCATACCCGCCGCCTCTCCACCTACGACTATGGCAGCGAGGTGGACGTTAACATCCTGGGGCACATCTTCGAGAACTCGCTGACGGAAATCGAATTGGTGAGCCAGCAGATTGGGAGCACGGGCTTCCAGCCCGTCAGACAGGCAGAAAACCTGTGCTCCCAAACGGGCGGGATGCCCGTACTCCCGTCTAAACGCAAGCAGGACGGCGTGTTCTACACCCCGCAGTACATCACCAAGTACATCGTGCAGAACACCGTAGGCCGTCTCTGCACGGAGAAGAAGCAGGAGCTGGGCATCATCGAAGAGGAATATTTCACCGACCGCAACCGACATAAACAAACCAAGATACGACTGCTACAGCGGCTGCAACAATATCGCCAGTGGCTGCTCGGCATCACTATCCTCGACCCTGCATGCGGCAGCGGAGCCTTCCTCAACGCCGCCCTGCAATTCCTGATAGCCGAGCACGCCCTTATCGATGAGATGGAAGCCAAACTGACCGATGCCAGCATCGTATTCCAAGGCATAGAGAACAGCATCCTAGAGAATAATCTCTACGGTGTCGATATAAACGAGGAGAGCGTGGAGATTGCCCAACTCGCCCTCTGGCTGCGAACCGCCAAGCCCCACCGAAAACTGAACACGCTGAACCAGAACATCAAGTGCGGAAACTCGCTCATCAGCAACCCAGCCGTAGCCGGCAACAAGGCATTCGACTGGCAGCGAGAGTTCCCGCAAGTGTTCGAGCGCGGAGGATTCGATGTCGTCATTGGAAATCCGCCGTATGTGCATTTGGAAAGTGTCCCTGAAGTCTCACAACAATTAGAGCAGTTTGGCTATACGACCTATAACAAGCGCGGCGACATGTACTGTCTCTTTGTAGAGAAAGCCTTCCAACTTGCCAAACCGCAGGGAATGGTGTCGTACATTATGCCCAACAAGTGGCTTCAAGCTAGCTACGGGAAGGAACTACGAGGCTTTTTTCTTGGCAAACAACTGGAGAAGTTGATTGACTTTGGCGACATACAGATTTTTGAAGGTGCAACCACCTATCCCTGCATTTTCATCGGACGTAATAACAATGAGGGGGTACAGGCTTCCAGCCAGTCGGACGGGCAGGACGCCCGTGCACCAAGGATGCTGTCCGTCTCCGTGCTGAATGCCGCCAACGCCCATGACTTCAACCAGAATGTGTTGGCCACAGAAGAGCCCTTCGACCTGTCTGAATTCAGCAGCGACACATGGGTCATCTCGTCACAGAAAGACAAAGCCCTACTGGAAAGGCTGTCGAGAAACAACCCAACATTGAAAGAATATATTTTGGAAGAAGCATACTACGGCATCAAAACTGGCTTCTCTGAAGCTTTTCTTATCGACAAAACGATTTGTCGGAGCATTACCGCCCAAGACAGCAAAGCTTGGGAACACATCTTCCCTTTCTTGCAGGGACGCCACATAACACCCTATGGGAAAACCGAAGCAGCAAGCTACCTGATACTGTTCGAAAAAGGATGGACACTCAAGGCTCTGGGAGCACAGGCTTCCAGCCTGTCAGACGGGCAGGATGCCCATACTCCATGTGAAGCCGAAGCATGGCAACTGGTCAAAGACCGTTACCCATCCATAGCAGAATGGCTTGAACCATTTGCAGAAAAAGGACGCAAGCGCACTGATAAAGGCGACTACTGGTGGGAACTGAGGGCCTGCGACTACTACGACCAGTTTGCGAAGCCTAAGATAATGTATCAAGCATTTCAGGTAAAACCTTGCTTTATTTATGATGAACAAGGATTTTACTCCAACAATTCCATGTGGTTCATTCCGACTGGAAGCAAAGCGCTGCTGGCAGTGCTCAACTCTCAGATGGGCTGGTGGTTGATTACTAAGTTTTGTTCGCAAATTCAAGGCGGCTATCAACTCATTTGGAAGTATTTCGGACAAATTCCTGTACCCATATGCAACGATGAAAGTCTGTCAGAACTCGCCGACTCGATGCTCTCCCTTCATGAGCAGCTGCAGGAGAAGCGCAGCCGTTTCCTGCGTCGCCTGCAAGAGAATTTCGAGGGCGTGAAAACCACCACTGCCCTGCAAACCTTCGACCAAATGGCCTTCGCCGACTTCACCAAAGAACTCAAAAAGCAGAAAATCAGCCTCTCCCTCTCGCAGCAAGACGAGTGGGAAGACTATTTCGGCCAGTACCAGTCGGCCTGCCGCGAAATCTCAAGCCAAATCGACCAAACCAACCGCGAAATCGACCAGCGTGTCTTCGACCTCTACGGCCTGACCGAAGAAGAGCGAAACATTGTGCTCAAAAAATAGTCCGAGCTTATTTTATTAAATCGGCTCCCCCCTGCCTACGGCCTACTTCTTCTCTCCGAGGTACTTCTGCAGCTCATCGCCGAACTCTATGGTTTTGTACTGCGGCTTTACGGCCTCCTTGCCCATGTTGTCGATGAAGCCCCACAGACCATTGCGCTGCACCAGCGCCCAAGTTTTTTGGTACTCGCCAAAATGGTTTATCTCCGAGTATTGCGGCTTCACCACCACCTTGCCTTCGGTATCGATAAATCCCAGCAGACCCTCGCGCTTCACCAAAGCCCACGCCTTTTGGTACTCGCCAAAACGTCCAATCTCTTGGTATATGGGCTTAACCACCTCCTCGCCGCCACCATTCACAAAGCCATAAAGCCCATCTTTCTCAACCAAAGCCCAATCCTTTTGATAGACCCCAAACGAGTCTATTTTGGTATATACCGGCTCTGCGCCCACCTCGCCGCTAATCACGATGAAGCCCATACGGCCATCGCGCTCAACCTTGGCCAGGTTGCGATGATACTCACCAAACGGATGCACCTTGCTGAATCGGGGCGAAATAATCTCCTTGCCATCGGTGCCAATGAAACCTATTAGCCCATCGCGCTCCACCTGCATCCAACCCTTGTGGAATGCGTTCAGCGCACCTATGCTGGTGTATTGCGGCTTCACCACCTCCTTGGCCTCCTCGTTGATGAAGCCCTGCTTGCCATCGCGCTCCACCAGCGCCCAGCCGCGCTGGATGGTGCCAAAAGCACTTATTCTGGTGTACTGTGGCTTCAGAATTACCTTCCCCTCAGAGGTTATGAACCCATGCAG
>JAFTDN010000067.1 GCA_017454165.1 Bacteroidales bacterium | reverse complement strand
GGAGGAGGTGGGGGAGCTGGGCATCCAGGGCGTACCCGCAGTCTACGCCAACGGCGAGCCGCTGCACACGGGCCGCGCCACGCTGGGCGAGCTGGTGGACCGGCTCGAGGAGCGCTTCGGGGGTGCAGCCGCTGATGCAGCGGCCCCTGTTGAACGTTGTTTCGACGTGCTGGTGCTCGGCGGCGGCCCCGCAGGCTCGGCAGCAGCCATCTACTCGGCCCGTAAGGGCCTACGTGTGGGATTGGTAGCGGGGCGCGTGGGGGGGCAGGTGAACGACACCGTGGCCATTGAGAACCTCATCAGCATAGCCCAAACCACGGGCGGCACATTGGCCAACGACCTGCGCGATAACCTCCGCGCCCATGGGGGTGTGGAGGTGTTCGAGAACCGCAGGGTAGAGCGTATGACCCTAAAGGGCAAGGAGAAGCGGATAGCCACCAAGGGCGGCGAGGTGTTCTGCGCCCCCGCCGTGATAATAGCCACCGGGGCCAGCTGGCGTAGGCTGGGCCTCGAGCGCGAGGAGCAGCTGCTGGGGCGCGGTGTCCACTTCTGCCCCCACTGCGATGGGCCGTTCTATAAGGACAAGCGCGTGGCCGTGGTGGGCGGTGGCAACTCGGGCATCGAGGCGGCCATCGACCTAGCTGGCATCTGCTCGCACGTTACCGTGCTTGAATTTGCTGATGCCTGTCGCGCCGACAGCGTGCTGATGGACAAGCTGCGCAGCATGGGCAACACCGAGGTGCTCGTGAACTCGCAGACCACCCAAATTCTTGTGCAGAACGACAAGGTGGTAGGCCTTATGGTGAAGGACAGGGTGTCCAACAAGGAGCGCGATATCAGGCTCGATGGCGTATTCGTGCAGATTGGGCTAGCGCCCAATAGTCAGATAGTTGCCGAGCATCTAGAGCTCACACCCCGCAAGGAAATAGCGGTGGATGCATCGTGCCGTACTTCAATCCCCGGCGTGTACGCTGCGGGCGATGTGACCAACGTGCCCTACAAGCAAATCGCAATCGCCATGGGCGAAGGTGCCAAGGCCGCCCTGTCGGCGTTTGAGGATAGGATGAGGGGAATCATATAACCCATGTCCATCTTGCCCGTCAGGGCTATGGCGGTGGTGAACCCGATGTAGCGTTCAAATGTTAATAATAAAGATAAAGCGATGACCGATATTCTGAATCTAGAGCCCCGCGAGGTGTGGAAGCATTTTGTGGACATCTGCCAGGTGCCGCGCCCCTCTAAGCGGGAAGGTAAAATCATCAAGTTCCTTGAGGACTTCGCCACTGCCCACGGCCTAGAGCGGCACACCGATGCCGCTGGCAACGTGCTCATCCGTAAGCCCGCCACGCCGGGCTTCGGACACCTGCAAACCGTGGTGCTGCAGAGCCACATGGACATGGTGTGCGAGAAGAACAACGATGTGCAGCACGACTTCGATGCAGATCCCATTGTGCCCTACCGCGATGGGCAATGGGTGCGCGCCAATGGTACCACGCTGGGTGCCGATGATGGCATAGGCGTGGCCGCAGAGATGGCCATTTTGGCCTCCACTACCATCAAGCATGGCCCGCTGGAGTGCCTGTTTACCGTGGACGAGGAGACGGGGCTCACCGGAGCCTTCGAGATGCAACCGGGCTTCTTCAGCGGTAAAATCCTCATAAACCTCGACTCCGAGGACGAGGGGGAGCTGTTCATAGGGTGCGCCGGCGGGGCGGACACCGTGGCCACCTTCGACTACCGCACCGAGCCCACTCCAGCTGCCCATACGGCCATGCGCATCGAGGTGAAGGGACTGCTGGGCGGCCATTCTGGCGATGACATCAACAAGCACAGGGGCAACGCCGTCAAGCTGCTCACGCGCATGGTGTGGGAGGCCGCGCAGCGCTTCGGGCTGCGCCTTTCCACGATGGATGCAGGCAACCTGCGTAACGCCATAGCCCGCGAGGGCTATGCCGTGGGGCTGCTGCCCGATGCCCAAAAGCAGGCGGCCATGGCTCACCTGGTGGCCCTCCGCGATGAGATTGTGGCCGAGTGGCGCGATGCCGAGCCCTCGCTGTCCATCGCCGTGGAGGAGGTGGACGCGCCCGCCACGGTGCTCGAGGGGCAGGTTCAGCACCGCCTGCTGAATGCACTCTACGCATGTCCGCACGGTGTGATGGCCATGAGCCGCAGTCTGCAGGGGCTGGTGGAGACCTCCACCAACCTAGCCTCTGTGAAGCTCAATGGGCAGCAGGCGGTGGTAACCACCAGTCAGCGCAGCTCGGTCGATTCGGCCAAGGCCGACATCGCCAACATGGTGGAGAGCGTGTTCCTGCTGGCGCAGGCCGATGTGCGCCATACCGATGGCTATCCCGGCTGGGCCCCCAATACCGACTCCGAGATTCTGCGCATCACACGTGCGGCCTACGAGCACCTTTTTGGCGTGGAGCCCGTGGTGCGAGCCATACACGCGGGGCTGGAGTGCGGCTTGTTCTTGGAGAAATTCCCCGAGCTCGACATGATCTCCTTTGGCCCCACCCTGCGCGGGGTGCATTCGCCCGACGAGCGGATCGACATCGACACCACGCAGAGGTTCTGGAGGCTGCTGCTCTACGTGCTGGAGCACATCCCCCAGCGGGCTTAGGCATGGTGATGCCAATAAAAATGGCCTCCACCTTGTGGAGGCCATTTTTATTTCGGTTCAGGGGGGAGCTATATTTCTTCAACGGGAATCAGCCTGTAGGGTAGCGAGACCATGGCTTGGAAATCGTTGCCCGTGTTGCGCATGGTGTCATCGTCCTCTTCGTAGTACCAGTTCACCACGATGTTGGTGCCCTTTTGGTAGGCTTCATCGAGGGCTTTCAGAATGTTGTATATGAATCGGTTGGAGCTGCTGTTGAGGTACTCGATCTTGAAGTTCACCTTGGTGAGGGTTTCGGGGGACTTCAGGTACTGCTCAATCCACGCCAGCACGGGTTCGTAGAATGACACGGCATTCTCAGGTATTGAGCGCCCCTCAATGGAGAGCATTCCTGGCTTGAAATCGATTGCAGGGCTTTTTGACGTGCCTTTTATGTGGAGGGAGGTGTTGGTGCTGCCCATGGGTGTGGTGTTTGAAGTGGGGTTGAGGTGTATCGGAGAATGCTTATAGGCCAAGTTTTTGGGCTATGGACTTCGGGATTGCGCTCTTGTGCACCATGATTGACATTGTTTTGTACATCACGAAGGGCTTGGAGGCGTAGAAGAAGCCGTTGTACTTGCCGTCGGCCCCCCAGCTGTTCTTCACTTTGTAGTAAATGGTGCCGTTTTGGTCTTTGGCCTTGCCCACCAGCACCATGCCGTGGTCATCGGTGGTTTGGAAGTTGTCGAATTCGGCCTGGCGCATCTCCTGGGTGATTTTGAGCTCTTTGCCCGGTCTCTCGAATGCTTTCTCGTTTTTCTCCTTGGCGGTCATTTTGGTCCAGCGGGCCATGTCGGAGCCCTGTAGCTCTTGGCTCTCCATGTCGGGTGCTATGGCCACGCCATGCTTCCAGCTAAACCCACCCTCGCTCACATCGCTAGCCCAGGCCACGGGGTAGCCGTTGTCGATGGCGTTGTCTATGATTTGCTCCAGCTCGGCTATGGGCACGTTGTGCACCGTGGCCAGCTGCCAGTTGTCGGGCACCTCTATGATGAACTGCGTGTAGAAAGGGTGGTGGGAGTACGATGAGACGAACACGTAGTCATCGAGCTTGAGGCCGAGCGACTCGGCGAACGATTTTGGGGTGTAGGTTTTGCCCTTATAGGTGAAGTTTTCGGGTATTGCGCCCAGATAGGCATCCATTATGCCGTTGAACCCCTTGAGCCATGCGCTGGACAGCTTGCGGTTGGGGTTTTTCACTACGGCCTTTACGTATGCCTCGGTGAGAGCATCCAGCTCGCCGTGCACGTGCATCTGCTCGCCGTAGTTCAGTCCTTGGTATACCTCCATGGGCACTATGCCGTATTTGCGCATCACGTCCCATACATCGTAGAACGAGCCGCCGCCGCCGAAGTTGAGCGCACCGTGCATCCGCACGAATTTCTCAGCCTTATCGGCGTAGGCCATGCGCACCACGAACATGGGGGAGAGATCCACCTCGGGCTTGCCCTGGCGGAGCAGCTCTGATTCAAAGAAGCCTAGACCCGAAAAGCTCCAGCACGTGCCCGAGCGGTGCTGGTTTTTTACCGAGGTGGTGGGGAGCTCTTTTATGGAGGTGAATTTGTACCCCTCGGTCTGTTTGGCCTCTTGGGCTGTGGCGGTGATGGGGGGGATGCCCAGCAGCAGGGCAATGGCGATAGAGGGGGCAAATTGTTTCATTCTCATAGATATAGGTTGGTGTTGTAGTTATGCTGACCATTGTTT
>JAFTDN010000066.1 GCA_017454165.1 Bacteroidales bacterium | reverse complement strand
GTGTCCTTGGCCATGATATGGCTGCCCAGCTGCCCCTTGAGGCGCACCACGGGCGTGAACTGCTGTTTGGTGTGGAGCTTCCACAGGTAGGCTTCGCCATCGGCATCGGTGAGCGTGATTTCGAGGCTATCAACGCAGGCCAGTTCGTCGCCCACGGTAATGGAGGCGGTGGCATCGTCCTCGCTCAGCGTTAGTTTGGTGAGGCTCAGGTGCTGCAGGTTGGCGGTTTCGGGCAGCTCCACGCTCACGGTGCGCTTGGCAGCATTGATTTGGGCTGCACCCACCTGCCCATCGAGTTCGAACTCCACGATGGATGGTCCTTCGATAGCACCAGTCAACACGCTCACCACCAGCACGTAGTGCTTGGTGCGTCCGTATGTGGCTACGTCAATATCGATGGGCTGCGCGAAGTCGGTTATACTGGTCAGGGCGGGGCTATAGGTAGGATTGCCAGCGGCCAGGCGCAGCTCCTCAATGGCTGCTTTGCTTATGTTTCTGACGTACACGCGAATGGTGTCGCCATCGAATTGCGTCTCGCCCTGCTGCCCCTTGAGGCGCACCACGGGCGTGAAGGGCTGCTTAGCGTACAGCACCCAGCGGTACTGCTGGTAGGTTTCGAGGATGAGCTCGAGGCTATCAACACAGCTAATAGTGCTCCCCTCGCCCTCCGATGATGGCTGCACCTTGCTGCCCACCTTGAATTTGGTGATGTACAGGTGCTGCAAATCGATGCTGTCGGCGACCTCGAATGTTACGGCGCGTTTTTCGGTATCGATTTGCGCTTCCCCTATTTGCCCATCGACCTCGAATTCCAATATCTCGGCTACGATGATGGGATACGGGATGTCGTTCTCGATGCACGACACCACCAGCAGGGCCACCACCACGGCCAGCTTCAGCAGTATGGCTTTAACGCTTCGCATGGCTTAGAATGGGTTTAGCGTGGGTATGTAGAACGACACACCGAGGTTTACGCTCAATAGGTTGAGACGGAAGTTGGCTGCGGTGGACTTCATCCCGCCCTTGTACACCTGATTGGTGACCTGATCCACCCGCTTGACGTTGAAGCCAAGCACGGATATGGACACATCGACCGCCGCAAAGTTGTTGAAGAAGGCCACCAGCCCGGGCACAATGCCCACCTCGAGTTCCTTGAAGGTTTGGTAGGTGCCAGTTTGGGTTTCGCCCTTGCCCAGGGTCGTCTTGCTCTGACCGCCGCCCAGGGTAACCTGTATGTCGTTGTAAAAACCGAACCGCTTGCTGTTGCCAATGCTGGCGTAGCTGCGGAAGAAAGCCGTGCCGTAGTAGGAGTGGGTAATCATGTAGGCGTCGTTGAGACCGAACGATAGGCCCTCGCTCAGCGAGATGGTTACGCCCCGCAAATCGACCATGGTGCGCTTATAGCGGAAGCGCACACCCGCGCCCATGTTGTCGGCGAAGGTGTAGCCCATGTAGGGGCTTACGCTCAGCGAGTAGCCCTCACCACGCAGGTCCTCCATCACCAGCAGGCGGTAGTCGTTGCTTTCTACCACGGTATACGATGCACCAAATCCCGCAAAATACTGATGCTTAGGCACAAATAGGCTCTGCTCAATGCCACGGTCGAAGACAGGGTGCTTCTGTGCAAGGGCCGAGTGACCCGCGAGCAGCAGCAGACAGTATATGATTAATGATATGGTAATGAGTTTATTATACTTACGCATTGGTTAGTGAGCTTGCTTTAAACGGGAGTGCAAAAGTAGTAAAAAAAAAGACAAAACGCACGTAACTGGCTGGGGGGGGTGGATGTTAGGTAAAACATGGCTGGCGGGGTGCTGGGGCTGGGCGGCACCATCTGCGGGAGAACCGCCCCATGCGCCGATGTTGCAGCCTTCGGCCCTCGCAATGACGCGGCCCCCCTACATGCCCCCGCTGTGGGGTGTGTACACTGCATACCGCGTACCACATACCGCATACCGTGTACCGCGTACCACATACCGTATACCACATACCGCGGGTTGGCACCCACGGCTGTATTCCTACGCCCCGCTGGGGCTACGCGCAGCCAACGCTGTTCGACAGGCCACCCCAGCGGGACGGTAGACAACAGGCGGGGG
>JAFTDN010000065.1 GCA_017454165.1 Bacteroidales bacterium | reverse complement strand
GTCGAAACCCGCTCGTTGGACGATGTGCAGACCGTGCTACGCGTGGGTGGTGTGCAGCGCATCATGCTCGACAACTTCAGCGTGGCCGATACCCGCCGCGCCGTGGAGCTCATCGGCGGGCGTATACCCACCGAGTCGTCGGGCGGCATCACCCTCGAAACCATTCGCGACTATGCCGAGTGCGGCGTGGACTACATCTCGGTGGGCGCCATCACGCACCAGATCAGCAGCCTCGACATGAACCTGAAGAAGGTGTAGCGGGCGCAACCCGCCCACGCCATCCTATGCTTGCATCGCCAAGCAGGTAGCCGTGGGGCTTCGTGCCCCCGCGAAGCGGTGCTGCATGGCATTTGCAATCGACTAATTGTTAGTTGTTTGTGTCATTTGTAGAAAAATTTTCTTTAAATAGCTGCCAGTTTGGTTCGATGGGCTGCCTTGTGGGGCAATTATAGGTGATATTCCCAAATGTCGCAATATTCTTCTCGTTGAGTATCATCATGAAGAAAAAATACCTATATTGCGAACCTAAACGAAGCGTAAAAACCAACCCATACCCAACCATTACGAAAACAGCATTGCTGCTGAGGCATAAAGCAAGTGGCATAGCGAGTGGCTGTAATGGGAAAGGTGTATAAACGTTAGAAAAATGAGCTACGTGATGAGTAAGAGTGCTAGGCTGACATTGCTGCTGGCAATGCTGATGCAGCCAAGCCTAGCAGGATGGGCCAAGCGCCCACCCAAGCAGTCGACTGATAAGGACAAGACAACGGCCAGCGCCAGCAATGAGAGCAAGAATAAGAAGTATGGTGATGTAATACCAAAGGAAACACCTATCGATTCGGGGTTCGTGCATGTGGCGCGGGTGGGAAAGGATTATTTCTTGGAGATACCTCGGGGTATCATGGGGCGCGACCTACTGGTGGTAAACAAGGTGTCGGCGGTGGGCGATAAGCTCAACGAAACCGGCCTGAATAGGGGTATCAACTATCAGAACTTGATGGTGAACCTAGAGCTAGATTCGCTGCACAACAAGCTGTATATCAGGGATAACAAGCCGATGGCCGATTGCGATAGCAGCGATGCCATTGCTGCCTCGGTGCGCGACAACTTCATAGCCAACGTGGTGGAGGCCCTCGACGTGGAGTGCTACGCGCCCTGCGGCAACGTGGTGGTGAAGGCCAATAGGCTGTTCGATGGCTCCAGCTCGGCTCTGATGAACCCATTCGGCATGATGGGGCTGGGCACATCGCCCAGCAGGGATCTGTCGCGTATAATGGGCGTTAAATGCTTCGATAGCAATGTGATAGCTCGCTCGGAGCTCACGGCCAGCATCCCGGGTGCCGAGGAGCACTCCACGCTCACCGTGGTGCTCACATCCAACGTAGTGCTGCTGCCCGAAAAGCCCATGGTGCCGCGTTTTGCCGATGAGCGGGTGGGCTACTTCAGCGTACCGCGTTGGTACTTCGCCGATGCGCAGCAGCGCGTGGAGCAGCGCGAACTCGTTACCCGTTGGCGCTTAGAGCCTAAGCCCGAGGAAGCCGAACGCTACCTGCGCGGCGAGCTGGTGGAGCCCGCTAAGCCCATCGTGTTCTACATTGACCCCGCCACGCCGCCGCAGTGGCGCGAGTGGATTAAGCGCGGCATAGAGGACTGGCAGCCTGCCTTTGAGCAGGCTGGGTTCCGCCGCGCCATAGTGGCCTTGGATGCGCCCACTAACGACCCCGATTTCGACCCCGATGATGCCCGATACTCGGTGGTTACATACGCCGCATCGACCCTGGCCAACGCCATGGGGCCATCGGTGATCGACCCCCGCAGCGGCGAAATCATTGAGGCCGATGTGATGTGGTGGCACAATGTGATGGTGGCCCTGCACCGCTGGCTGCGCCTGCAAAACGGCCTGCTCGACACCTCGCTGCGTCGCAATACCATATCCGATGAGCAGATGGGACGCGCCATACGCTTTGTGGCGGCGCACGAGATTGGCCATACGCTGGGTCTGAAGCACAACATGGCCGCGTCGTTTGCCTATTCCATCGACTCGCTGCGCAATCCGCAGTTCACCGAGCGGCACGGAACGGCCACATCCATAATGGATTACGCTCGGTTCAACTATGTGGCGCAGCCCGGCGATGGCGTTGTGCGCCTTACGCCCCGCATTGGCGAGTACGACCGCTTCGCCATCGAGTTTGCCTACCGCTGGTACGGTGCGCAGCGCCCGCACGACGAGGCCGCCCATCTGCGCCGTTTCATGGAGCAGCATAGGGGCAACCCGCGCCACTTCTACGGCCCGCAGCAGGAGGCCCGCTCGGCGGTGGATCCTCGCTCGCTCAGCGAGGACGTGGGCAACAACGCTGTGGAGGCATCGCTGCTGGGCATCCGC
Source organism: Bacteroidales bacterium (assembly GCA_017454165.1). Lineage (GTDB taxonomy): Bacteria > Bacteroidota > Bacteroidia > Bacteroidales > Tenuifilaceae > RGIG6076. Next base: position 6,825 of record JAFTDN010000065.1, on the reverse strand, counting down.
AGCCTGAAGGCCATCGTGCCGCAGGTGCTACAGTGGACCGAGGCCAGCAAGGGGCATCACATTGAGGCGGGCAAATTCTTGCACGACATCATCGACCAGTGGCACCTGTACTCCTACCACGTGATGGCCAATGTTGGTGGCATCTATCTGAACGACAGGCACTATATGGACGATGCTAACTCCTTTGAGTTTGTGCCTGCCGATATGCAGCGCAAAGCGGTGCAATTTCTTGTGGAGCATGTGTTTACGTATCCTGAATGGCTTTTTGCTGCCCCCATATACAGTAAGGTGCTCCCAACCAAAAACTCGCCCGATGGGCCGTTCGAATACGCTCCGATGGAGATTTTCAAGTACTATCAGTCCTATATTTTTTGGGATTTGCTCGACGAGGAACGCCTCTCGCGTATGTATGAACACGAGGCCGCCCAAGGTGCGAAGGCCTACACGGTGCTCGATTTGCTCGACGACCTGCACCGCGCTTTATTCGCCAAAACACAGGCGCGTAAGTCGCTTTCCATCCACGAGCGCATTACGCAAAAAAACTACGTGGATGCGCTCATTATTGCCAGCGACCGCAATGCCGCCAGCAAGGAGAGTAAAAAGCTGCACGAGCATGGGTATCAGCATCAAAGCCAGCAGGGCGTGTGCATGTGCGGGCTGGTGCATGGCTGCGCGATAGACCATGAGCACGATCGTCATTTTGAGAACGCCGAGCGGCGCATAAAGTTTGCCCAGCTCAACCGTTCATCGGAAGTGATGTCGAGCAAGCGGGGCGAGCTGCTGCGCATACGCAAGCTGCTGGCGCAGAGCCAGCAGAGCGGCGACCGTGCCACCCAAAACCACTACACCGACCTTTTGATGAGAATAGACCATGCGCTAAATACCAACCAATAAACATTTGGTTATGAAACGTATAGCAACCATATTGCTGATTTTGTTGGCCACCATTGCCGCGCAGGCGCAGGTGCGCTCGGTTAGCGGTACTGTGGTGGATATGCTCGATGGTCAGCCCTTGGTGGGCGCTACGGTGGTGGCCCTAAGGCTCAACTCAAACGATGTGGATTTCAGCGTTGGCGGCACGTCGGCCGATGTCGATGGCCGATTCAACATGTCGCTGCCCACCACCACGCAGCGCATAATGGTGAGTTACATCGGGTATAAGCCCCAAATTATCGATGTTTCGGGCGTTGATGGACCATTGACGGTTCAACTTGAGGCTGATGCGCAGAACATTAGCGAGGTAGTGGTTACGGGCTACGGCGATGTGGAGCGACGCAAGGTTACGGCCTCGGTGGCTAAACTCAACATCGACGATGCTCCACGGGTGGCCATGAGCGTGGACCAGATGCTCGCCGGACAGCTGTCGGGCGTGAGCGTGCAGGCCATGTCGGGGGCGCCAGGCTCGGCTCCAAAAATCCGCATACGCGGCACTTCGTCGCTAAACGGTACGCAGGACCCGCTGTGGGTGCTCGATGGCATTCCGCTCGAGGGAACCGACCTGCCCGACCTGGAGGAGAACAACATCGACCAACTCTACTCGTCGTCGATTGCGGGCATAAATCCTTCTGATATTGAGAATATTACGGTGCTAAAGGATGCTGCCGCTACGGCCATCTATGGCGCACGGGCGGCCAACGGTGTAATCGTAATCACCACCAAACGGGGTAAGCATGGGCGTATCCGCGTGAACTATAGCGGCAAGCTGGCCGTGGTGGCCAACCCCAGCCTCGACCGTTTGCGCCTGCTCAACGCCGACCAAAAGGTGGATTTGGAGCTGGCTTTGGCGCGGAGCGATTACGGCTACATGAGCAGCAAGGGAGCAGTGGCCCGCATTATTGATGCTGCGGGCGAGCGTTCCGCCCTACAGGGCGGAGGCGTGGCGGCCTTGTCGTCCGCCACGCAAGAACAGTTAGATGTCCTGCGTAGCGTAAACACCGATTGGGCATCGGTGTTGTTTCGTCCTGCGTTGAGCCACGACCACTTTTTGAGCCTATCGGGCGGTAGCGACAACGCCAATTATTATTTCTCGGCGGGCTACTACGATGAAAAGGCCAGCACCATCGGAGTTGGGGCGCAGCGCTATAACATTACGGCCAAGACCGAATTCCGCTTTACCGACCGCTTGAAGTTGGGCGTGAGCCTATTCGGCAACCAGCGCCGCAATTCCTCGTACCTCACTACCACCACGGGTTTTAGCAACCCGCTGTTCTACTCGCGCCGTGCCAATCCATATCAGCAGGTGTATGCCGCCGATGGTTCGTTTGCGCCCGACCTCGATATGCAGGGCTACGGCCAGAACGCGGGCGATGCGCTGGCTTTCAACATAGTGCAGGAACGCCAATCTACCAGCAACGTGCTTGATAAGAAGGCTTTAAATGCTCTATTCGACCTCGATTTGCGCATCATGGAGGGATTGGTCTATGAGATGCAGCTCGGCCTGCAATACGACCTACAGGAGGTAGAATCGCATTCCGACCCGCAGAGCTACGCCACCCGCTACGAGCGCGAGAAGGGCAAATTGGCATCGGGCTCGTTCATCCCCGAGGGCGGTATTCTCAAAAACACTGCCACCAACGCCTTTCAGTACACCTGGAAGAATATGCTCCGCTATCGCGCTACGCTGGCCGAGGAGCATGAGCTGGAGGTGATGTTTGGCACCGAGATGCGCCGCAACAGCGAGAAGATAACTTTCTCCGCTGCATACGGTTACGATGATAATACGCTTACAATAAAGCCGATAATATACCCCAATGAGACCTATGCAACGGGGACTAATTTTCCCCTGTTCCGCCGAAATCTCTACGAGAACGCCTTTGTATCATTCTTTGCCACAACATCTTATACATTCCGTGGTCGCTATACCATGGGAGCGAGCATCCGCTACGATGGCAGCAACATTTTTGGCGTAGATCCCAAGTACCGCTACCTGCCGCTCTACTCGGTGAGCGCGTTGTGGCGCGTGGTCGATGAACCCTGGATGCCCCAAGCCGATTGGCTTTCGGATCTTAGCCTACGCGCCTCATACGGATTGCAGGGAAACATCGACAAATCGACGTCGCCCAAGCTGGTGGGCGAGTGGAAGCAGAACGCCACGTTGCTCCCCGGCGGCTCGGAGAAGAACATCAGCGTGAGCGCCCCGCCCAACGAGAAACTGCGCTGGGAGAAGACCGCTTCGGTGAACCTGGGGTTCGACATCGCTCTGCTGCGTAATCGCCTGAAGTTCAGTGCCGATTACTACCATCGCCGCAGCAACGACCTGATAGGCATGAAGCAGCTGCCCCTCGAAACGGGTTTCGACTACGCCACCATCAACTGGAGCAGCATGAGCAATAGCGGGGTGGAGCTCAATCTGATGGCTACGCCCGTGAAGACTGAGCGCTGGCAGTGGAACGTCGGCCTCAATCTGGCCTACAACCAGAACACCGTGCACAAGCTCACCGTGCGCTCCGACCAGCGTACACCCGTGGGCGAGGGTTACCCCGTGGGCGCGGTGTTCGTGCTGCCCTATGCGGGTCTCGACCAGCAGGGCTACCCGCTCATTTATAACACCAATGATGACCCCGTGCTGATTTCCGACCTGCTGAGCATCAGCATGATGGGACCCAGCGCGACACGAGGTCTTAGCGCGGTTGATGAGCGGCGCGTCTATCAGTACGCCGGCACCGATGAGGCTCCGTACAGCGGCGGACTCTCCACCCAGCTGCGTTTCGACGGCTGGGAGTTGTCTCTATCGGCAGCGGCCAACCTCGGCCATCGCGTCCTCATTAGACCCTACTACGACATCACCCGCTACGACCGTGGGTTGAATACCTCCGATCACATCCTTAGCCGTTGGACTCCTGAGAATCCCAACGGGCAGTATCCCCGCCTCATATCCGACAAGAGCAATGCCCAGTGGACGCTGCCCGATGGAACTACCACCACCCGCTATGTGGCCACCGAATACGGGGCTTACAACGATTTTGGTTACGACAAGAGCCTGTCGCTCTACCTGCGCAATGCGGGCTATGTCCGCCTGCAGTCGGTGCGGTTGGCTTACTCGCTGCCCAGCAGCATCATCAGCCGCTGGCACATCGAAAGCCTCAAAATTGCCCTCGAGGGCACTAATTTATTGGTGTATGGACTTGATTACGATGGCTTTATGGATCCTGAAACCATGAAGAATCCATTCGCCCAGCCCATACCTAAAACCGTTACGCTCAGCCTGAATGTCGGGTTTTAAATGTGTAAAACTATGAAAATGAGATATTTACATATTGCGATTTTGCTCCCAATAGTGATGGGTTTGGCGGCCTGCGAGAGCTTTCTCGACATAAAGCCCGTGGGTAGCGTAATCCCCGAAAACGAGGAGCAGTACCGCGCCCTGCTCACCAATGCCTATTCGCGTTTCCCCACCGATCGTGGGCTGGCCATGTTCCGTTCCGATGAGGTGCAGCTCAATGCCGCCGACTCGTACAGCGAGGCCAGCTACCTCGACATCTACACCTGGAACGACAACGCCCCATCGGACTATACAGCCTCGTTTCAGTGGAAAGATTACTACCACATCACCTATTTGGCCAACCATATCATCGAAGAGCTGGCCGATGCCGATGGGTTAACGCCCGCCATGGAGCAGATGGTGGGCGAGGCTTACTGCCTGCGGGCCTATGCGCATTTTACCTTGGTCTGCCTTTTCGCCCCGCCCTACGCCGACTCTACGCTGAACGCCCCCGCCGTGCCGCTCTCCATGAACACCGACACCGAGACCACGCTTAGCCGCAGCACGGTGGCGCAGGTCTATGCCAGCGTTGAGGCCGACATTGCTTCAGCTATGCAATATTTGAACGCTCCGCGATGGACTGGCACGTTGGCCTACCGCTGGTCGGTGCAGGCTGCATGGGCGTTCCGTTCGCGTCTATACCTCTACATGGCACGCTGGAACGAGGCCATCGGTGCTGCGCAGCAAGCGTTGGCGCTGGGCGGAACGTTGCTCGACCTCAACCGTAACCGTGCCGTGGCTCCCGCGCATCACACTTCGCCTGAGTGCATTCAGGCCCTCGACTTCGTGATTACCGCCGATTACCTGAAAGCCGCTCGCCCTTCGGGCGACATCATGGCCCTGTTCGACCCCACGGGCGACCTCCGCTTTATGAACCTCACCGTGCGTGAAACCGCTCCCGGCGAGTACGTTATAGCTGCCGATGGCAGCCATGCCTACCGCACTACCTTCCGCGTGGGCGAGCTGTATCTCAGCATGGCCGAGGCGCACGTGCGTTTGGGTAATACTGCCGCTGCCCGTGATACATTGCTTACGCTCAAACGCAACCGCCTCGATGCCGCCACCTTTGCCACCGACAGCACCCGCATGGCCACCATCGATGCGCAGGAGCAGCTGCTCGATGAGGTGCTCAACGAGCGTGCCCGCGAGCTGGCATTCCAGGGACATCGCTGGTTCGACCTTCGCCGTACATCGCAGCAACAGCTGATACACCGTTACAACGGGGCAATCCATAGGCTCAATCGGGCCGATGCCCGCTACACCATACCCATCCCCAAGGAGGCCCGCGAGGGCAATGCCAATCTATAGCGCAACCTATGTTTAACCACTAAATACTAACCGTTATGAGAACAATCTACAACCTGATGTTGACAACGCTGCTGCTTGGTTTTGCAGCCACAGCAGCCCACGCGCAGTTTGAGTTTGCGGCCAAGCAACCGCTACAGGTACAGGGCACCATGGCTGCCCCCACTCTGAGCAGCGAGCTGGCTTTGGCAGGCCCCGACGGATCAACCTACCTGCTTGGAGGATTCGACACAGAGTTCGACTTCGCTGGCAAAAAGATTACACCAGCGGGTTCTGCTGTGTGTTCATACCTGCTTAAATACGGCCCCGATGGCTCGGAGCAGTGGGGTATGTATATAAACGGCGACACCAAGGTTCAGGCTGCTACCATGATGGGCGACAACCTGATGGTGGCCGTGCGTGTCAGAGGTGCTGGCCTGATGGTGGCCGCCGATGGTGTTACCAGCCTGCCAATACCCGATGATGGCTTCAAGGTGCTGATGCTCCTCATCTCCCCCAATGGTGAACCGCTTGGAATGAAGCAGTTGGTGGCTGAGGAGACCGATGAAATACTTTCGATGATGGGATTTGCTATAGAACCTGCTGACCTTAGCATTCGCAGTATGGCAGCGGTAGGTAATAGAATTGCCTTGGCTGGCAACCTGACGGGGCTTCTTAAAATAGATGGTGTGGACATAATGGAGTCGAATAAATACGATCCATTCGGTATGGGTACTCCTACTACGCCACATAAGATAGCTTTTATGGGTATATACGATGTGAGCACGAATGCTTTTGTGCGTTTGGACACCATACGCCCGCGGATAAATGCGAACAACCAGGTGCTTCTATCCTCGCTTAGTTTGGCTGTTGAGGGAGATGATGTGTATTGGGCTGTAAGTATGCAAGACACAGTATCTTGCGGCGATAAGATCTGGGATGCTCCTAGAACTGCTGATGATAGTCCTTATAATGGTCTGCTGCTGGCCAAGATTAATGCCACCACTGGGTGGGTATGGGACAGGTTTATCGTTGCGGAGTCCTATGGCGACAAATATGCGCAACCCTACGTAAAACCCTACGCTATGGAGGTAGCAGGCGATAAGCTGCTGATGGCTGGTTTGTTCGCGGTTAAGGCAGATTTAGGTAATGGAATAGTGCTCAATGGGCTAGCTCCAAAACTAGCGGCAGATACCACCGATTTCTTCTTTGCTATGGCCAATACTGCTGATGGTCAGTTTGTTGATGCCTTTGCCTTTGGCGGAAAGGATTCGTCGGAG
>JAFTDN010000064.1 GCA_017454165.1 Bacteroidales bacterium | reverse complement strand
TGGAACACCTTGCGCAGGAAGGGGTTGCTCTTTGGGATGAGGTTGGCGGCCTCGGAGCAGGTGAAATCCTGCGGCGTGGTGTCGTGCAGTCGGGCGGCAAACATGCCGTAGGTGATGGTTTGCGCGTAGAGGTCGGCAAACTGCTTAGGCGTGATGTCGTGGATTAGCACCTGCTGGAACGCCTCCATGTAGCCGCGCAGCTCGGTGGGGGTGTCGCCGTCGAGCATCAGGGCTTGCTCAATGATGTCGCGCAGTAGTCGAGCCTTGCCCGCCATTATTTGCGCCAGATTTTTTGCCGAGCTGATGCGCTGCGGGCGGGCGGCCTTCAGGTGTTCCATCAGTGAGGCGAATCGGTCGGCATCGCTGAGGCGTATTTTGTTGCCCTGAATCTCGGCCAACCGCACCGACTGCTGCCATTCGCCGCGCTCGTAGAGGTGGAAATCTAAGTAGTCGGTAAATATGATGGTGTCGAGCGAAGCTTTGTAGCGGTCGAACTGCTCGCGGTTTTTCTTGCGCCCGTCGAGGTCGCCGTCGTCGAGGTCCTTGGCCTCAATATAGGCAATGGGCAGGTCTTTGCTCAGCAGCGTCAAATCGGGCGCGCCGCAATCGATGTGGCTCTGCTCGTTGATAACGGTGTAGCCCGTGCAATCTTGCAGAAGACGCTGTAAGGCAGGACGAAACGAGTGCTCGGTGGTGATGCCGGTTTGGTAGAGCTGGTCGAGCTCCTTAATGTAAGTGGCGATGGTTGTTTCCATGGTTGGCTTGATGCACAATATAGGCACAAATGTAGGCAAAAACGTTGAGCGTTGCAAATCTTACCAAGAAACCTATCGTTGTATTGTTGCGCAAATGCAGTACTTTTTCCTATCTTTGTGGCTCAAAAGTAGCACTATAACATGAGCAACCGCAAGCTGATACTCGTAACCAACGACGACGGCTACTCCTCCGAGGGCATAGCCGTTCTAACGCAAATGGTTCGCCCGCTGGGCGATGTGGTGGTGGTGGCCCCCGAGACGGCCCAGTCGGGCATGTCGCACGCCATCACCTCGGCGCGGGCCTTGCATGTGCAGCATCGCCAGTCGGAGCCAGGCTACGATGTCTATTCGGTCGATGGCACCCCAGTCGATTGCATCAAGGTGGCCATGAACCACCACAAGCTCCGCCAGCCCGACCTCGTGGTGTCGGGCATCAACCACGGCTCCAACTCGTCGGTGAGCGCGCTCTACAGCGGCACCATCGGCGCGGCCATGGAGGGCTGCATGTACAACATGCCCAGCATCGGTTTCTCGCACCTCGACTACAGCCCGCACCCCGATTTCGGCGCGGCTCTGCGCTATGCGCCCGCCATCATACGCCACGTGTTGGAGCATGGCCTTCCGCTGGGCAGCTGCCTAAACGTGAACCTGCCCAACCTGCCGCTCGAGCAGGTGCGCGGTGTGCGCGTGGCGCGGCAGTGCAACGGCCTGTGGCACGAGGAGTTCGACGTGCGCACCGGAGCCGATGGCCGCACCGAACTGTGGCTGGGTGGCCGTTTCGAGAACCTTGAGCCCAACGCCCCCGACACCGACGAGTACTTGCTATCGCAGGGCTACATCACCGTGGTGCCGCTCCAGGCCGACCTCACCATGCATACGGCCATTGATGCAATAAAAATACTGGAGGTAAACTAATTTTTTATGATACAATTAGGCAAACCTACAAGTCGCTATAACATCCAATTGGTGGGATATTTGAGCGGATTTTTATTTCCGCTGCTTGTGCTAATTGGGCAGTGGCTCTACATTCACCCCGATATTGCGCTTACCACATTTATAAAAGTGGCGAAACTGCGTGGCTCGTTGGCCTCGGTGCTATCGCTATGCTTAGTCCCAAATTTGCTTGTGTTTTTTATTTTTATATGGACCAACTGGCTCAAGGCGGCACAGGGAACGCTCGGTGCTACCATTGCGCTGTCGATATTGGTTTTTATTGTAAAATTTTGTTTTTAAAAACCATAGCATTGGCCAAATATTTGCAGTCCCAACACCACCAAACAACCGATAGCAAGTGAAATACTATCTCATAGCTGGCGAAGCATCGGGCGACCTGCACGCCTCCAACCTCATGCGTGGCATAGCGCAGGCCGATCCGCAGGCGGACTTCCGCTACATTGGCGGCGACCTGATGGCGGCTCAGGGTGGCACACTCGTGGCTCACTACCGCGACATGGCCATAATGGGCTTCTGGGAGGTGCTCAAGAGCATACGCACCATTGCCAAGCGGGCGCGTATGTGCCTGGCCGACATCGCCGACTTCGCCCCTGATGTGCTAATCTTGGTCGATTATTCGGGGTTCAACCTGCGCATAGCCAAGCAGGCCCACAGGGCGGGCATACGCACGTTCTACTACATTGCCCCCAAGGTGTGGGCGTGGAACACTCGCAGGGTGCGCAAAATTCGCCGCGATGTGGACCAGCTGTTCATCATCTTCCCGTTCGAACGCGAGTTTTTCGAACAGCACGGTATCACGCCCATCTACGAGGGCAACCCCACCCTCGATGCCATTGCGCAGGCTGCGGAACCGCGCCCCCGCGAGGAGTTCTTACTGCGTAACGGCTTATCCGACAAGCCCATAATAGCCCTGCTGGCAGGAAGTAGGGAGCAAGAATTGCAGCACAATCTACCCATAATGCTGCAGATGGAGCAGCGTTTCCCCAACCATCAGCTTGTGATTGCCGGTGCGCCATCGCTTGCGCCTGAGACATACAGCCGCTATATGCATGGAAGCAAAGCAAAGCTTATTTTCGGCCAGACATACGAGCTGCTGAAACATAGTGAGTTAGCGTTTGTAACATCGGGTACAGCTACGCTCGAAACCGCTTTGCTGCGCACACCTCAGGTGGTATGCTACCGAGGCAGCTTGTTCACCATGCTCATAGGGGCATTGGTAATCAGGGTGAAATACATATCGCTCGTAAATCTATGCACTGACAAAGAAACAGTTAAGGAGCTGATACAGTATAAACTTACGCCCGACACGCTATTTGCCGAGGCCAGCAAACTGCTGCCCGGCCAGCCCGGACGCGAGCGCCAGCTAGCCGACTACGCCGATTTGCGCCAGCACCTAGGCCAGCCAGGGGCCTCGGTTCGCACCGGGGCCCGCATGGTACAGGAAATCAATAACATGAATGCCCCACGCCATGCATAGCATCAATGTCATGAAAATAAGGCAAATCATAGCCATATCGCTGCTCCTGCTCCCCCATGCAATATGGGCACAAAAGCTCAGCATCAGCATATTCAATGAGACCCCGCTCTCCAGCCTGCTGCTCACCCCTACCCATGGACAATACCGCCTAGTGATGCCCGACACCGCCATCAGCGTGAGCGCGAACCAGCTGGTGTACATCACCCGTAAGGGCGACTCCATATCGGTGCGCGATGCCCAGCACGACTGGGGTACGCACCGCCGAGTGGCCCTAGTGGGCCAAACCGGCCACGACCTGGTGCGCATAAAGCCGATCGTCCCCTCGCTCCCCGCTAGGCTCTACGATGACAACATGAACTTCTACGTAGACTTCCACCGCCTGATGGCCATCAACCTGATTGAACAGGAAAAGTACGTGGCCGCCGTGGTGGAGGCCGAGGCCGGCCCCAACCGCGCCCCCGAGTTCTACCGCGCCCAGGCCCTAATCGTCCGCACCTACACCTACGCCAACCTGCACCGCCATGCCGACGAGGGCTTCAACCTATGCGATGGCGTACATTGTCAGGCCTACAAAGGCCGCAGCGATAACAACCGCATATTCGAGGCCACCAACGACACCCGCGACCTAATAATAGTGGACGCACAGCGCAAGCCCATCGCCGCAGCATTCCACGCCAACTGCGGAGGGCACACCGCCAACTCCGAGGATGTGTGGGTCGCGGCCATGCCCTATCTAGTGGGGGTGCCCGACCGATTCTGCTCGGGCGGACGGAGCTACACCTGGGAGCGCCGCATCCCGCTATCGCAGTGGCGCCGTTTTTTGGCCGAACAGGGGGTGGACACGCTAAGGCTCTCCGCCGCCGACATCGGATTTACGCAGAAAACCCGGCAAAGCCACTACGTGGTGCAGGGGGTGCGCATCCCCACCACCAAGGTGCGCGAGCGCTTCAACCTCAAATCGGCGTGGTTCAACGTATCGGCCCACAAGCACGACGTGCGCCTCAGCGGGCGCGGCTATGGCCATGGCGTGGGCCTCTGCCAGGAGGGCGCCATGGCCATGGCCAACAGGGGCTGGAGCTACGAGCGCATCATAGCCCATTACTATCAGGATGTAAGCATAGTGAGCATCGATGAGCTGCAGGCCGAGACCGAGGGCCCAATCGTGCCCCAGCTTCCCACCCCGCCCGACTCCACTGAGCCCATACGGTTGTTCTAATACACAAAAACAGATGTTCGCCATTTTCACAAAGGAGCTGAGTAGCTTTTTCTCCAGCCTCACGGGATACCTAGTGGCTGTGGTATTCTTTGCGCTCACCGGGCTTTTCATGTGGGTTTTTCCCGGTGCGCTCAACGTGCTCGATAGCGGCTACGCCACGCTCGACCCCCTATTCACCATTGCCCCATGGGTGTTCCTGTTCCTAGTGCCAGCCGTTACCATGCGTTCGTTCTCGGAAGAGAAGAAGACGGGCACCATCGAGCTCATCCTCACCCGCCCCATAAGCGACCTGCAGCTCGTGATGGGCAAGCTGCTGGCAGCCATAGCGCTGGTGGTGCTGCTGCTGGTGCCCACGCTCATCTACTTCGCCTCGGTTTACGCACTGGGCAGCCCCGTGGGCAACATCGACACGGGGGGCACATGGGGGTCGTTCATCGGCCTGCTGTGCCTGGCCATGGCCTACGCCTCCATAGGCGTGTTCACCTCTAGCACCACCGACAACCAAATCGTGGCCTTCATCATGGCCGTGGTGCTCTGCCTGCTGGCCTACTCGGGCATCAGCCGCGTGGGACAACTGGGCATATTCGCCAAAGCCCAATACCTGCTCACCTCTATCAGCATCGAGGAGCACTACAGCGCCATGAGCCGAGGGGTTATAGACACCCGCGACCTGGCCTACTTTGCCGCCATCTGCGCCATATTCGTGGTCCTCACCCGAACCGCACTTGAGTCAAGGAAATGGTAACGCGCACCATGAAAAAGCAGAGCCTGACACGATTAGCCATCACGGTGATTGCCATAGCGGTAGCGGCCTACCTCGTGGGCCTCGCCCGCTGGCGCATCGACCTGACGCAGGACAAGCTCTACACCCTGCAGCCCGTTACCCGAGAGTACCTAGAGGGCCTAACCGATACCATCAAGCTCGACATCTACCTCGATGGCGACATGCCCCTAGGATTCAAACGGCTACAACGTTCACTCCGCGAGCTGCTCGATGAGTTCCGCGTGGTGGCAGGCCGACACCTGCAATACGCATTCATCGACCCGCAAAAGCTAGGGGCCAACCCCAAGCAGCGCAACGAACTGCTAAAACGGCTACAGCAGCAGGGCATAGAGCCCACCAGCGTTCAGCAGCGCAGCCCCGATGGTGCCCTTAGCCAGCAGGTGATGTACCCAGGCCTGATTATGCGCTCTCGATCCAAGGCGCTGCCCATCAACCTGCTACGCAACAACCCCGCCCTATCGGGCGATGAGAACCTGAACCAATCGGCCCAAAACCTCGAATTCGCCCTGATGGACGGCATCATGCGCCTATGCTCCGACTCGCTGCCCAAGCTGGCATTCATACATGGCCACGGCGAACTCGATGAGTACCAAACGGGCGACATCGAACGCGCCCTGCTCGACTATTTCGATGTGTACCGCATAGCCCCCAACGGCGACCTCGACGCCCTTAACGGCTTCACTGCCGCCATTGTGGCCGGCCCCACCCAGCCCATGCCCGAAGCCGACAAGCTGGTGCTGGATCAGTTCATCATGCGTGGAGGACGGGTGCTGTGGCTGGTAAGCCCCGTGAGCGTGAGCACCGATAGCCTTTCAACTGGCGCCACCACCATGGCCATGGAGAACGAGCACAACTTGGGCGACATGCTGTTTCGTTACGGAGCACGGCTCAACCCCATGCTGCTGCAGGATCTGCAATGCGCCGTGATACCTGTAAACGTGGCCCCCGAGGGCCAACAGTCCAAATTCGTACCCGCCCCGTGGGTGTACTACCCTCTAATGGTTGCCCCCGCCGACAACCCCATCACCCGCAACCTGAACCTCATACAGGGAAAGTTCGTAAGCCCGATTGACACTGTTGGGGGGAACCCTCTGATTCAAAAACAGGTTCTGCTACGCACATCGGCTTACAGCAACATGTTCCAGGTGCCCGTGTTCGTGAGCCTAGCCGAAATCAACCGAGAGCCCAACCAGCGGGAGTTCCGCCATGCCCATGTTCCTGTGGCTGTGCTGCTACAAGGTCAATTCACATCGGCATTCCGCAACCGCCCCTTGGGGCGGTTCAACCATCAGCGTCCGTTCAGCTTTGCCGAGCAGAGCGTACCCACCAAGATGGTGGTGGTGGCCGATGCCAGCATCATCAGCAACGATGTGCAGCGCCGCCCTTCGGGGGCCTACGTGATGCCCCTGGGCTACGACCGCTACACCCAGCAAACCTATGGCAACAAGGACTTCGTGCTGAACGCTATGAAGTATCTGACCGATGACGAGGGCTTGATGGCCCTCCGCGCCCGCGACTTCAAGCTGCGCTTGCTCGATCGTAAGCGTATTGCCGCCTCGCGCCTTCGCTGGCAGCTGCTCAACATGCTACTCCCCCCCGCCTTGCTGCTGCTTGGCGGCGGCATTTGGCTTTGGATACGCCACCGGCGTTACGCACGGTAACCTTCAGCAACCTCATTCAACACGCACCCAAACCCCATCGCGCCGCACCAACCGCATGGTGCCATTGAGCGTCCAGGTGCCATGGCTCCCCCAGATGGTGGCCGTGATGGCCGAGATAAACGATAGGCTGGTGCTGCCATCGCTACCGAATGTGATGCGCACATCGCCCTTCTCGACCCGGTGATAGCGCATGGAGCCGTTGGCCACTTCGGCCAGCCACTCACGCTTGGTCTGCGTTGCACCCGTGATATGCCGCAGCACGATGCCATCGTCCATCATCGCACCAAGCCGTGCAGTATCAGCCGCAAGCATCGCGCTGTTCCAGCTATCGAGGAATGCCTCCACCTCACTCAAAGCTCCGTCCGCAATTCCCCCAGCCTCACCTTCTGAATGCGGTGCTGCGCAGGCGACAAGCGCGGGCAGCAATGCTATCAACATCTTCATCTCCGTATCGATCTTCATTGTGGGGCAAAGTTACTATGTACACTGCACCAAGCCGTTGCACAAAAGGAGGCCATGCTTGTACATATCGCCTCAACAACAACGACCGTTAAAAGGGCAGGCGGAAGGGCATCCCCTTCCCCCTGCCCATAACACACACAATTGATACTATATAATATTTCATCGAAGGAAAAATTCGGTTGCGGCATCGAACACCTGCTCAAAGCTGGCGTCCACCAGCCGCGAGGTGCTGTCATTAAATATGGGGAATGGCATCTCGTGGCGGTACTCGTGCTCAAAATGCAACTCGTGCATAAAGTCACATCCCATGCGAGGGGCTATGCCTGCAAACGTATCGTGAATGCAGCGCGAGGGTATCACCTGGTCTTCGCGTAGGGTTACGACCTGTAGGTGCCCCGCCATGGCCGCCATGCGCTGCTCGAACAGCGCGGCATTGCGCGATGGTTCAATCATAGCGGCAAGCCCCTGCCCCAACGGGTTGGCACCGAAAAATTCGGCAAAGTCCGATGCTCCATCGAGCAAGCTCAAAAAATCGTTCAAAAAGAATGAGCGCAGAGCGGTGTGGGCCACGCAATCCATTATGAGCCGAGTGCAACCACGCATGGTGCTGAAATGCGCCCCCCCGCAGAACATGAACATCTTCGCCCCCGATAGCAAATCCCCAGGATTGGCTATGAACAGCGCTTGAGCCAGCATGGCCCCTATAGAGTAGGCAAAAGCATCAACCCGTGCCCCCTCCCGCAGCCCCTCTATCTGCCCCCGCCCCACCAACGCAATGAGCCGCACAATGTCCTCGGCGCTCTGGTGCCCCGCTATGTAAAAACGCATCGGGGCCTCATGTATGCGCTGGCTGATGGCCACGTTGGCAAAAGTGGAATGCTCTTGGCCCTCGAGCGCCTGCCGCTGCTCGAGCAGCGGCTGCATGGCCTGCGGCGAAACCCAGCGGCGCAAGCCCCTGTTCACGTGGAATGCCATGGGGAACAAGATTACGGGACGATGTGTGCGCTCAGCTAGGGTGTAGGCCCAGGGAAGATATTTCTTCCAGCTGCGCTCGTTGATGCCATGAAACATAAGTATGGCTCGGCTATAGCTGCCCCCTATCTGCGGAAACACTACGGGAAAGGTGAAGCTCCTATTCTCGGCTATCTTCCCATCAAGCCGAGCTGGCAACATAAAACGCTGCACCTCTGCGGGCACATCGCACGGGGGGTCCGCAACGCTGCTGAAATGGTACCGACGTATGACCACCGTGCCCCCGTCGATGCTCACCTCCTCGGCGGGCGATGAGCATAGCGGCTTCAGCTTATGGTAGAGCGCGGTGAGCGACACGGTATGAAAGCGTTGGGTGGAGTACAAAGTAAGCATACATTTCGCAGCAGCACAAAAAATAGGTGCTTGTGGCGAATTGATGGGGTGAAATTTGGCCATTAGGGGTAAAATTGCGGGCTCAGGGGCGAAATTCGGGCTTGCCGCATTGCGGATAATTGCATAACTTTGCTCTACAACTCTGTGCAACATGGCCGTAATCGATTTCTCTCAGCAGCTACCTAAATACCTGACCGCCAAGGGCAATATCGTAAAGCTCATACTCCTCACAGCCGCTTTCGCCTTGGTGTTCATCAACATATACGCACCTTTCGACTCGCGCCACTGGCTCGAAAAGCCCATAACCGATTGGCAGTACCTCTTCTATTCCAGCCTAGTGATACTCACCGGCGTGCTGGTGGTGGTCATCAGCCGCATCATCATGTACTACGCCGGTCAGCACCACAAACTACTGGTGTGGCACTACCTTGTGTGGGTGCTGGCCGAGGTGATGTTCATGGCGCTCTTTTTCTCTCTGTTTGAGAAGCTGGTGCTCAAGGACGATGGGATATTCATGGATCTGCTAAAAATAGCAGCCAAGCACACGGCGTTGGTGCTGCTGCTGCCCTACGCCGTGCTCTGGCTCTACTTCTCGTGGGACGATAAGCAGCAGCAGCTCAAACAGCTCACCGAGGGCGTCGTAATGCCCGATAACTCGCGCAACATGATTCCGTTCTACGATGAGCGCGGCGGCCTCAAGTTCTCCATCAAAATGGGCAGCCTGCTCTACATCGAGTCGGCTGACAACTACGTGAACATTTTCTACCTCGACAACGCCAAGGTGCTACGCTACACGCTCCGCAGCACCATAAAGCGCATGGAGGAGTTCTTCGATGGCACCGAGACCATCCGCTGCCACCGCTCGTACATGGTGAACTTTGAACGGGTAAAGATGCTGCGCAAGAAGCGGCACGAGCTCACCCTCGAGCTCGATGCACCTGGAGTGCTAGAAGTGCCCGTGTCGAAGACCTACATAAAAAATGTGATGGAAACCTTCACCAAATTCAGCCTATCGCAGCGGCAATAGCCTGAGATAGCGCGGGGTTGGCCAAAGGGCAGCGGTGCTCAACGCGCAGCTGCTCGGGATGCAGCTGCGCCAGCTGATGCTGCGGGGCCATGCGGAATAGCCCCATCGTTGATAGGCGCTCGGCCAGGTACTCTTGCTCAGTTTGCCCAGGCGTAGGCACCAGCAGCCCCGACACGCCCAAGGCAAGCATGTCCATGATGCTGCTGTAGCCCCCACGGAATAGCAAGTATCGGGCCTGCCGTACAGCCACTGCAAACTCTGGGTCGGACAGATGCCCCACCAAGGTCACCCCCTCCCCATCGGGGCGCATGCACCCACCAGCTGCGGGGTTTCCCTCCACTATTAAACAGCGCAGCCCATGCTGCCGTGCCCATGCCGCCGCACCATCAATAAGCAGCTGACGGTGTGGCGGCGGCCCCGAGGCCACCACCACCATCTCGAATGCGGACACAACGGCCTTAGGCTGCGGCAGCGTAAATCGCGATAACAACCCAATGTAGCACAGGTTGGACAGCCCGTTGTAGGCCGATAACTGCCCCGCCCACGCGTTGGGGCCAATTGTATCGGGCACCCACACCCAATCGAATCGGCGCAGCCAACGGCGCAGCACGAGGGCCACCAAACCGCCAGCCCAGCCCATGGGGGGCGGCGGTAGCACCCGCAGCTGATGCGTGATGTGCACACAGGGGCAGCGCCGGCTCCACAGCCCATAGCGATTGTCCGACAGCACAAAGTCGATGCCATAGCTACGCACGACCCTACGCAACCATAGATGCTCGCGCAGGTTGTGCATAGGCAATCGCAACGCCACCCACAGCATGGACAGCAACTGGCTTCGCCCCGCTTGGTAGCGCACACGGTACGATGGCAGCGACAGCGCCTCTATGCCAGCAAAGCGAGCCCTCAGCAGGGCCAATGCCGGCCCCTCGGAGGCCACCACCACACGATGCCCCATAGCCCTTAGGGCCGCTATAAGCGGGATGTCGCGGCTGGCATGACCCAAACCCCAATTGAGCGGTGCTACAAGAATGGTTTTCAATGCTTTGACCTATTATCCCGACACCTGCACATCGAAACCACGGGCCCGGGCCTGCACGGCAATGGCCTCTAGCTCGGCTATAGGCACCCGTTGCAGCCCCATGGCGGGCGTATCGCGAGCAATGGTGTACACCATCACCTGCTGGGGACGCACCTGCTCCAGCGCACACAGCCAAGCCTGCACCTCGATTGGGGTGGTGTTGTCGATAGCCTGCCCCTCAATGCGGCCCCGCAGAAACATGGTCTGCACTATGAGCTGGCCATCAAATAGGCGCAGGCTGTCGATTAGCACCTCCACGCTGTGGCGCATAAGCGGCTGATCTATCAGCCGCATAGTGGCCTCTACCGCCGAATCGAGCTTAAGAATGTTCTGATCCACCCGCAACAGCGCCTGGCGCACCTCGGGCTTAAAAATCATGGTGGCATTGGAGAGCACTGCCACGCGGGCCCTGGGGGCTAGGGCATCACGCTGGGCCAGCGTGTCATCTATGATACCCGAGAAATGGGGGTGCATGGTGGGCTCACCATTACCCGCAAAGGTAATCACATCGGGCAATTCGGCATCATTCTCCATAGCCCGCAGCTTACGCTCCAGCGCGATGCGCACCTGCTCGCGGGATGGAAAACGGCTCACATTCATGGAAGCCGTCCAGCCGCACTCGCAATATATGCAGTTGAAAGAGCACACTTTGCTATCGATGGGCGGCAGATTGACACCCAAAGAAAGGCCCAGCCGGCGGCTGCGCACCGGGCCGAATATGATGCTGTCGAAGAGGAACGTGCCCATACGTGTGCCGATTTACGGTAGCACAAAGGTAGGCATAAGTTTCGAATGTCGGTCAAAGCTATGCCCGAAGCAAAAGCAGCAGAGGAAGCCCCCATCAGCACAACGGCTCTTTCTCTTGCCCCGCAGCTGCCAAATTAAGGGCGCCACCGCCAATCCAACAAGCATAAACCGCCCATCACCACAGGTGCTCCTCTGCAAAACGGCTAATCAATTTATGGCATCCCCACAGATCCAATTTGAGACACCCCCTCCCGCCGCCCCAACGTATTGCTCGCGATTTGCACAAAAATACCTACCTTTGTTGGCGCATGGGCAACAATGCCCACTAGTACACCTAATTTATACAGCATGATTACCGCAGAGCAGCTCAAAGAGCTTGTAAGGCGCCGGGACGCGCTGAGGAGGCACCTTTGACGTGGACGGCAAACGCATAGCCCTCGACGAGGAGCGACAACGCACCCAAGCCCCCGACTTTTGGAACAATCCCACACAGGCTGAGCAGCAGCTCAAACGCGTGGCCACCATAGCGAACTGGGTCGATGGGTTCGACCGCGTGAGCGCGCAGACCGATGATCTCGAAGTGCTCTTCGACTTCGCCCGCCAGCAGGCCGCCACCCCCGAAGAGGTGGACACCGCATACGCCGAATGCCTCGGTGCCATAGAGGCGCTCGAGCTGCGCAATATGCTACGCCGCGAAGAAGACCACATGGGCGCCATCATGAAAATCAACTCCGGCGCAGGCGGCACCGAAAGCCTCGACTGGGCCGCCATGCTCCTGCGTATGTACACCCGCTACGGCGAGCGCAACGGACACCGCGTGCGTGTGCTCGACATGCAGGAAGGCGAAGAGACCGGTGTCAAATCGTGCACCGTGGAGTTCGAGGGCGACATGGCCTACGGCTACCTAAAAGGGGAGAACGGAGTGCATCGCCTAGTACGCATCTCGCCGTTCGATGCCAACGCCCGCCGCCACACCACATTCGCCTCGGTATTCGTATCGCCCGCCATCGACGACACCATAGAGATCAACATCAACCCCGCCGACATCCGCTGGGACACCTACCGTTCATCAGGTGCTGGCGGGCAGAACGTGAACAAGGTGGAGACGGGCGTGTGTCTCCACCACATCCCCACCGGCATCGTAATCGAGAACACCGAGAGCCGCTCTCAGTTCCAGAACAAGGAGAACGCCATGCGCCTGCTGCGCTCGCACCTCTACGAGCTCGAACTGCGCAAGCGCCAAGAGGCGCAAGCCGAAATCGAGGGCAAGAAGCTCAAAATAGAGTGGGGCTCGCAAATACGCAACTACGTAATGCACCCCTACAAGCTGGTAAAAGACCTACGCAGCGGCTTCGAAACCTCCAACGTGCAGGCCTTCCTCGATGGCGATCTCAATGAGTGCATCAAGCTGTACCTGATGCAGTTCGGCGATCAGTAGGCATTTTTTTTGCGCACCATGGTGGTGGCTAACAAAAAAAGCGCTACCTTTGCACCTGTCCTCCCGTACAGAGGAGAAGGCACCATGCGGAAATAGCTCAGTTGGTAGAGCATCAGCTTCCCAAGCTGAGGGTCGCGAGTTCGAGCCTCGTTTTCCGCTCCAAGCTATATCAGCCCTCTCAAGATTTCCCCGCACCAACCTGTGCGGGGACTTTTTTTGCCCCAACACGGGTGCAAACACAAAAGCAGGGGCGCATCGCGTAGATGCGCCCCTGCTTTTGTGGAGGTAAGGGGAGTCGAACCCCTGACCCCTTGCATGCCATGCAAGTGCTCTGGCCAACTGAGCTATACCCCCAATTTAGCCCCCCGCTAGCGGGCTAGCGGCGTTCGCTTTTTGAACGGTGCAAAGGTACAACATTACTCCAAATCTACCAACAAAAAAAAAACATTTTTTTTCACAAAAAACGACAAACGATTATACATCAGCACGATACGTCTACCCATAGCCAATCAGACAGAAAAAACATACCAAAAAGCTTGGAGGCCGACCAAACAATCACTAAATTTGCCTGCGGGGGCAATGCGGCCATCACACCGCAGATCCCAACAATCATGACGCGTTAAACACACTAATAACCAACGAAATGGAAGTCAAAAAAACGCCAAAGGCCGACTTGGAGAACAAGAAGACCATCTTCCTAGAGGTGGGCTTGGCCATAGCCTTGCTAGTTGTTCTGCTGGCATTTGAATGGACTTCATCGGAAGCGGCAATCAGCGTTGACCAGAGCCAGATTGCGGGCGTAAAGATGGAGGAGGAGATCGTACCCATCACCAATCAGGAAGAAATCAAGCCGCCGGAGCCCCCAAAGGTGAAATCGGTGGCCGAGATTATAAAGGTCGTGGAGGACAATGTAGACGTGGCCGACAATGCTGACATATTCGACTCCGACTTTGACGAGAATGCTGCCGTGGACGTGGTGATATTCAACGAAACAGACGACGAAAAAGAGGTTGTCGAGGAGGAGGTGTTCCAGATAGTTGAGGACATGCCCACCTACGGCAATGGCGGTGGCCTCGAAGAGTTCCGCAAAGATGTGCAGAACGCAGCTCGCTACCCCGATGCCGCTGCCGAGAACAACATCCAGGGCAAGGTATACCTCTCGTTCGTGGTGAACGAAAAGGGCGAGGTTACCAACATCAAGGTTCAGCGCGGTGTCGACCCGCTGCTCGATAACGCCGCCGTGAAAGCCGTGCAATCAATCAAAAAGAAGTGGAAGCCTGGCAAGCAGCGCGGTAAGCCCGCCAAGGTGATGTTCTCCATGCCCCTGGTATTCATACTGCAGTAACCCATCTTCATATAAAAAGAGCAGCACCCGATGGGGTGCTGCTCTTTTTATTGCCACAGCCCCGCACATGGGGGCTACAACGGCATGTGGCTACGGGCCACCCGCGCCTACAGGTCGAGGGCCAGCACCTCGGCCCCCAGCAAACCGCTGGCTACCAAGTTGCCCCGCACCTTCTCGGCCTCCTGGGCCGACTTAAAGCTGCCCACGGTGTACACCTGCCGCCCCTGCGCATCCACCCGACGCGACACCTCCTTGCCCACCACCAAGGTGCGCACCGTTTTGAGCACATCCGAAGGCATAGCACCCTGATATACACCAATTTGAACTACATATATACGCTCATCATCTTCAACTGCGGCATCAGCTGGGAGGGTCTCGGACACCACGGACTCCAGCTGCTTGGCGCGGTTCACCCCTACCGATTTGCCATTGTACCATGCCGCCACAAAAGCATCCTTAAAGCCTCGTTCTTTCACGGTTTGCAGGGCCTTCTCTGCATCGGCATAGCTGCGCAGGCAGCCTATGTAGTACTTGGTTACCTGGCCGGCGCGTATGCCCACCACGGGCACCATGTTCTTGAAAAACTTGGGTGGGCGGGGCGTACCGAAGGCCCCAATCTGAATGCGATACACCACCCCCTGTGGATGCTGCTTGACGATGGGGATGGGGTTGGCATCGCTGTACACCATGGTGTCCACCACGCCGAAATCATCTGGGATACCGCGCTTGACGCTCATGCCCCGGACCGATGGCACACGCTCTGCACGCTCGATGCGCGGCAGGCTGGAGGGTTCAGCGGAACTCAGTACGCTGGGCTGCGCGAGCTGCATCTCTGAGGTTCCGAACAGCTCAACATCAAGCGCGGCCACCCGCTCGGCCAATTTCTGCTCCATCAGCCCCATGCCCCACACGTGGGCAAACACATAGTCCATGAGTAGCAGGGCCAATTCGCGCAGCAGGCTGGCCTCGAATAGGCTCTCCGTTCGGCCCTCATCGGCTAGGTGGTTCACTATGGTGCTGGCTGCCCTGAGGTGCGATGTGGCCGTAGAGGTAATCCGGCGCACGTTGTCGTTGTGCGCCCCGCTCTTCACTATGGCCACGGGCATACAGTCATTGTAGATGGGGTATTTTTGCTCGAAATAGCGACCCAGCTGATCGGGGTAGCGCTCCATAGCGGCGAGCATGGCCCTGTGAGCCTCCTGGCAAACATCGGTGCCGCCGCTATCGAGGCACGTGGCGTAGAGCTCTCGATTGGAGAGCCCATGGTTACGCCGTTTCTGCAGCTCGGGCTGCAACTCTTCGGCCTTGGCCAGCCGCTGCAGCTCGTTCTCTTGGAACACCGTGCCAGCAAATTGTGCCTGATAGATGTAGGCGGGATTGTCGGAGGCAAACGATGCGCCACTTCTGCCCGTAGGCTTACGCTTGCCCGTCAGGTATTCCTGCTCAATCTGGCTGGCTTTCAAAAACATGTTGTCGGCCTGTTTTTGGGCTTTCAGCATATGCTCCTCCACGCTGTACACCCGCTTTTCGAGGGCTATGCGCTGCTCAGCAGTCTCCACATCGTTGAACTTCTCGCGCAGCTTTTCGAGCCGCTCGCGGAGCGAGTCGGCCTCCTGCTGAGCCTCAAATCCCTTGGCTACGGTTCGCGAATACTCATGGTCGCCCTCCACCGCGCTGAACGAAGCCGCACGGACTGGGGACTTCGCGGCCTTGGCCCCCACGCCCCTGGGCAATGGCTCCTTGGAAGCGACACGCTGAGGGCTACGAACGAGCCTGGCCAGCTGGGCTACGTGCTGGGCCGATGTTGCCGAACGCATCACCTGCTGCTCTTTGGTGGCCATCAGCACCACCTGTACGCTATCGGAGGGCACGTTACGGTTGGTGCAGAAGAGCACCAGTGTGTCAATACGGGTGGGCACCAACAGGTAGTCGTCGGCGGGGGAGTTGAACGGGAAGCCCAAATTCTCTGGTGCTGCCCACAGGTTGGTGCTGGGTTGCATCGTGGCACGGTAGATGTCGAAACCTCCCATGCCGTATGGGCCGTCAGAGGCAAAGTATAGGTTACCATCGGGGCTTGAGTATGGATAGTCCTCATCGGCCTCGGTGTTCACCGGGGGAGGGAGCGGTTCGGGAGCACTCCAACGCCCATCGGGCAGCAGCGTGGTGCGGTGGATGTCCTTGTGGCTGGCCTGTCCGTAGCTGGAAAAATACACGGCATCGCCTGGCTGAGGGGAGCTTGGGAAGAACATCAACGGCTGGTGGCCACGTTGACGATCGGCTTCGGAGAGCAGGTCATCGGGAACGGGCACAAAGGCCCCGCCCTGTGGGGCCAATGCGTAGTAGTGGTGCGCCTCGCGACGATGCACTGACTTGGTATCGAGCACGTTGGGGGTATAAACATAGCGTGTAAGGCTAAGGCCGTTGTCGCAGTAGTAGACGTACCGCTCGGCTTCTTGGCCTCCAGCTCGGCGATAGAGCTCGGCAGATTGGGCAAAGCGATAGGTGAGCCGGTAAAGCTCGGCCAGGTAGAAGCTTTGGGCTTCGGTATCGTCATGCGCTTGGCCCAGCAGGGCCTCGGCCACATCGTATCGATGGGTGCCGTAGAGGTGGCATATGGCCAACGATCGGGCCGCAATGGGATCGCTGGGGTGCTGCTGGTGCAGGGCCTCCCAGAGCGGCAGGGCCTCTAGGTAGTGCCCGGCGCGTAGCAGCGAGTCGGCCTGCGGCTCCTGCGCTCTGCCATCCAAAGGTAGCAGGGACATGGACAGTAGCGCGAGCGCTGCAATACGTTTGGGGGTTGGCATGGTTTGTTGGATGTGGAGGTTAGCGTTTCATCAGCCTGTCCATCTCGCGCTTGGCATCCTTGCGCTTTAGGGTTTCGCGCTTGTCGTGCAGCTGCTTACCTCGGGCCAGCGCGATGTCGAGCTTGGCCAACCCTCGATCGTTCACAAACAGGCGCAGGGCCACAATGGTGAGGCCCTTTTCCTGCGAGCGGCGCTTGAGCTTGTCGAGCTCCTTGCGGTTGAGCAGCAGCTTACGATCCTGCTTGGGTTCGTGATTGTTGTAGGTGCCCCACTCGTACTCCGATATATGTAGCCCCTTAACCCACAGCTCGTTGCCTACAAAAAGGCAGTACGAATCCACAAAGCTGGCCTTGCCCGTTCTGATGGCTTTAATCTCGGTGCCCGCCAGCACTATGCCAGCGGTGTAGCGCTCAAGCACCTCGAACTCGAAGCTGGCCTTCTTGTTCTTTACTACGATATTGTTCCTATTCGACTGATTGGCCATAGTTTAGCTCAATTGCAACGCAGAGCATCGGGCTGCAACCGACAAAATTACTAATTTTGCGCCTAATTTAGCGCAGCCCAGCACCAAATGGACAACAATTCTCAGCACATGGTGGCCCTTGTGGGCCCTACGGCCAGCGGTAAAACATCGGTGGCCGTAGCGCTGGCCCGCGAGCTGAACGGTGAAATCCTGAGCGCCGACTCGCGGCAGGTGTACCAGGGCATGAACCTTGGCACGGGCAAGGATCTGCAGGAATACGCCCACGGCGGGCCGCCAGTGCCCTACCACCTCATCGACATTGCGCCGGCGGGTAGCCGCTACAATGTGTTCCAATACCAACACGACTTCCTGTCAGCCTACCGTGCAATTGAGCAGCGCGGCGCACGGCCCATCCTCTGCGGTGGCAGCGGGCTGTACGTAGAGGCCGTGCTGCGCGGCTACCGCATGATGCCCGTGCCAGAGAACCCCGAGCTGCGCCAGCAGCTCAGCACCCTCAGCGATGATGAGCTACACCAGCGCTTGGCCGCCTACGGCCCGCTGCACAACACCACCGACCTCGACTCGCGCAAGCGCACCATACGCGCCATAGAGATTGCCGACTACCACCGCAGCCAGCCCGTGAGCCCAAAGCCCTTCCCCGTGCTACAGAGCACGGTGTTCGGCATACGCTACCAGCGGGCCACCGAGATGGCCCGCATACGCCAGCGCCTACAGCAGCGCCTCGACGCGGGCCTGATTGACGAGGTGCGCGGCCTGCTCAGCTCGGGCCTCGCCCCCGCCGACCTCATCTACTACGGCCTCGAGTACAAGCACATCACCGAGCATCTGCTGGGGCAAACGTCTGGCAGCGAGATGTTTGAACGACTATACATCGCCATCCGGCAGTTCGCCAAGCGGCAGATGACGTGGTTCCGGGGCATGGAGCGGCGCGGCATGGTCATCCATTGGCTCGAGGGCGAGCTGCCCCTAGAGCAGAAGCTGGAGCGCATACTAGCGCTGCTGTAGGGGCACACAAAGGGTCGCCACGCGCCGTGCGCAGCGCCCCTTTTCGGTGTGCGCTCCCTACCCTAGTAGCAGAAAAGGCAGGTGCGGCGGGCCTCGCCCATCAGCATCTGCGTCTTGGCGCAGAGCAGGGCTGCAAACTCTGCACGCTCGGATGCGCTGGCAGTAGGGCAGAGCTGACTCATCCACACATCTGCACATTGCCCGGCATCGGGCTTATCGCAGACGTACTCTTTCCCATTTTGGGTGAGCGTACAGGTAGTCTCATCGCAGCAAACATTGTCGGAGGAGTACAATTTGCAAGAGGCCCCCTCTTTATCGACTCCAAACTCCGAGCACACAGGATCATCGTTAGTTGTTTTTCCACATGCGCTCAGCATCAGCGCACCTGCCGTAAGCAGCACGGAGGTCATCAAAAATAGACGTTTCATTTCGGCGTAGATTTTTATTTAGTTCAACTTGTTTTTCCGCTTTATTTCAAAGTCCACAATCTGGGCAAAATCGCGCAACTTGCGAAAGCCCACGTAGGCGTGGTTGTTCACTACAAACACAGGCGTTCCTGCAAATCCCATGCCATCGAACTCCTGATTGTTGGCCTCGAGGTAGTCGGCTGCCTCGCCATCGAGCATGCACTGCGCCACCAGGTGGTCGCGGTCGATAAAATCGTCCACCATGCTCTGGAAATCATCGGTGTAAATAGATAAATAATTGAATGTCAGTAGGTTATGCAATGCCGTATAGTTACCATAGCGATGCACACACACCGCCATGCGCTGCGCCCTTTGCACTGCTGGGTGTGTCGATTTGCCCACCAGCTTCAGCACCAGCCTTGTGCGGATGCTGTCAAGCAGGGGGCCCAAATCGGGCAACACCTCTTCGAAGAATTGCTGGCAATATCGGCACTGGTAGTTGGCGTACATGTAGATGGTATTCGGGGCATCGGAGCTACCGAATAGCACTATGTCGAGGTCGCTGTCAGAAGGCAGCTGCGCCAGGGAGTGCTGGTCGTCGGGACGCATGTGCGTCATGCACCACAGCATGGCCCAAAATAGCGCACCGCCCACAACTAGAACGAGCGGAGCCAACCAGTAATATGTGCGGTGCTGCCTTGCCATGTGTGCGCAACTATTCCTCGGTGAGATCGACCACCGTGGCCGTCTTTTTGTGCTTCATACGGTCGAGCTCGGTGCTAAAGTTTACCAATTTGGGATGAAAAAGCGTTGCCAACACGCTATGCTGCAACCGGAGCGTCATGCGCATCTTTCTTTGAAGATCCTTGTTGTCCAAAAATGTTCGCTTCACGCCCTCGTTGTTCATGGCCACCACACTCATGCCCTTGCGCTCCACATCGGCGTCTTTCTGCTTATTTTTCAGCTTCTTCGACTTGCCGAAGAGCACATCGCCGAGGTGAATCACGGCGTGGTACTCGTACTCCTCGCCCATGCCCTGCGGCCACACAAAGCTCTGCATACCATAGGCCGTGAGGTCGAGGGCCGAGGTTACTATGTCGGTCTTGGGGATGAACGCCTTGTTCTTGAACATGAACAGGTTGGTTTTGAGCGTCTTGAAGTCGATGTTCTCCAAATCCTTGCGTCCAATCATCTTGCCCACCTCCATGATGGGCTCAAAGTTGTGCAGCTTGCCATCGGCCAGCTCGAATGTGCCCAGCACCATTATCTTGTCGGACTGTATGGTATTCACATCAAAACCCGTAAGCCTAACCTGAGCATTTATTTTGCTGGTGAGCACTCCCCCCACGCTCTTGTGCGAGATGAGCTCGCTCTTGCCGAAGTCATCGTTGTCGCGCAGCACACGGCCCAAATCCAAGTGCTTAATCTCGTTCTGTATCTCAATGATATTCAGCGTATCAACCGTGCGCATATCGCACACCGCAGAGGTGACCATGGTGCCGCCGAAGGAGCGCAGCGTGAAGTCATCGACCACGTAGAGGCTGTCGTCGAGCCTGAATTTTAGGCTGATGCTGTCGATGTAGTTCTTCTGGTAGCGCAGGCTGTTCACGGCCATCCGTCCGCGGATGACGAACGGCGGCATCCCCTCAGGCAGGACGAAGGCGGGGGCCTCGGCGGAGGTGGTGCTGATGCTGGTCTCGGCAGCAGGCGCAGGAAGTGCTTGCGCCGTGGCGGGCGTAGTTGCTGAATTTGGGGGCGATGCCTGTACGGCCACGGGCTGCTGCGCCTGAGGCGGTGCTAAGGCGGTGCTGTCGGACTGGGCGGTGCTGTCGGTGGCGGGCATCAAGTGGGCGAAGGCGGCGTAGTCGATGTCGCCCAGGCGGAGACCCGTCTGCACTATGAGCTTGGCCCCTGGCCGCCGCTGCATGTAGGCGCGGTAGGCGTTCCACACCTCCAGCGAATCTACCCAGAAGTCGATGCCATGGGCCGCGCCGTGCAGGTTGTCGAGGCGCAGGGTGTCGTCGGCCATGGCCAGATCGAGGCCAAGGCCGTCCACACGCACCAGTGTGTCCTCGAACAGGCCGAAACGCAGGTCGCGCACGGCCAGCTTGAGCTGGCTCTGCTCGAAGGCTATGGGCATCAGCTTGTTGATGTCGATGGTGTCGAGGTTTATCTGCCCGTGCGACCTCAGCCCAAGGCTGATGCTCCCCTCTAGGTAATCGATCAACGAGTCGGGGATGAAGCTGCGGATCATGTCGTCGAAGGTAACGTTCACCGCAGCGCCGATGTCGAACTTGGGCTGCTTGAGTCCCCGCGCGGTGAGGTGCCCCCCCAGGTTGGCCCCACCGGCCTGTAGGAAGAAGGTGTCGAGGCGGGCGCCCATGTTGTCCATATCGGCCATTCGGCCCAGCATGCTGCCCCTGAGCAGCGATTTCCCCACGGTGATGCCGTAGCCTGGGGCTTCGGCCTGAAGGTTGCTCAGGCTGAAGCTGCGGCTGGGGGTGTAGGCGAAGTCCAGCGATAGGTTGTGCACCTGCATGGTATCGTCGAGCACGGCGCTCACGCGGTCGAGGTTGAGGGTGAGCGAGGTGTGGTCGAGGAAGTAGTCGATGCTGCTGGGGCTGCCTATATCCTTGGGGAGCTGCCCCTTGGTGTCGATGGTGGTGCTCAGGGTGCCGCCCACGTGCTGCACCACCTCCTTGGGTACGAAGATGTTGGCCTCATCGAGGCTCAGGCGCAAATCGGCACGTAGGTTGTAGCTGGGCTGCAGCAGGTTGCGCACCCAGCCGTTGAGCTTCACGCGGCTGCGCGATGAGCGCAGGTCGAGCTTACTCACATCGGCCTTTATAGAGCCAAGGTCGTAGAGGTTGGGGGCATCGATGCTCGTAACGAAGTCGAGGTGCTCAAGGGAGGGGAGGCTATCGAGCTGTACGTGGCACTGCTGCATGTTCACCTGGGCCTGTAGCGCTGGGAGGAGCAGCGTGTCGTAGAAGTATCCCTTCACGTGCGCGGCGATGGTGGCGTGTCCGCCCACCCGTCCTACGCCGAACTGCCGCAGCAGCTTTTCTGGGGCGTACTTCGACACCTCGGCGATGTCGAGCTGGCGCAGGTTGAGGTTGATGTCCATGTAGATGGAGTCGTCCACCTGGGCCTCGCCATCGAGGCTCAGGCTGAGGCCATCGGAGCTGAGGTCGAGCTGGCGCACCTGGGCCCGTCCATCATCGTAGTGCAGGTCGAAGTCGAGCGTGGTGCGATCCATGAGCTCCACGCGGTAGTCGCTGAATGCGCACCTGTGCAATACGATGCTGCCATTGACCAGCCCGGCGTAGTAGTCGTCGATGATTTGGCCTTCGAGGTGCAGCTTGGGGATGTGCACGTGGGCGGCAGCGGGCAGGCGGTCGTCCTTGTAGGCCAACGATACGTTGCTCAGGGTGAGGTCCTGGAGCAGCACGTTGAGCATCATCTTGGCGGTGTCCTTGGCGGCTGTGTCGGTGGGTATTATGAAATCGAAGTTCGACACGCCCGCCGTATCGACGCAGTAGTTGAGGTTGATGCCCGATATTTCGACCTGCTTGATTTCGAAGTGAGCCTTGATGGCGGGCATGGTCTTGAGCGATACGAACACGCGGTCGAAGCTGAACAGGGTGTCGAAGTATTGCTGCCTGACGCTGTATTTTACGGTGTCGGAGGTGGGGCCGAGCTTGAACCCCTTGAATTCTACCGTGGCGTAGGGGAAGCGGCGCAGCAGCAGCAGCGATAGGCTGTCGCACTTAACGGGGGCCTGTATGGCCTTGCTCACCTCGCGCAGCGCGAAGTGGGTGATGCGGTTCTCGTTGTATTTGGCCACCACCAATAGCAGCACCACCAGCACCACTATGGATAGTAGCGTGATGCCCAGTATTTTGCCTATTTTTTTCAGGATGCGTGGTGCTGACATGGGGGGCGTTTAATCGCGACTGAAGAATGAAGAGCGGCGCTTGCGCTTGAGGAATGTGTCGAGCCTATCGCCGCGCAGGTTGGTGGCCACAATGCGGCCCTCTCCATCGAGCAGGAAGCTGGCTGGGATGCTGCGTACACCGTAGAGCTGGGCGTAGCTGCTGCGCCAGCCCTTCAGGTCGCTGATGTGGTAGGGCCAGCTCAGGCTATCGGCGGCGATGGCGGCACGCCAGAGCGAGTCGGTCATGTCGAGGGACACGCTGAACACCTCGAAGCCCTCGGCGTTGGCAAACCGTGCGTCTTTGTATTTTTCGTAGGCGGCCACTAGGTTGGGGTTCTCGCGGCGGCAGGGCTTGCACCAGGCGGCCCAAAAGTCCACCAGCACCATTTTGCCGCGTAGGTCGGAGAGGCGCATCACCGTGCTGTCGGGCAGCACGAACTCCATGTCGGGGGCTATATCGCCCTCCTTCACGGCGGTTCCAGCTACCTGCGCGGCAGTGCTCACGGCGCAGGCCACCAGCAGGGTAATGGTGAGTAGATGTTTGGGTGTTTTCATCGACATTGTAAGTGGTTGTGCCCACAAGGGGCGGTTTTGTGTTTACGCAGATTTGGCCATAAGGGTACAAATTTAGGGCCAACATGCGAAAAAAAGCGCAGCAACGCCCAGCATACCGCAATCTCATGACATTCAGCCCATTTGGGGTCGACCCGCCGAGGGACGGCGGTGGCTTCGGCAGGCTCAGCCACCGATACCCCCGCCCGCTAAGGGAAAAAAGAGCAGGGGCTGCCCTCTCGGACAGCCCCCGCAGCAAGCCCCTACTGTATGACTTTAGCTAGGGGTGCCATAGATTACCACCCTACGTTTTGCTGCTCGGCAAGCGTGGGGTTGGCATCCAGCTCGCTAATGGGAATGGGCCATAAGAAACGACGGTCGGTATAGGGATATGCCTCTTTGTGATTCCAGCTTGGGTCGATGTCTTTCCCTATAACGAACACCTCGGCTGCTGCATCCCCTTTCACTTTGCTATATGCAATCTTTGCGGGGATGCCGCCGGTTGGGCAGATGTCGTCGGTGGTCAGGCGGTGGATGTCGCCCCAGCGTAGGCACTCGCCATTGAACTCAAAGCGGCGTTCCCATAGAATGGCGGCCAGCATGGCCGAGTCGCTAGCAAAATCGGCGGCTGTATAGGTTTGGGAGGCAGGGTCGGCCAACGAGCGGTCGCGCACGGTGTTCAGGTGGGGCAATGCTGCGGCTATGCCATCGGTGCGGAGCACCGCCTCGGCATAGTTCAGGAAAACCTCGGCCATGCGCAGCATGGGGGCATATTCTGACATGTTGTCGCTCCGGTATTTGTAGCAATACGGAACGTTATCGCCAGGGTAAATTTCCACTAGCCTATCGCGGCGCTTATCGTCGTTCAGCCAGAGCGGGTTGTTGTACAGCACGGGCGACATTGGGCACATGTAGCGGTTGTAGGGGCTGAGCATGGTTGCTAGCGCACCGTTGACCGATGGGTTGTCGCTCTCGTTGTTCTCTATGGAGAAGATGCTCTCTGTGTTCGAGGTGTAGCTCGTGAAGACGGTCTCGAGATCGTCCGCTAGGGTATATGGGCCCGACAGCATCTTTTCGGCCTCGATCTTAACTTTGGGCCAGTCGCGCATGTGCAGGTATACACGCGTTTTAAGTGCAATGGCAGCATACTTGTTGGCGCGGGTAACCTTATTGGCGGCAATAGATTCGGGGAGCAGCCGCTCGGCCTCATCAAGGTCGCTGATAACCTGCGCGTAGGTCTGCTCTACTGTAGCGCGTCCCGTTACCTTTGCTGTTTCTACACCCTCTTTAGAATCGATAGGCTCCGTAAATATGGGCAGCCCATAGCCTTTGTTATAGTCGGGCATATTGTAGGGCGCTGCGAAGTGCGTCAGCAGCAACTGGTATATCATGGCGCGGAGGAAGTACATCTCGCCCATGTACTGATCGCTCAGCTCGGTGCTTATTACACCATTCTTACCGGCTTCCTCTACGCCTTTCAGCACGGTGTTGACGCGGTTCAGGGCCTCGAAGGAGCACTCCCTCATTGCCACGTTGTTCGCCGTTGTGGTATTATAGCTACCCTCGAATGTAATCAGGTAGAACTGCTGGCTCATCATGAAGTCTTCGCCGCGCATTTCGCCCTGTATGATGCTCATGGCTCCAAACGGATAGCCGCGGGTATAGGTACCCCAGCGGTGCTCCTTGGGCAGTTTCGAAAGACCATCGCGGCGGATAGATGCCCCTATATAGTACTTGCTTGCATAGTTGTAGTTGGCGCGGAACATATACGAGGCAATGCCGCTTGCGGTCATGGAGCCGTACACGATCTTCTCCTCAAACGTATTCGAAATGATATGCTGCGAGAAATAGTTGTCCGACAGCTTTCTAACATCGGCCTCGTTGTACTCATATTGGCTCCTAGAATACTCTGCAACAGCGGTGGCCGCTACGTTGTGCTCGCCAAACGAGGCATTGTAGTTGAGGATATTCTGCCAGGTCCAGTCCTTATAGGTAGCCTTCGACTCGTCGAGCAGACCGCCATAGCTATAGCCATCGCCCGATGCGGGGTCCCAGTAGGTCAACGAATTCACCTTCATGGTGCTCAGCGCGCCCTGCGTCCTGAAGGTAAGCCCCTTCATCAGCGTGGCCTCGGCGTACACATTGCCCAGCACACGGGTATTCTCGGTGGTGTTCACGTTGTTCTCGAGCACCCATACAACGTTCGGTATGCTGTTGTCGATATAGTTTGTGTTGCCCCCACGGCCTAAAGCCTTGCGGTTTGCATTATCGATGTTGTAGCCCGTGGGGTCGTTCTCATCATAAATGGGGACGTTAGGGAGCATGTGAATAGCTCCGTAGCCCGCGTCGCTCAGCGAGTTACTATTGTCCACCATGCCCGAAATTTTCGAGCTGCTCGCCTGCACATCGAATCCAAACTTAAGGTAGTCGGTGGCGGCTTGCTCCAGGTTGCCCTTCAGGGTGTAGCGCCTCAGGTCGTTGGCTATGATGATACCCTCTTGGTCGGTGTAGCCCAACGAAAAGAAGTACTGGCTCTTATCGGTACCACCGCTAGCATTCAGCGAATGCTGCTGCTGGAAGCCCGTCCTATAGATGGCATCCAACCAGTTGGTGTTTACGCCCGTGTTCTTCGCAGGGCTGGTCATGCCCCAATTGCCGTAGAGTTCGCCCATAATCTCTACAAACTCATCGGCATTCAGCAGGTCGTAACGCTTGGCGGCCTGCCCCCAGGTGAGCATGCCATCATACGAAACCTTGGTGCTGCCTTTCTTGCCCCTCTTGGTGGTGATGAGCACGACACCATTGGCAGCACGCGAGCCATAGATGGCGGTGGCTGCACCGTCCTTCAGTATCTCTATGGACTCTATATCGTTGGGGTTGATGTCCGTCATGGCGTTGTACTTGGCATAGCCCTCGCGGATGTCGCCCGATACGGTGGGCACACCATCGATAACAATTAGCGGCTGTGTACCCGATGAAACCGATGATATGCCGCGGATGCGGTAGGTAGGCGTTGATCCGAGCACACCGCTTGGGGTCATCACCTGCACACCGGAGGCACGACCAGCCAGCTGCTGATCGAACGATGCTGTGGCCAGCTTGCTGATGTCATCGCCGCCTACCTTGGCAATGCTGCTGGTAACATCCTTCTTACGCATGGAGCCGTACCCAACAACAATAATCTCCTCAACATCCTCGGCGGCGGACTCCATCACCACGTCGATGGCGGTGCGCCTGGCGATGGCCACCTCTTGCGTGGCGTAGCCGATGTAGCTGAACACCAGCGTCTGCGCGTCGGCGGGCACGCTCAGCGTGTAGCGGCCGTCCATGTCGGTGGCCGTACCCGTGGTGGTGCCCTTCACAACTACCGAGACGCCCGGCATGGGCATCCCGTCCTCGGCGCCCCGTCACGACGCCGGAGATCCTCACCGCCTGCCCCCACGCCAGCTGCGCGCCGGCCAGGAGCATCACCGCGAGGAGTACGAATAACTTTCTCATACAGTAGGTTTTAGGTTAATGAATTGGTGTTATCCATGGCTCAACTGAACCACGCCACGTATTAACGTTTTTTTTTGCGCAAACGTGTCGTAATTATTTTTTCGAACCAGATGCGTAAGGCCATGGCTGCCAGCGCGATGCGGGGTGAAAAATTTTTTCATCGGCCCCGCATGGCGCGCCTGCCGGGGGCCCCGCCGAGGGGGGCGGCCATGGGGGCAATCGTGTGATTTTCAGATGGTTGCCGCTCGACCTGCGGTTAAACGCATGTCAATCAGCGTATTAATCCTCTTAGGGGGTCTTTTTAACACTTCGGGGGGCGCAATCCGCCGCGGCCGCCCGTGCGCTGCTTGCGCATACCGTGGGGTGGTGCCCACGGCTGTATTCCTTCGCCCGTGGGTTGAAACCCACGGCTATATTCTTACGCCCCTCTGGGGCTACGCGCAGCCGACCACCTCGACATGCCGCCCCGCTGGGGCGGTAGACCACAGGCGGGGGGGCCAACCCACGCTCGGGGTGGGGACATGCTCGGGGTGGGGCCATGCGATGGCCAATGCGGCCTGTAGGGCTGCAACATCAGCA
>JAFTDN010000063.1 GCA_017454165.1 Bacteroidales bacterium | reverse complement strand
GGGGACGAAGAAGCCCACTATGAATATGGTGATCAGGTGCACGAACTGCGCCAGCCGCGAGTCGAAGAAGGTGTTTATGAATATGGGCACTATGACGAAGGGCACCGCGAAAAGGCTCAGCTGGCTGTGCCGCTGCAGCAGTATGCCCAGAGCACCGAATGCGGTAACGAGCATCAGCACGAATAGCAGGCGGCGGTTGCTCTCTATGAACCGCGGCCTTTCGCTCAGCAGGAAAAGGAACAGCGTGGCGAGCAGGGCCAGCAGCACCAGCGCATTGCCCAGCATCGTGAGCCCGATGCTGCGTTCGCCGAGGTGCTGCTGCTCGTGCTCTCGGCGCATCGACTCGATGGTTTGGTACACCTCGGAGGTCACCATCTCGCCGTGCGAGATGATGCGCTCGCCCGCCTGCACCATGCCCTTGGTGAGCGACATCTTGGCCAGCAGATCCGACTTGTGCCTCTGCGTCAGGTATCCATCGTACAGCAGGTTGGTTGATACGTATCGGTTCACATCCAGTGCATTCCAGATGGGCATCAGCTCCTCGCTGATGGCCGATGCCTCCTGACGTATGACATCGCCTATGTGTTTGGCCGCGTTGCGGCGGGTGTACACGTTGCTGAAGTCGTACTCATAGGCCACATCGCCCTGCAGCACGGTGATGGAGCTGCGGCTGGAGAGCTCTATGTCGGAGGTCTTGTCGAGCACGCCGCACCTGTACACGTTGGCGATGGCCTGCAGCCCCACGCGCAGGTACCCATCGTGCACCTCATCGAGGCGGCGGCGGGTAGCGCGGCTGATGGGCTGTGCGGCATCGTTTGGGGCCGTGGCGGCGGCCCATGCCCGCTCAAAGTCGATGCGGAAGTTGAGCTCGGCATCGGAGGCGGGCAGCGGGTCGAGGCGGAATATGGAGGCGAAGCCCGCCAGGAGCTGGTTGCGCTCGTTGAGCAGCTCTAGGTCCGTCTTGTAGAGCGGGAAGTCGAACTGGGCCACCAGGTCGTCGTACATCCACACGCGCCCCCTCTGGAATTCGTACTGAAATCGACCCTCCTGCATCGGGGCGCAAAGCATCAGCAGGGCCATTGCGGCCACAAAGTAGAGCATACGCAGGGCTAGCTTCCCCTGGGTGATGTTGAGCTGGGCGAGTTTACTCATGGCTCAATCGTTGCTTTATGGTCAGCAAATATACAGCTTATCAGGCAAAGGCGCAAGTGCATCGCAGCTTTAGATGGCGATGATGGCAGAGACGATGGCCCATCCGGCTGGGGCTCGCGCTATCGCAACGAATGGCACCGCCGCGCCGATTGGCCCTGTAGGTTTGCTCCCAAAATGCATGGAACTAAAACGTGAAGGGAATAAGGCCTCCGAATGCACAACATAGTATTTATTATCAAGCATTTAACGCAACATGCGTACCTAAATATGATGAATGGGGGCATCAAAAATCACCACATTTAGGGATTGCACCATCAGCGCTGATGGTGTACTTTTGCGTATCAGATAGCATAGCAGGGTACGGTATCATGAACCTCAAATATACCTCAATACCAACGATATGGTTCGCCCTGATGGGCATACGGCTGATGGGCCAGACCTTTAGCATAAGCGGCACAGTGCTGGACTCCAGCACCATGCGCCCTGTCATGGGCGTATATGTCACCACGGGCAAACAGGGGGCGCAGACCAGCAGCAGCGGGCGGTTCAGCATAGCCGATGTGCCCGCAGGGCAGGTTCGCCTAAGCAGTATGTACTTCAGCACCTACAGCACCGACCAGCGCGAGTTTACGCTGCGCGCCGACACCAGCATCACCTTATATATTAAGGAGGAGAGCCTGGGGCTCGATGAGGTGGTGGTTACGGGAACGCGCACCGAGCGGCGGCTGTCGGATGTGCCCGTGCTCACCTCGGTGGTTAGGCAGCACGAGATTCAACGCTCGGGTTCCACCTCGGCCATGGAGACCATGCTCGACAACATCCCCGGCATTGTTACCACGCCCAACGCCATGGGCAACAACATGCGCATACGCGGGCTCAACAGCCGCTACATCCTGTTCTTGGTGGATGGCGAACGCATGGTGTCGGAAGGTGCGGGCGGCAACATCAACCTGGACCAAATCGATGTGAACAGCATCGACCACGTGGAGGTAATCAACGGCGCAGCCTCGGCCCTCTACGGCTCCAACGCCGTGGGGGCGGTGATCAACATCATCACCAAGAAGCCCAGGCACAGGCTGGAGGCCGGAGCCAGCGTGGCCGCCGAGAGCCACAACACCTGGCGCTACAAGGTGGACGTGGGCTCGCGCCACGAGCGCGTGGAGGCCCGAGCATCGGCGTTCCGCCACACCAGCAATGGTTTCAGGACGAAGCACTACGCCGCCGCCTACGCCGACCATGGGGCCAACATGGGGTTGGCCTTTAGGCCGCTCAACGCGCTGGAGCTGAAGCTGAGCGGGCGCTACTATGGGCACGAGACCTTCAACCCATCTGGCAGCAGCGCCGTTACCCACTCGCGCACTCACAAGTTCACGCTGGGAGCCAGCGCCGAGCACAGCGCCGCCAGCAAGCGCAACCGCCTGCGCCTGAGCGTGAACCTCGATAAATATCTGGACCACAAAATCTACGAGCGGCTACGCGACAGCGCAGGACGCGAGAACGAGGCCAACTACATATCCACCCGCCTAGTGAACACCCTAAAAGCCACCGAGAAGCTGGAGCTGGTGGGCGGCCTAGAGCACAACTACGAGGAGGTGTTCGCCATAAAAACATTAGGCCCCACCCCCACCTCCCGCCACATGAACGACCTTTGCGCCTTTGCGCAGGCCGAATGGACCGTGCTGCCCGCGCTGGAGCTGGTGGCCGGCGCACGCTACACCCATAACCAGGCGTTCGGCGCGGCCTTCAGCCCAAAGCTATCGGCCATGTACGGGCTGGGGCGGCTGAAGCTGCGCGGCAGCGTGGGCACGGCATTCCGCGCCCCCAGCATCAAGGAGCTGTACTACAACTTCGACCATCAGGGTATGTTCTGGATCTACGGCAACCCCGACCTAAAGGCCGAGGATGGACTATATTCCTCTATATCAGTCGAATACACTCAAAGCCCGTTCAACACCTCGGTGTCCGTATACCGCAACCACATCAACAACAAAATAATGCAGTACAGCGTGCTGGATTCGGCCTCGCGCAAGCACAACCGGTACTACACCAACGTGAGCAGCGCCACGCTACAGGGCGTCGACGTGAACCTGGTCTACACGCTGCTGCGACAGCTGGTGCTCAAGGGGTCGTACAGCTTCTGCGATGCCCGCGACAACGCCACCGAGCTACAGCTCGAGAGCCATGTGAGGCACAGCGGCACCGCCTCCATAACCTGGAACGGACGCATATTCAAAAGCCCGTTCTCGCTGCAGCTGTCGGGGCGCATGAACTCGCCCATACTGTACCAAGAGCAGGTGAGCAACCCCGATGGCACCACCACGGTGAGCAAGGAGCAGTCGAAGCCCTACCACATATGGAAGCTGGTGCTGCAAAAGCCATTCCGCCTACGCAAGCACACGGTGGAGCTCACCCTGAAGTGCGACAACCTGTTCGGCTTCGCCGACAATTCGTTCGTGAACCCCGGCAGGCAGTACATGGCTGGGCTGCGATGGGCATTCAAATAAGATTTTTTCAGCACAAAACATAAAATCAACCAACAACATGACAAGGAGGAGAACACTCTGGTTAGCAGCGCTGGCGCTGCTAACCCTTGCAGCTGCCAGCAGCTGCGAAAAAAAGGGCAAGGACGATCCGCAGCCCAGCAATCAGAATACGGAGTACACCGTAAACGCCTCGGCATACGATGCTTGGGTTTACTACTCGCTGAGCAATGGCGAGGTAGTGGGCACGGGCGACACTTCAAAGGCGTCGGGCTACGAGTGGTGCCAGCGCACCGACTGGGACTTAGCCTTCCATCGCTACGACATCCGCACCAACAGCGGCACCAGCGGCCATCAGGGCGGCATTTGCGCCACCAAGGCCACCACGCTTGCCGACCTCACCGCCCTGCCCGCCGCAGCTCAAATTGCGCTCGACACCGTGCAGCCGGGAGGGGGCATGGGAGGAGGAACCGCAACCTCGCAATCGGCCCTGTGGGCCATGAAGATGGCCATGGACGAGAATGGGGTGCACACCATGCCGCCAACATACGAACCCACCGAGGTGTACATCATGCGCAGCGCCGATGGCAAGCTCTATAAAATACAGTTCACCAGCTACACCAAGGTGTTCGAAGGGAGCCCGATGCCAGTGAGCGGCCACGTGAGCTTTGAGTACGATGCGCTGAGCGGAGCCACGCCCAGGTCGGGCTACATCGATGCCCACGAAAGCGGCAAGTGGCAGTACTACTCGCTAGCCGAGAATAAGCTGGTGGGCACGGGCGATGCCAGCAACGATACCGAGTGGTTTGCCCGCACCGACTGGGATTTCGCCCTGAACCGATTCAACATACGCACCAACAGCGGCACCAGCAATAGCAAACCGCAGGGCGGCATACACACCTGCGGCGAGGAGGTTACATTCGATGGACTAACGGCCATGCCCACCACCACCAATTTCGAGCAGGACAGCTGGATCACCTCCAAGGGCATGGGGGGAACCACCACCACATCGCGATCCAAGGCCCCATCGTGCAAGCTCATAATGAGCACCATGCCCCCGGGCTACGAGCCCACCAAGGTGTACATCGTGCGCACCGCCGATGGCAAGAGCCATTATAAGGTGTGGTTCTTCTCCTATCAGAGCGACAAGGGCGCAAGCGGCCACCTAAAATTCCACATGGCCAAGCTATAAACACCTAAACAACAATCGGATAAATATGGTTAGGGCCACTACCATACATGGTGGCCCTTTCCTTTTGTCTCTGCCCACGGCGAGCAGCAACAAGCAAATAACAACGTGAATATAAGGAAGATAGCTACAATATTGGCCACCATCATGGCCATTGTGGGCATAGGTGCTTGGTACTACCTACGCTACGCCGCCCCCACGCGCATCGCCGCGCTCAACTTCCCCGATTTCACGGTGGAAAAGATGGTGCGCTCCAACACCAATCCATGGGTACGCATTGAGCAGGTGGACCTGTCGAAAGTGAACAAAATAAGGCGTTACAGCATGGTTCTGGTGCGGGTGCACGGCAGCAGCATGGATGCCAGCCACCTCCAAGCCATAAAAAAGGCCATTGCCAAAGGCGTACCCGTTTACTCCACCGAGAGCACCAATAGCGAAATCAACTCGCTGCACGGACGCGAGCTGGAGTATGTGGCCACGCTCATGGCCAACGGTACGAGCCAAAACTACCGCAGCCTATTCAACTACGTGCGCTGCAAGATCGATGGCAAGCGGCACTTCAATCAAGCCTACCACGAGCCGATGTTGCTGCCCCGCAACTACTTCTTCCACCTGGCCGACGACCAAGTGTTCAGCACCTTTGAGGCATACCAGCAGTT
Organism: Bacteroidales bacterium; assembly: GCA_017454165.1. Taxonomy (GTDB): domain Bacteria; phylum Bacteroidota; class Bacteroidia; order Bacteroidales; family Tenuifilaceae; genus RGIG6076. The sequence goes on along the minus strand of JAFTDN010000063.1, from coordinate 3,485 downwards.
CTACGAGCAAAGCGGACGCTACAAGCCCGGGCAGCCCCGCGTAGCTCTGCTGTCGGGCAACATCAACCTGCAAAACTCCAACGAGGAGCACATAGCCGCGCTGATTGAGGGCTTGGAGGCGCAGGGGCTCAACGTGTACCCCATACACAACCTTGGCCCCGAACGGCTGAAGATGGTGGCCGATGTACGCCCAAACCTGATAATTAACCGACCGCACGGGCGTTTTGCCATGGGTGGCAATGCCGAGCCGCTACTGGCTCAGCTCAACGCACCGCTGCTTAGCCCCATCACTGTGAGCCAACGCTATGAGACTTGGCTCCAAAGCCCGCAGGGCATGAGCGGCGGCGGTTTAACCACTATGAGCGTGGTGCTGCCCGAGCTCGATGGCGGAATAGCGCCAATGCCCGTAGCCGCTCAGTTTGAGCGCAATGGTAGGCTTATTTTTGATGCCATACCGCAGCAAACCGACAAATTCTGTAGGCTGGCTGCGCGATTCGCCGCCCTACAAACCAAGCCCAACGACCAAAAGCGCGTGGCCATCTACTACTACAAGGGCATGGGCAAAGGCAGCGTTGGGGCTGCCGACATTGAGGGCGTGCAATCGCTCTACAACACGCTGGTGCTGCTACGTCAACATGGGTATAGGGTTGATGGCCTACCGGCCAACGCCCACGCGCTGGAGTCCATGATACAGCAATCGGGCTCAGTGTTAGGGGCATACGCCTTAGGGGCATACGACGATTTTCTGCGCCACGGCAATCCCGCATTGGTCGGCGTGGACACCTTCGCCCGCTGGGCGCAAGCCGAACTGCCGCAACCGCTGATTGAGGCCATGCAGCAACGCTACGGCCCCGCTCCCGGACGCTACATGAACACCGAACACAACGGAAATCCTGCCATTGCAGTGGCTCGCATAGAACTGGGCAACGTGGTACTGCTCCCCCAGCCCATGCCCGCCGAGGGGCAGAACATCGACCGCCTGATACATGGCACCGAGGGCGCACCGGCCTACCCCTACGTGGCCTCGTATATGTGGACACGCCGCGCCTTCAAGGCCGATGCCATTGTGCACTTTGGCACCCACGGCTCGCTGGAGTTCATCCCCGGCAAGCAGCTGGTGCTCAGCAACCACGACTGGACCGATGCGCTGATTGGCGATGTGTCGCATTTCTACCTATACACCATAAGCGACGTGGGCGAGGGAATTATAGCCAAACGCCGCAGCTACGCCACTTTGGTATCGCACAGCACATCGGCATTCATGCAGGGCGAACTCTATGGCGACCTACAGCAGCTGGAACACCTGATGGACAAATACTTATCCCTCGAAGATGGTGCGCTCAGACAGGGCTATCACCAAAGCGCGGCTCAATTGGCGAAACGGCTCAACATACTATCGGCCTTGGAGATTGACACAACACTCAACACCTTGTCGGACAACGACATGCAACGCATACACATGTACCTCGAAGAGGTGAACGAGGCCAAGGTGATCGACGGGCTATACACCCTGGGACAGCCCTACACCGCCCAGCAGGTGGCCACCACCGCACGCCTGATGGCCATTGAACCCATGCGCTACGCACTGGCCTCACTCGACGTGGCGCGACAAAAACAGCCACAAAACCTGCTGGCCAATCCCACAGCCATAAAGCAACACTACGCCGCCAAAGCCGACCAGCTGATAGCCCAGCTACACAGCGGCACAAACCCGCAAACGCTATTCCAACGCAGCATTAGCCCCAACGAGAGCCAAATGCTCGCCGAACGCAACGCGCAGATGGCCACCGCCGCCAAGCAACGCGCCGAACGTATGCGCAAAGCCATGGCCGCAGCGCAGCGCAAACCCGCGCAGCAACCCTTCCTCGATGCCGAGGGCAACCTGATTGAAATTGCGCACACCGACAGCACCCACCATCCCGCAAAATCGGACGAAGCTACAAGCATGGCCATGATGGCCGCCGCCACAGCCCCCACCGAACCCGAAGAAACACCGCTGCTGCAAGCCCTCGACGCGCTACAGCAGGCCATGCAACACGCCGCCACGGCCAAGGCCAACCTCGCCACAACCACCAAAGCCGAACAAGACGGTCTGCTAAACGCCCTTGCTGGCGGCTACGTACAGCCCAGCACAGCGGGCGACCCAGTGCTAAATCCCAACGCCGTGCCCACGGGACGCAACTTCTACGCCATAAATCCCGAAACCACGCCAACACCCGAAGCATGGCGCGTTGGCAAACGCTTAGCCAACAATCTGTTAGAGGCCGAACTACAAGCGAAAGGCAAATATCCGCAAAAGGTTAGTTTCTCGCTTTGGGCTTCCGACTTTATAGCCAGCGAGGGGGCTACAGTGGCACAAATACTATATCTGCTTGGTGTTGAGCCGCTTCGCGATGGTTTTGGCAACGTGCGCTCGCTGCAGCTCATCCCCAAAGAGCAGTTGGGACGCCCGCGCATCGATGTGGTGGTGCAAACATCGGGGCAGCTGCGCGATATAGCCGCATCGCGGCTGGCGCTGATTGGCCAAGCAGTGACCATGGCCGCCACTGCCTCGGAGACCGACAACTACGTACAAAAGGGCATAACCGATGCCGAGCAATGCCTATTGCGCAAGGGCTTTTCGCCCGCCGATGCCCGCCGCTACGCCAAAGAGCGCGTGTTTGGTGGTGCAAACGGCAACTATGGCACCGGAATCATGGGGCTGGTGCAACGCGGTCAGGCATGGGACAGCACGGCACAGATTGCCGAGCAATACCTCAGCGGCATGAGCACCATGTACTCCGCCAACGGCGAAGAGGGCTGGGGCGAAAGCCGCCTGGGCGTATTCGAGGCCGCGCTGCTCAACACCTCGGTGGTGGTGCATCCGCGCTCGAGCAACACCTGGGGGCCGCTCAGCCTCGACCATGTGTACGAGTTCATGGGCGGCATATCGGCAGCCATTCAGCACGTTACGGGCAACGACCCCACGGGCTACTTCAACGACTTCCGCAACCCCAGCCGCGCCCGAATCCAGGGACTGAAAGAAGCAATAGGCGTTGAGGCATCATCTACAGTGCTGAACCCCAAATTTATTGGCCAAATGCTGCAAAGCGAAGCATCGAGCATGGCCTACTTTGCCGAGGTGTTCCAGAACACCTTTGGCTGGAGCGCCACCAAGCCCTCGGCAATAGACCAACACCTGTGGAACAGCTATTTTGATGTATATATGAACGACAGCTACAAGCTCAACCTGCAGGCCACCTTTGAGCAGAAGAACCCCTACGCGCTGCAAGGCATGTCGGCGGTGATGCTCGAATCGGCTCGCAAGGGCATGTGGCGAGCCACGCCCGAGCAGGTGCAGCGCGTTGCCGAACTGCACACCCAGCTGGTGCGCGACCACCAAGCCCCCTGCTCCGAGTTGGTGTGCGACAACCCCAAACTACGCAACTACATAGCGCAAATGCTCAGTCCGCAAGCCTCCCAGCAATACGAAGCCCAGATAAAAG
>JAFTDN010000062.1 GCA_017454165.1 Bacteroidales bacterium | reverse complement strand
GCGCCCCCGAGCCCTCACCGACCGCTAGGCCGGTTCGTCCTCGAAAGCGGGTGCAAAATTACTGCCCTTTTTATTCCCCTCCAAACTTTTTCGCAACTTTTTTTGAAAAAAAATGATATGTCGCTGATTGATAGGGAGATAATTTTTGAACTTTTGGAAGTACGCTATAGCCCGGCGAGGAAGTTTTCGGCCTGGGCCAAACGCTCAGGTGTGCCCACATCGAGCACTTGCCCCTCTGGGTGCTCTACTCCTATTATCTTATTATCAATACATTGCATCAGATACTCATCAATAATAGAGAATGGTGCGCAGCCATTATGGGCCATGCGCTCAAAGATGGAGGGGGATATGACGTGTATGCCAGAGAAGGCATATTCGAAATAAATTTCTGATATACACTTAATTACGCGCTCATTGGTATGGGTATTGCGCCATCCACATAGATTTATCTGGCTGTTAAACAGTAATTTACGCGATGATTGGCGGTTGCTAACCGCCAATGTTGCCATAGCCATATTGGAGCAATGCACTGAATATAAGCTACTTAAATCAATGTAAGAGATGATGTCCACGTTGTGCACAAGGAACGGGCCGCCATTTTGAAGGTGCCGCTTGGCATGCATGATGGCCCCACCGGTGTCCATAAGTTGCTGTGTTTCATCGGAAATAATAATCTCAGCCTGATACGATGCCCGCCTTAGGTGATCGATGATGAGCGATGCGTGGTGGTGCACGTTGATGACGATGGTCGTAAACCCATGGTTTATAAGCTTTTCTATGTTTATATCGAGGAGCGTCCGTCCTGCGACTGTAACCAAAGCTTTTGGTTTGCTGTCTGTTATGGGCTTCAGCCTAGTGCCCAGCCCCGCCGATAGTAGTAATGCATTCATTATATGGTATTTACATTTTAGACAGCTCGCAGTGATGTAGGTGCAATTTCACTCCATCTACTTGCTTTAGGCTGTTGAACAGCCTGTTAGCGCAGTAAACAGATCGGTGCTGCCCGCCCGTGCAGCCGAATGCCACCGATATATAGGTGAAATGCCTTGATTTATAGTTGTCTATGGCCATTGCCACGAGGTGCTCCACATGCTTCATGAACTCATCGACTTGGGGTTGCCGCTCCATGTAGCCGACCACCTCGGGATCGAGGCCAGTTTGGCCCCTGAGGGCCTCAATGCGCCCGGGGTTGGGCAGTGCGCGGCAGTCGAATATGAAGCCCCCCCCGTGCTCGGCATCGGGGGTGGGGTAGCCCTTTTTGAGCGAAACGCTGCTGATATAGACATCAACTAGCTCATTGTCGGCACGGTGGTGGAGCACTAAGGGGGAGGTGTCGAGCGCTAGCGCTATCCCCTTTATATAGGGTACAGCATCGAGATGAGGGCTGAGGGCGAGGTGCTGCAGGTTGCGGAGGGCCAGGGGCATGCTCTGCATGAAGTGGGGTTTTCGCTGCACGTATCCTCTAAATCCATAGGTGCCAAGCGTTTGTATTACCCTGAAGGCCGCCACCATGGGGAAGTGCTGCAACATGGCATCCCGGTTTATGGGCAGCCGCTGGGCAAGCGTGTCGAGGTAGCGCTCCAGCAAATGCGACCGCTCATCGGGGGAGAAGCCAGCCTTGGCCTGGAAGAGGAAAGAGGCCACATCGTAGAGGCCTGGGCCCATGCGCCCCCCCTGATAGTCGATGAAGGCGAGCTCGCCATTGGGCTGCAGGACGATATTGCGCGCCTGAAAGTCGCGGTACTGAAAACCCAAAGGCATCTGGGAGCTGAGCAGCTGCTGGGCCATGCGCTCGAAATCGGCCTCAAGGGCCACCTCATCGATTTCGGGCATGGCGATGCGCAGGAAGCAATACTTAAAGTAGTTGAGATCCCACATGACGGAGCGCTCATCCATTTGGGGCACAGGGTACAGTTTGCTGATGTCCAATCCTTTAGCCCCTTCCACCTGAAACTGCACCAGCTGGCTGATCGCCTGCTGGGCTAACTCCATGGGGCTAAGCCCGCCATGGCGCTCGGGGTGCACAAGCACATCGAGCAGGGCGGTGCGTCCGAGGTCGCGCTGTATGTAGAAATGCCCGCATGACGACACAGCATAAATATGTGGCACTGGCAATCTTGCGGATGCAAAGTGCCTCGATAGGTATATGAAGGCCTCGTTCTCCCTGAGGTTGGGCCCATAGGTGCCAATCAGAGCGGGGGCCGATGGCGGGATGAGCCTGAAATAGCGGCGATTAGAGCCCTCGGCGGGCAGCGATTCGACCTGAAGATCGTAGAGGTGCATTGAGCTGGCGCACAGCGCCAGCAATTGCTCACGTATATGCTTGGGCTCCATGTATAACCCTTTGGTTGGGGATGCCGTAAAACTAATGAATTATTTGAACATGAGGTGCAAAGAATAGTGAGCGAACCTCAGCCTACACGCTAAATAGCTTTGTATCATGAATTTAAGCATCCAGAAGAAAGACGAGGCCATTGATTTCGTTGAGCTCAACATCACTGGTGACACCGTGAACTACAATCGGTGCGATGAGGAGTCGTTGTACATCAACAGCATGGTTTTCAACGTTTTCGCCGATTGCTTTGAGCGGAGCAACCACCTGTTCGACCACATGCAGCCCACTGCCTACAACAGCCGGCACTTCATAGCACTAAAGAATGAGCTTTCAAGCAATCTATATAAGCTACTGGATATTAGCAACATGAATGACTTTTGGGGGTTCATGGCCTCGCAGCACATGGGGCAGAAGATGGTGGAGCTGCTCGGGGGCGATGCCCCCGAGGGGCGTAAGCGGTGGCGACGCTGCCTGAGGCATCTGATCCGCGACAACAACTACATAACCAGACTGATAGATAGATGCATTGAGCAGAATCTAGTGCTCTGGGTGATACCGTTCTAATGCTGAGCTGGGCTGAAGCCCATGCGCAATAGGTCGGCGTAGCACGATGAGCGCAGGTTGGCCGCGAAGCCACCAAAATCGTGGCGGTAGGGATAGGCGTTGCGGTAGTCCTCGAATGGCCGCCCTATGCAGCGCAAGTCGTTGGAGGCGATGGGATAGGTGGCCGCGATGGCCTCGGCCAGCGTGGCGCATGGCGCGAGGTGCTCGGGCGGGCTGTCGGCGGTGAGGGGCAATGCGATGTGCGGGAGCGCAAAGTGCCGGCTCAGCGCGTTGAGCAGCATACGGGTGGCGCTGCGCTTGCCCTCGATGGAATAGCCCGCAATGTGGGGCGTGGCGATGAGGCAACGCTCGACCAGCTGGGCGTTGGGATGGGGTTCGCCCTCCCAAACATCGAGCGCGAGGGCCGCTTCAGGATGGCTAAACGCAAAATTGAGCAGGGCATCGGTTTCAACCACCCCTCCCCTTGATGAGTTGATTATGAGCGCATTGTGCTTACACAGGCCGATGTTACCCGCATGGAGTAGGTGCTGGGTGGCATCGGCACCCGTGCGGACGAGCGGCACGTGGAAGGTAACTATGTCGGCACGTTGCAGCAGCTCGGGCAGGGCGACAAAATTGGCCCCAACCTCAACCCGCTGGCGGGGCGGGTCGCAGCGTAGCACACTCATGCCCAGCATCTTAGCTCCAGCCTCCACCCTGCTCCCCACATGCCCAACGCCCACCACTCCTAGCGTTAGCCCTCTAAGGCTCAAGCGGTTATGCTCGACCCAATGCACCATTGCGGCGAGCGTCCATTGCTGCACGGCCACAGCGTTGCAACCCGGGGCGGTGTCCACGCGGATGCCGCGCTGCTGACAGTAGGCGGTGTCGATGTGGTCGGAGCCGATGGTGGCCGAGCCGATGAACTCAATGGCCGAGCCATCAAGCAGGCGGGCATCGCAGTGGGTGCGGGTGCGCACGAGCAGGGCCCGCGCATCGGCCACCGCCTGGCGGGTGATGCCGTCAGCGGGCAGGTAGCGCACCTCGCCGAAATGGGGTTCGAGAACACCCTCTATATATGGTATGTGCTGGTCGACAACGGCAATCATGCCGTAAAGATAGGCCGATTTTAGGTAGATACCCCACCGGAGACACATATTTTACTACCTTTGGGAATGAAATAAGCCCCCTATGATCATCACCTCCACTGCCGATTTTGGACGCTACGCAAGGCTGCACCCGCTGTTCGCGACCGTACACAAGGAGCTGATGAGCAATAGCTTATACCTATTTGAAGAACGGATAGCGCTCGATGGCGAACGGCTGTACGCCTCGCCCACGCGCAGCATGGGGCGTACCACCGCCGAGGCCAAGCTGGAGGCACACAACCGTTATATAGACGTGCAGGTGTGCCTCGGGGGCGTGGAGCAGATAGGCTGGCGCGACAGAAGCACGTGCCGCGAGGTGGCCAGCCCCTACACGGCGGAGGGGGACATCGTGTTCTTCGGCGATGCGCCATCGATGTACATCACGCTAAAACCGGGGCAGCTGGCGGTGTTCTTCCCCTGCGATGCCCACGCGCCGCTAATTGGCGATGGCTGGATTGAGAAGGTGGTATTTAAGGTGAAAATATAGGCTTGTTGCCCGACAATATCCACTCCTAACATTTCCCACCGACATCGTTCTTCCATTACCATGCCCATGCACCCGCACGGAAACGCACAATGCATCACGGGCTTGCACCGTATGATGCATATTTACCACGGGGCGTATCGTTACGTATGCCGCATATGCCGTGGGTTGGCACACATCCCGTGGGTTCCATCCGTCCTGTGGGTTCCATCCGTCCCGTGGGTTTACACCCACGGCTGTAATATTTCACCACTTCGGGGTTTTGCATAACGGATGCCCGTACACGCAGCCCCAACGGGGCGACAGAACATAGGCGGGGGGGACAACCCTCGCCTAATATCCACCGCAGAGCATCACACAACCAACATCCCCCGCCGACACCGACTCCCCCAGCATCATAACGCCCATGTCCCACACGCGAAAACGCGCCATGCATCGCGGGCTTGCACCGTATGACGTGCATTCGCCACGGGGCGTATCGTTACGTATGCCGCATATGCCGTGGGTTGGCACACATCCCGTGGGTTTCACCCATCCCGTGGGTTTCACCCATCCCGTGGGTTTCACCCATCCCGTGGGATCCACCCGTCCCGTGGGTTTACACCCACGGCTGTAATATTTCACCCCGTCGGGGTTTGGGCATCCGCACAAATAAAGCGGGGGCCATCCTTGTTTGGACAGCCCCCGCAGCAAGCCCCTACTGTATGACTTTAGCTAGGGGTGCTCATGTTGCAAATCGTTACATTACAACGGATTCTGCTTGCACAATGGGTTGGCATCGGTCTCTGACTTGGGGATGACCCACTCCCAGCGCACATCGCCAGCGGGCACGGCCATTACCATAGAAACAGTTTCATCGGTATTCGAGGCCGCGTTGCGGTCGAGGGGCAGGTTGAGGCGCTTGAGGTCGGTGAAGCGGAATCCCTCTCCCCACAACTCTATGCGCCTGTGGCGTAGCACCTCATCGAGCAGAGCCTGCCCGGTGTTAGTGGACACCGTATAGTTGGGGTCGCGGGTCGAGATGAGCTCGAAGAGGGTCTGTGCAGCCTCGGCATCGCTGCCGCTATGTGCCTGGGCCTCAGCCTTTACTAAGTACATCTCGGCTAGACGCATCAGCAGGATGTGGTCGTTGTGGGCAGGGCTAGCCTCAAACTTGTAGTTCTCATAGGGCTTAGTTGCAAAGCTGGTGGCGGGTTTCGTCTTCGATGTGCGCAGGGAGTCATTCCACCACTGCTTACGGATGTCAGTTGGGCTAATAGTGAGGTAGAGCTCCCTATTGATACATTTGGGATTCTGGCGGATGTTGCTAGAGCTGAAATTCCACGACATGTAGGCGTGGAAGGCACCATAGTAAAGCCCCTGATCATCGGCAATATTATAGCCCCACATCCACTCTGCGGCGCTATAGTCGTTGAACCCATCAAGCAGCTCGGCCCCCTTCTGCAATTTTGCACCAGATTTTTTGATGGCCGAATCCGCATAGGCTATCGCATTAGCCCAGTCTTGCTGAACGAGCGCCACACGTGCCATGATGACTTAAGCGGTCCCCAGCCTCATGCGGTGCTTGGTTCGAGGAGCAGCCTTGGTCAATAGCTCGACCGCCTTGGATAGGTCGCTATTGATGGCAGCATACGACTCCTCCACTGTGGCGCGGGCCTTGGGCTCAATGTCCAATGTACCATCGCGGAGCACTATGCCATCGGTGCTGTTGGCCGCCCCTGCCTCGTAGCGCTTGGCGTAGAGCTGCACCAGCTGGAAGTTGGCCCAGCCCCTCAAAGCCAAAGCCTCGCCTTTTATGCGGGTGTACGCCGATTGGACAACGGGGTCAGCGGCAAACCCCTCCACATTGCCCAGCACCTGGTTGCAGTTGAGCACGATGCGGTGGTAGAAGTAGAACGCATAACTGGCCAGATTTGAGCTAGGGTTGCGATGCGACTGCCAGCGGGCATCAGTTATGTACCAGCCGTTGCCCGTAGTGGAGTTGATGACATCCTCGCCCATCATGTCGCGCACGATGTTCCAGCTGTGCTCCCCAACGTATCCTTGAGTCTGCCACCATCCGAAATTGAAGCCATGAACACCATCCAGTACCCTTTCAAGCTCTTCTATGCTCTGCGCCACAGTAAATTCGGGTATAGAGCTCGAGGAGGCCGTCTCAAGGTAATCCTCTGAGCAGGCTGTTATGCCCACCAGTACGGACACTATGGCAATCCATATTATTATTCGCTTATACATTTCTAAGTCCTCCAAATTAGTTTAATTAAAATGTTAGGGTGAGCCCTACGGTGAAAGTGCGGGCAGCAGCGTAGATATTGCTATTGGTGCCAGCATAGCTAGAGAACGGGTCGAGTCCCTTGCGAGCGGTAAGGAACCATAGGTTCTCGCCGCTCAGGGTGATGCGGGCGCTGCTGATGTCGATGCGCTGGGTCCAAGCTTGGGGTAGCGTATAGCCCAGCACCACGCTGCGGAGCGCGAGGCCATTGGAGCTAATCAGCCAGCGATCCGATGCAGCCCCGATGGTGCTCGACTGCCCAGCATCGAGGCGGGGCACATCGGTAACATCGCCAGGCTGCTTCCAGCTCTTGTCCATGGCATCCACGTGTATGGCCCCGCCCATATTGTTCATAGCCATCAGGCTGGCGTAGTTGCTGTCGTAGAACTTGCCGCCCAGCTGGTAGGCCATCACCACATCGAGAGTGAGCCCCTTCCATCCGAAATGGGTGTTGAAACCACCATAAACCTTGGGTATGGAGCTACCGCAGTAGTGGTACATGGCGCGGGCGTAGTTGGTGGTGAGGGTATCGCCGTCCACAATGCGCTCTGCGCCGGTGGCCACGTTGGCCTTGTTTTTCTCGTGGTCGAAGGTGTAGAGCGGCATACCGTCATCGGGATCTACGCCGCGATAGTCGCGCAGCCAGAAATCGTAAATGGAGTGCCCCTCTTTCCACTGCTTGGTGCCGCTGATGATGGTCTCCTGTCCATCGGGCAGTTTGATAACCTTGTTCCTCAGGTGAGTAGCATTGAGCCCCACGCTCCACTCAAAGTCGCCGCCCTTGAGTATGTCCACGTTTAGCTCTAGCTCCACGCCATTGTTGCGCACCTTGCCCACATTGGCGTTGCGCGAACCTGTTCCCGCCGAGTATGGCAACGGCGTTGCGAACAGCAAATCCTTGCTCTCCTTGTTGAAGAACTCCACCGTACCCTGAATCCTATCGAGCAGGCCAAACTCTAAGGCGATATCGCTGGTTACCTGTGTTTCCCATTTCAAATCGGGATTCCCAAATCCCCCGAACAACAACCCTGCATACGCACCGACATTCCATCCTGTGGTATACACAGTTTGATAGGGGTAGTAAAGCGACTCTCCATCGGCATTAAGCAGATCATCGTTGCCCGTTTGCCCATACGATGCTCGGAGCTTGAGGTCGTTCACCCATCCAACCGACTGCATGAACTCCTCTTGGGCTATACGCCAGGCAGCACCTACAGAGAAGAAATTACCCCAACGTACATCCTTGCGGAAACGCGATGAACCATCGCGGCGATACGATGCCGATAGGAAGTAGCGCTCGTTGAAGTTATAGTTGGCACGGGCAAAGTATCCCTCCTTACGATAATTATCAATGTACGATGACATGGCCTCCATGTCCAAAAAGTTGGATGTTTCCATATAGTCCTCCACCACCTGGTTTGTTTTGGTAAAGGAGCGGTAGTTGTACTGATAGTAGTAGCTCTCGTGGCCGACCATCAGGCTCACGTTGTGCGCATCGGCGAAGGTCTTAGTATAGTCGAGCAGCTGGTTGAGCGTAGCAGTGGTGCTACGGGTATTGATTTGCTGTAGACGCCCACCATAGGCGAGCGCATCGCCTAGCTCACGGTTGGTGTAATACTTGTAGCCCGTGTTGGAGATATCGTAGGCCACGTTGGTGGTAAACTTCAGCCCATCTATGGGACTAATCTCCACAAAACCACGGCCATTGGCTGCATCGCGGCTGTAGCCACGGTCGTTGAGCTCGGTCTCGGCCACTATGTGCCGGCCACTATATCCGCCGGTTCCACGTGTTTTGTTGTAGTCGTAGACGAGATTTCCCTTGTCATCCCGCACATAGTTGCCCTCGGCATCGTGCTCGTGGATGGGATAGATAGGGCCGATACCCCTAGCGAAGAAAAAAGGATTGACGTAACCCGTAGAGCTAGATGTATTGGCAGCGGTGGACTGCACCCTAATCAGCGACACGTTGGTGCCCACACGCAGCCATTTATTAGCGGTGTACGAGGCATTTAGGCGGCCAGAATAGCGCTCATAGAACGTCTTCATGCTGTAGCCGTTCTCCTTGATATAGCCCATCGAGGAGTACACATCGGTCTTCTCGGTATGCGAGTTGGCCGTCAGGCCGTACTCCTGCCTGTAGCCCCTGCGGGTGATGGCCTTCTCCCAATCTAGGTCATCGCCGTAGAGCAGCTCGGTGGCCAAGGGGTTGAGCGTACCATCGGCCATCACGATTTCATTGTCCGGCACATTCTTAAAGGGGTTGTACTTCAGGTTGGTGAACACCCCAGTCGAAGCTCTTGCTGCCGCATCTTCAGGCGTTCTATTATTATTATAGATGTGGTTGTTGTACAGCTGCCGCCACATCACGGGGTAGTAGTCCCACACGTCCACCCTATCATACTCAGGGATAGCCCTGCCGCTCAGGCCATGATTGGTGAAGAAGGTAATCACGGGCTTTCCCGCCGTGGTGTTACCCCTCTTGGTGGTGATAAGGATAACGCCGTTGCCCGCGCTCGACCCGTAGAGGGCTGTGGAGGCAGCATCCTTGAGCACGGTCATCACCTCAATATCGTTGGGGTTGATGTCCGATATGCTACCATTGAAGATGGCCCCATCTACTACGTAGAGCGGGGCGTTGCTGGCGTTCACCGAGCCAAAACCACGAATGCGCACATTAGACGAGGCACCGGGCTGGCCCGTGGCGTTGGTCATCTGCAATCCAGCCACCGTACCGCCCAGCGCGTTGGTTACTGAGGTGAGGGGCCTAGCCTCCAGCTTCTCGGCCTTAATGGCCGATGAGGCCCCCACCAGCGAGCTCTTCTTGGCCGTGCCGTAGGCGGTTACCACAATCTCCTCGATGTCCTCGGAGCCCGACTCCAAAGCCACATCGATGGTGGTGCGGCCGGCGATGGCCACCTCTTGCGTGGCGTAGCCGATGTAGCTGAACACCAGCGTCTGCGCGTCGGCGGGCACGCTCAGCGTGTAGCGGCCGTCCATGTC
>JAFTDN010000061.1 GCA_017454165.1 Bacteroidales bacterium | reverse complement strand
TCCCCCATCGGCAAAGCAGCCCCCGCCTCCCACGATGGAAACCTACCTATGGCGTGAGTTTATCTATCTCACCGCCCCGCAATGCTCGATGGAGCTGTCGCTCCGATACTCCTTTGTGCTAAAACGTGCGGGCATTAAGCCCTATGCTGAGCTCCGGTATGCCCTGCGTCGCACCTCCGCCGTCAGCACACACCTTGAGGGGCGCGAGCACCATGCCGTGGGCCTCGGTGTGGGCTGCACGTTTTGATGCGTACTGCGGAGCGGGCGCAGCCCCATTCGGCCCTCGCCAGTCGAGCGAAAGCCAATGTTGGCCTACCCCCTGAGCGGGCGCCCCAGCAGCTCGGAGCATACAATGGCCGTGGCCATGGCCACGTTGAGCGATTCCACGCTGCTGTTTTGCCCCGATAGCGAGGGGATGTGCAGCCGCCCCTGTACCATACGCTCCACATCGGGGCCAATGCCGTTGCCCTCGTTGCCCATCACCACCACGGCGGGTAGCCGCACGGGGACGGTGTAGATGCTCTCCCCCTGCATGAACGTGCCGTAGATGGGCACCCCCAGCGTTGGCAGCACCTCGGCCAGCGGCTGGTAGCTGATGCCCACCCGCGCTATGGCCCCCATGCTGGACTGCACTACCTTGGGGGCGTAGGCATCGGCGGTGGTGGGGCTGCAAATAATATGCTCTACCCCAAACCAGCTGGCCAGCCTGATGATGGTGCCCAAATTGCCAGGATCCTGCACCGTGTCGAGGGCCAGCACAAGCCCGCTTGGGCGGGCTACGGTGGCATTGGGAGGCAGCCCCACCACGGCCAGCACCTCGGTGGGGGTGCTCAGCCCCGACATGCGTTGCATGTCGCGCTCACCTATGGCCATGCAGCGCTGCGCATGGCCCATCAGCGGGTGCCGCCACGCGGACAGGTGCAGCAGCTCCTCCACCCGTAGGCGTGAGCGCAGCAGCTCATCGACCAGCCGTGGCCCTTCGGCCACGAAGAGCCCGTGCTGCTGGCGAAACTTGCGCTGCTGCAACGAGGCCACGAGCTTGATGTGTTGATGTGTCAGCGTGAGGGGGGGCATGGTGGTGGGGGCCGTGGGGCCTGATGGCCGCGCTAAGTTAGCAAATTGGGGGCGTTTTTTTTCGCGGGGCCGCTAATTTACGTAAATTTGTGCAGCAGCTCGATGCCCCAACTCGCGGCATTTTGAGCCTAGGGGGGCGCGTATGAATTTACACATACAGATAGCTATACGCATGGCGGATGCATTGCGACGCGGCGCGGTGGCGGCGGGCTGCGTGGGCTGGCTGTTGCTGCTGTCGGGGTGCAGCGCAACGCGCAAGATCCCCGAGGGGCAGTACCTGCTCAACCGGGCCGATGTGCTGGTTGCCGATGGGCGCGTGGGCAGCTCCACCCTCAAGGGCTACCTGAAGCAGCAGCCCAACGTGCGCATTTTGGGATTCAGATTCCACCTACGCATGTACAACATCCCCCGAAAGGACGAGGGCAACAACGCAATTGGGCGATGGCTGAAACGCATGGGCGAGCCTCCCGTGCTGCTCGACACTAACCTGGTGACCGAAAGCACCAGCAACGTGCTGATGTACCTGCATAGCAAGGGGCACTACATGGCCTCAGTGGAGCCTCGTATTCGCTATCAGGGCAAAAAGGCCAATGTGCTGTATCTGGTGAGGGCTGGAGCCCCATACACCGTGGCCGCCCTTACCCATAGCGTACCCGATGTTCGGGTGGACTCCATCCTGCGCTCCACCGCCAGCCGCAGCTTGATCGAGCTTGGGCAGAACTTCGACCTTGATGTGCTACAGGAGGAGCGCACCCGTGTGGAGACCATGCTCCGCAACCGGGGCTACTTCAATTTCAGCCGCGACTTGGTGCGCTTCAGCGCCGACACCACGCTTGGTAACCGCCAGGTGGCCCTCAACATGCTAGTGCGCCCCCCCAGCACCGACCCCGCGCCGTTCCGCCGATACAGCATCAAAAAGGTGTTCGTGCATCCGCGCTACGACCCCATGGAGATGATGTCGAAACGCGTACTGGCCAGCCTCGACACCGTGCAGCAGCGGGGCTCCAGCTACATCTACTACAAAGATGCCGGCATCGACCTCGATGTAATCGACCGCTTCAACCGCATTAAGCCGGGCGCTATGTACTCCAGCGGTTTGGCCAATCGCACCCGCGACCGCTTCTCATCGCTCAAGATGTACCGCTACGTGGATATCGGCTTTCAGGAGGACACCGTCCGGGCTGGCATGCCCGCGGATAGCGGCCTGCTGAATTGTACCATGTTCCTGTCGCAGAATGTGCTGCAGTCCTACAATATCGAACCCGTGTTCACCTCCAACACTGCGGGTTCGGTGGGCGGCGAGGCCACCATCACCTATCAGCACCGCAACATGTTCCGGGGGGGCGTGGTGTTCGACGCCCGTGTGCGTGGCATGTTCGAAACCAATGCCGACCGCCGCAACTCCAGCCTCGGCCTGGTGCGTAGCCGATGGACCCGCGAGTACGGCACCTCCGTGGGCTTCAACTTCCCGAAGTACATGGGCCCCTTCCATCGCCGCGAGGTAATCGCCAGGGCCAACATCAACACCCAAATATCAGCATCGTTCAGCTACCAGAACCGCCCGCAGTTCGTCCGCCTGATGGCCTCCACGCTTTATGGCTACTCATGGGCATCGTCGCGATACATATCGCATGTGCTCAACCCTGTAGAAATCAATCTGATACGTATACAGGACATCAGCGATGATTTCAATGCCAGGCTGCAGAACTCCATACTGAAGTACAGCTACATGGACCAAATCGTTACGGTGTCGAGCTATGGGCTCACTTTCTCGAACCGCCGCGACAGCCATCGCAACTACGTCTTCCTGCGTTTCAACGTGGAGCTCTCGGGCAATGCGCTCAGCGCAGCCTACAGTGCGCTCCGCGTCCCTCGCGACTCTACCGATGGCACATATAAGATGATGGGCATCAGCTTCTCGCAGTTCGTCCGCTCCGATGTCAATTTCACCTACCATCAGGTCATCAACCGGGACAACGCCATGGCCTACAGGGCTTTCTTCGGCATAGGCATTCCCTATGGCAACTCGCGGGCGCTGCCTTTCGAGAAGCGCTACTATGCGGGCGGGACCAACAGCATACGTGCGTGGCAGGCCCGCGATATTGGCCCCGGCAGCACCTACCAGGCCGATCGATACCCTAACCAAACCGCCGACCTCAAGCTTGAGCTCAACGCTGAGTACCGCTTCAAGGTGGCGGGGCCTTTTGAGGGGGCCCTCTTTGTCGATGCGGGCAATGTATGGTCGCTGCCCCACGCCGACATTCCCGAGGAGGAGGTCTTCAGCTTGAGCCGATTCTACCGCCAGATGGCGCTGGGCGCGGGTTTGGGCTTTCGTCTGAATTTCAGCGTGCTGGTGCTACGCCTCGATCTGGGCTACAAGGTGTACGACCCCGCCCAAAATCCCGATGAGCCCTTTCGCCCCTGGGTGCCATTTCAGCGCACATTCTCGTGGCGCGACCACGTGAACATCAATTTCGGTATAGGCTACCCCTTCTAAAGGTGTGGGGGGCTAGCGGTTGTCCACCCTGAACAAGGCCCTGTGCCCCAAGAATGTGCCCTGTGGGCTATACGCCTCTATGCCCAATGTGAGGCTGAGCACCTGCTTGTGCAGCCGCCCCAAGCTGTCGGTGCTCCACAGCTCGCGGAACTGCACCAGCGTGATGCGCTCGCGGCTGAAATTCTCGCTGCGCTCCATTCGGCGAACGTCTGAGACCGATAGCACCCGTGCATCATCGAACCCGTAGGCACGGCATTGGCCGTTGTATATCCTGCCGAATATCAAGTCTACAAATGCGTTATGATTCAGCCCTAATAGGCATTCTACCTGTTGCGATGGGCTGGCCTGATTGGGAGCCAGATACACGCTGTACACTACGGTGTCGCCTGTGCCTTGGGGTTGCAGAGAGGTGGTGCCTAGCGGGCTTTCGGCGCGATGGCACTGTGCGCCCAGCGCGATGAGCAGCGCCAGGGCTATTTTGATGGCTGTGTTGGTGCGTTGCATGGTTGTTTATCTGTTGAATACTAGCGCATTGCCGCACACATCGGAGAACACCTGTCCCTGCTCGTACACCACGCGACCGTTCACTATAGTGGTATGTACGCTGTGGCTCAGCGTTTCGCCCTCAATAGCGCTCCAGCCGCATTTATAGCGCAGCTGCGGTTGCTCCACGGTCTGCTGCTTGCGGGGGTCGATTAGCACAAGGTCGGCGTGGTACCCCGGGCGGATGTAACCCCGACGATCGATGCGGAATAGCTCGGCGGGGGCATGGCACATCCGCTGCACCACGGTCTCCACGCTGAAATGACCACGCAGGCTCAGCTCCAGCATCATGGGCAATGCGTGCTGTATCGAGGGCAGCCCCGAGGGCGATTCGTAGTATGGGCGCTCCTTCTCCTGCCGCAGGTGCGGTGCGTGATCGGTGCCCACTACATCTATCGTGCCGCTGTGCAGTCCGTTAAGCAGAGCTAGGCGGTCGGCCTCCGATTTTACGCTGGGGTTGCACTTCATGCGCCAGCCCAGCTGGTCGTATTGCGTATCGTTGAGCCACAGGTGGGCTGTGCACACCTCGCCGGTTATGCGCTTGTCGCGCAGCGGCGTGTCGTGTTCGAGCAGAGCCAGCTCCTTGGCGGTGCTCAGGTGCAGCAGGTGTAGTCGGGAGCTGTGCCGTTTGGCCAGCTCCACGGCCAAGCTCGAGGAGCGCCAGCAGGCCCCCGCGTCTCTGATGCGGGCGTGGACGCTGAAGGGGGGAGCATCGCCCATTGCGGCGCGGATGCGCTCGGTGTTTTGCCGTATAGTGGCCTCGTCCTCGCAATGTGCGGCTATGAGCGTTGGCGCAGCCCTAAATATCTGCTCCAGCGACGATGAGTTATCAACCAGCATGTTGCCTGTCGATGAGCCCATGAACACCTTCAGCCCGCACACCCTTCGGGGATCCATCCGTACTACCTGTTCCATGTTGTGGTTGGTGGCACCCAGGTAGAATGAGTAGTTGGCCACCGAGCGCGCTGCCGCTAGGGCGAACTTCTGATCGAGCACCTCCAGCGTGGTGGTCTGCGGCATGGTGTTGGGCATATCCATGAACGAGGTAACCCCGCCAGCCACGGCGGCCTCCGACTCCGAGCGCATGTCGGCCTTATGGCACAGCCCCGGCTCACGGAAGTGCACATGGTCATCGATTACGCCTGGGAGCAGCCACAGCCCCGAGGCATCTATCGTGCGGTGCGCCTCCGCAACATGCTGGGCCGTAAGGCTGTAGTCCACCCCCTCAATCAGTCCGCCATCTATACGGAGCGTACCCAGCTTCCGCTCCCCCTCGTTGATAATCAGCGCGTTGGTAATAGTCAAATCAATCATGCGCACTCAACCGTATGCATTAGAAAATTGCCCCCTACGCTCCCCGTTGCCTGTGCATCTTGGGGTACGAAGTCCACAGGCTCTTCAGCTTCATCCGTATCACCCCCCACAGCGCCTCGCCGAATATCCCCCCGCTCATCTTCGATGTGCCCAACCTCCTGTCGGTGAATACGATGGGAACCTCCACTATCTTAAAGCCCAGCTTCCATGCCGTGAACTTCATCTCAATCTGAAACCCGTAGCCCGTCATCTGTATTTTGTCGAAATCTATGGACCTCAGCACTTTGCCTTTGTAGCACTTGAACCCCGCCGTAGCGTCCATCACCCGCATCCCCGTAATGCACCGCACGTATTTCGAAGCAAAATACGACATCAGCACCCTTCCCATGGGCCAATTCACAACATTCACACCCCTTATATAGCGCGAGCCGATGGCCACATCGGCTCCCTTGAGGCAGGCCCCATACAGCTCGAGCAGGTCGTCTGGATTGTGCGAAAAATCGGCATCCATCTCGAACACAAACTCATAACCATGAGCCAGTGCCCACCTAAACCCCTCAATGTAGGCCGTCCCCAGCCCCAGCTTCCCCGTGCGCTCCAGTAGGAACAACCGCTCGGAGAACTCCTCCTGCAAACGCTTTACAATCAACCCTGTACCGTCAGGCGACCCATCATCGATTACCAGCAGGCCGAACCCTCCCGCATCGAGCGACATCACCTTGCGCACCATCCTCTCTATGTTCTCTCCCTCGTTATAGGTGGGGATAATCACCAACCGATTCCTATCCATACTGCTGGGCCAAAAGTGCTACAAATACTCTTGCAAATATAGCCTTTTGTCTCCAAGATATCCACAACGCCCCCAACCGAACCACCCACGATGCAAAAAATATCTCCCTATCAATCAGCGACATATCATTTTTTTTCAAAAAAAGTTGCGAAAAAGTTTGGAGGGGAATAAAAAGGGCAGTAATTTTGCACCCGCTTTCGAGGACGAACCGGCCTAGCGGTCGGTGAGGGCTCGGGGGCGC
>JAFTDN010000060.1 GCA_017454165.1 Bacteroidales bacterium | reverse complement strand
TATGTTGAATGGAAGAAAAGCCCATTAAAGGTTCACCACCATACCATGTTATATTCAATTTGCTTACTCTATTATGCTCACGTATAAACTCAATTAGTTTGTTTTCAACATCCTGATTCATATAATGATGCGCCTTATTTGCCTCATAACAATAGGGGCATAAAAAATTGCAGTCAGTCGTTGGTGCTATCGCTAAGCCCAAATTTGACGAGTCAAAGGAGTTGAAATAATAATGCATGCGCTTCTTATACAAAATTTGATCCTCATTCTCAACAATAATTCGAGCATTTGCTAACGCCTCTTTGGTTTTATCACCAACAATCTCTATGTTTTCCGGATCTTCCTCAATCTGTTTGAGCACCTTAAAATCCTCTTCGGACAACCTAATACAGGCTTTTGTTTCAGCGTTAAACAGCAAATATCCATATTTTTCAGACCGAAACAAAAAGTTATATTTTGAAAACTTCATACTGATCGTTGTTAAACGCGACACATATTAAAAGCAAAAAGAAGGATGGGGCAAAGTATGCCCCTCCTTCTTCTTCATACTAGCTCTATACAAGAGCCAACAAACGTTCGGGTTCTTCTGTACCATCATGATGCTCTCCGCATCCCATGTAACCGTCAACTGAACGACCGCCTTTTATTTCGGCCATACTCAGCTTGGTGCGTTAAGAAAATCCAGCCCCAGATCCATCTTTTGCTCCGTTTTCATAAATTCTCTCGCGCTGCGAAGAGCCGAGCGTTTCTTGGGTTTTAACTCGGCCTTCCTGTTCAACATACTTTCCCGCCATTAGCATTGCTGGCCAGCGGGGGCCATGCTCCCATTGGGATGGCGCACCATGCAGCGCACCGCCCTCCGTTTGCGAATTTTTTCCGGCCCAGGCTGCCGTTTGACCACCTCCGCGCTCCCAAGTCCGCATCCCCTCATCCCCGCCAGATGGCCGTGTGCCCCCACCGTGCCCAGATTGCTCGGCAGGGGCTGGCCAAGATCCATGCGGCGGATGCCCGCGCAGGCTGTGGTGGCGGCGGCGGGCTTTAAGGTGTTCATGCTGTGGATGAGGTATTTGACTGCACCTAGGGAAGCCATACCTATAATGGCTCCGAGGCTCCGAGGCTCCGAGGCTCCGAGGCTCCGAGGCTCAACCAATTCGCTATACGGGGTGGCAGGTGCATACCGTATTGATTACGGGGACAAAGATAGCGCTTTTTTTTGACACCACAAACCTTTGGAGCAGTTTTTTACAAAAAAAATGTGGCACCAAGAGGCAGGTCGCAGCTCTACTTGGACAGGGGCTACGCCCCCTCCCCGTTCATTCCAAGCTCCAGCATAAAGCAATGGTAGCGAACCGCTGCGGTTCGCTACCACTGCTTTATACCGCGCAAAGCCCTCTCTCTACAGCTTGCGCTTCACCTCTATCTGCTGGAAGCCCTCCACGATGTCGCCAACCTTTATGTCGTTGAACGTGTCGATGATCAGGCCGCACTCAAAGCCTGTGTTCACCTCCTTCACATCGTCTTTGAAGCGCTTGAGCGAGCCCAGGTCGCCGGTGTAGATCACGATGCCATCGCGGATGAGGCGCACCTTATTGGCACGTATGATTTTGCCCTCGCGCACGATACACCCAGCCACATTGCCCACCTTGCTGATTTTGAACACGTCCATCACCTCGGCGGTGCCGGTGATCTCCTCCTTAATCTCGGGCGAGAGCATACCCTCTATGGCATCCTTGATCTCGTTGATGGCATCGTAGATGATGGAGTAGAGGCGGATGTCCACCTCCTCCTTCTCGGCTACCTTACGAGCTCCAGCCGATGGGCGCACCTGGAAGCCCACCACCACGGCATCGGAGGCGGCGGCCAGCAGGATGTCCGATTCGGATATTTGCCCCACCGCACGGTGGATCACGTTCACCTGCACCTGCTCGGTGGAGAGCTTGATGAGCGAGCCGCTGAGGGCCTCCACCGAGCCGTCCACATCGCCCTTCACCACCACGTTGAGCTCGTGGAAGTTGCCGATGGCTATGCGGCGGCCGATCTCGTCGAGCGTGATGTGCTTCTTGGTGTTGAGGCCCACCATGCGCTGTAGCTGCTCGCGCTTGTTGGCTATCTCGCGGGCCTCGCGGTCGGTGTCCATGATGTTGAAGTTGTCGCCGGCCTGTGGTGCGCCGTTGAGGCCCACCACCTGCACGGGCGTGGCGGGGCCTGCCTCGGAGATGCGCACTCCGCGCTCGTTGAACATGGCCTTCACATGGCCGTAGAACGAACCAGCGATAATAATATCGCCCTGATGCAGCGTACCGGCCTCCACCAGCACGGTGGCCACGTAGCCGCGTCCCTTGTCAAGCGACGATTCGAGCACCGCGCCGTGGGCTTTCTTGTTGGGGTTGGCCTTGAGCTCGAGTATGTCGGCCTCGAGCAGCACCTTCTCGAGCAGTTTGTCGATATTTATGCCCTTTTTGGCCGAAATCTCCTGGCACTGGTACTTGCCGCCCCAGTCCTCCACCAGGTAGTTCATGGCGGCCAGCTCCTCCTTTATCTTTTCGGGATTAGCTCCGTTTTTATCTATCTTATTGATAGCGAACACTATGGGCACACCTGCGATGCTGGCATGATTGATGGCCTCCACGGTTTGGGGCATCACGGCATCGTCAGCCGACACCACGATGATGGCCACATCGGTGAGGCGGGCACCGCGGGCACGCATGGCGGTGAACGCCTCGTGGCCCGGGGTGTCGAGGAAGGTGATATGGCGGCCATCGTCGAGAGCCACGCTGTAGGCTCCTATGTGCTGGGTGATGCCGCCAGCCTCGCCGGCGATTACGTTGGTGTGGCGGATGTAGTCGAGCAGCGATGTTTTGCCGTGGTCCACGTGGCCCATCACGGTTACTATGGGCGGACGGGGTAGCAGATCCTCGGGGCTGTCGGCCTCCTCGCTGCTGATGGCCTCGTGCTGCTCCACGCTGATGAACTCCACCTGATAGCCAAACTCATCGGCCACCAGGGTCATGGTCTCGGCATCGAGGCGCTGGTTGATGGACACCATCATGCCCAAGTTCATACACACACCAATAACCTGTGTTACAGGAACATTCATCATGCTGGCCAAGTCGTTGGCCGACACGAACTCGGTTACCTTGAGTATGTTCTTGTCGCGCTCGGCCTGCTCGACCTCCTGCTGGCGGCGCTCGCTGAACATCTCGCGTTTTTCCTTGCGGTATTTGGCACCCTTGCCGCCGCCCTTGCCCTTCGAGGTGAGGCGGGCCAGCGTGTCCTTTATTTGCTTCTGCACGTCCTCATCGTTCACCTCGGGCTTTATGGGGCGCTTTTTCTTGTTGGCGGCCTTTTTGGGGTCGGCTGATGGTGCAGGGGGCCTATTGCCACCGCTCTTCCCTCCGTGGGCTGTGCCGCCCTCGGGAATCTGTACCTTGGCCTTGTCCTTGCGTATGCGTTTGCGTTTCTTTTTGGCATCGGCATCGCTGGCAGAGGGGCGCTTCTTTTCGAACGAGCTCAGGTCTATTTTGTCCACGATGGTGGGGGCGGTAAGGCGCTCCACCTTGGTTCTGAATATCTCCTGCTCGGCTGGGGTCTCCGGCTGGGGCTCGGGCTGGGGGGGTGGCTCGGGAGCTGGGACGACTGGAGCGGGTTCGGGGCGGCGGGGCATCCCCTTGGCATCCAGGTCGATTTTTTGTCCCGTGGGCTTTATGGTCAGCTTGGGGGCCTGCGGCCCCTTCGACACCTCCACCTCCTTGGGGGCCGGTTTCTCCTTGCTTTGGGGGCTTTTTTCGGGCTGCTGGGGCTCAGGCTCCGGGGCGGGCGCTGGGCGGCGGGGTAGTCCCTTGGCATCTAGGTCGATTTTTTGTCCCGTGGGCTTTATAGTCAGCTTGGGGGCCTCGGTGGTGATGTGGGTTGGGGCAACATTCGATTTTATAAGAACCGTGTCCTTCTCGGACGCATCGACGTCTTCGGCGGCGGGCTTGCTGTCCTCTACATCATCGATGGAGATGGTCTCTTTCTTGTCCACCTTCAGGTTCATCTTTTTTGCCTTCTCGCGCAGGGTGCCATCGGAGTCGAACTCCTTGGCCACCAAGTCCACCAGCGAGCTTTCTATCTTGGCGTTGAGGTCGTTGGAGACCGTGTGCCCGTTCTTTTTCAGGAACTCGACTATGGTGTCCTTGCTGACGTTGAAATCCCGCGCCAGCTTGCTAAGCCTTATCGATTTGTCTGCTGCCATATAGTTGTATAGACCAGGTATATATGCGTTGTAAGTAGCGGTTGGGTTGGTGTGGGGGCCTACTCGAACTCGGACTTCAGGATGCGCAGCACCTCCTTGACGGTCTCTTCCTCCAGGTCGGTGCGTTTGACCAGCTCATCGAATGGGATTTCGAGCGCGCTCTTGGCCGTATCGCAGCCTATGCCCTTCAGCGTGTCGATGATCCATCCCTCTATCTCATCGCCGAACTCCTCTAGGTTCACGTCCTCCTCGTCCTCGCCGGTGGTCTCGCGGTACACATCGATTTCGTAGCCGGTGAGCTGTATGGCCAGCTTGATGTTGTAGCCGCCCTTGCCTATGGCCAACGACACCTCGTTGGGCTTCAGGTAGACATCGGCGCGCTTGCTCTCCTCGTCGATGCGCACCGAGGAGATTTTGGCGGGATTGAGGGCGCGGGTGATGTAGAGCTGCACGTTGTTGGTGTAGCTCACCACATCGATGTTCTCGTTGCGCAGCTCGCGCACTATGCCATGGATGCGGCTGCCCCTCATGCCCACGCAGGCCCCCACGGGGTCGATGCGGTCGTCATATGACTCCACGGCCACCTTGGCGCGCTCGCCGGGGATGCGCACGATGTTCTTGATGGTGATTAGTCCATCGAATATCTCGGGTACCTCTAGCTCGAACAGGCGTTCGAGGAACACTGTGGAGGTGCGCGAGAGGATGATCTGGGGCGTGTTGTTCTTCATCTCCACGCGGATTACCACGGCTCTCACCGAATCGCCCTTGCGGTAGAAGTCGCTGGGTATCTGCTCGCTCTTGGG
Source organism: Bacteroidales bacterium (assembly GCA_017454165.1). Lineage (GTDB taxonomy): Bacteria > Bacteroidota > Bacteroidia > Bacteroidales > Tenuifilaceae > RGIG6076. The sequence goes on along the minus strand of JAFTDN010000060.1, from coordinate 18,766 downwards.
CAGGAACAGCTCGTTGCCCTCGTCGTCGTGAATCAGGATTTCCTTCTTCCACACCTGATACACCTCGCCTGTGATCAGCGTGCCTATGCGATCCTTGTACTTCTCGTAGAGGTTGCTCTTCTCTAGCTCCATGATGCGCGAGGCCAAATTCTGCCTGAGTGCCAATATATTGCGCCGGCCAAACTCGCGAGGCTTAATCTCAGCGGTAACCTCCTCGCCCACCTCGAAGTCCTCATCGATCTGCCGGGCGTCGCTCAGGGCTATCTGCCGATTGGGGTCCTCCACATGGCCATCCTCCACCACCTCTTGCATACGCAGTATCTGGAAGTCGCCCTTGTCGAGGTTGATGATGATATCGTAGTTGTCATCGGAGCCGTACATCTTCACGAGCATGTTGCGGAATACGTCCTCCAAGATGCTCATCATGGTGGGACGGTCGATATTCTTGAGCTCTTTGAACTCCGAGAACGTGTCGATAAGATTAAGGTTGTCCATCTCGTCAGTGTGAGTGTTTGCGGTATGTGTTTGTCTTGCGTTTCTACCTAAATGGCACCACCTCGTGGGCGCGTTTGATGTCGGCAAAGGGTATGCGGGTCTCGTGCACCACCTCCTGCTTGCGCTTTTTGCCCTCCACGGCCTCGCGGGCGGTGTAGCGCAGGCCGACCCCATCGGGCGTTACATCAATCAGCTCGCCCTGTAGCTTCTGCCCATCGGTGCGGAGCACTTCCAGCTGCCGGCCCACGCGCTTGGCGTACTGCCGCGCCAGCAGCAGGGGCTGCCCTATGCCCGATGAGAGCACGCTGAGCTCGAAATCCTCCTGCTCGCGATCGAGCTGGCCCTCTATGTGGCGGCTCAGGGCGATACACGCATCGATGCCCACGGGGCCATCGGCATCCACCACCACGCTGATGATGTTGCCTGGGGCCACTTTCACCTCTACGATGTAGAGGCTCTCTGCATCGAGGGCAGCCTGCGCCGCCTGCACTACCTGCTCTGCGCTTATCATGTCGGTAGGGTTTATAAAAATAGGGGACTTGCGTCCCCTGCATCCATCTCTCTAAAAATCACCGCAAAGATAGATAAATAATCTGAAACATCCAAATCAACAAAACCATTTTTCGTTCGCGCAGAGCTCGCAACGGCATCATGGTGGGCCCGCACGGTAAAAAATGGGGCGGATTGCTCCGCCCCATTTTTTTTTGTTGCTTTTGCGGCTGCTATGACACAGCCCTACGGCCTTCGCGCTACAGCCGCACCACCTTGGCGGCGGAGCTACCCACGCGCACGATGTACACGCCAGCGGGCTGGCCGCTCAGATCGATGCGGGTGCGGCCCGCAGCGGGGGCTGAGCCTGTCGAAGCCCTCTGCATGGGCACACGCAACACCAGCTGGCCGCTCGCGCCGTACACGCGCAGCTCGGAGGTACCTTCGGCAGGCTCAGGCACCGCTACCCACAGCTCGCCGCTGGTGGGGTTGGGGTGTACGCTTAACGGCGCAAGCTCCAGGCCGCGCAGGCCCGTGGCCCTGCTCAACACGAGCTTCACCAGCGTGTCGCTGGCCAGCTGCACCTCGCCGCTCTGCTTGATGTAGCCCTCCAGCTCTACGCTGTAGGCGTACTTGCCGGGCACCAGCGTATCGACCACCATGCCCTGGGCATCGGTGGCCACTGCCGTGCTGCCAAGGGTCACCTTGGCACCGGCCAGGGGCTTGGCGTTCTCATCGAGCACCTGCAGGCCCAACTCGTAGCGGATGGGCTCGAAGCGGGCCTCAACCGCTAGGTCGGACTGCACGTTGGTATCCACACGCGGGTTGTCGGTGCGGCCATCGCTCCAGCCCACGAACACGTAGCCCGCATCGGGCACGGCCTCCACAGGGATCCCGTCATGGCCATAGTCCACAGTTTGTGGGCTGTCACCATCGATGCTACCGCCTGCGGCTGCTGTGTAGGTCAGCGTGTAGGAGGCTGGGGCGAACAGTGCCTCAACGCGCACATCGGCCCGCACATCGGCATCGATGCGGAGATCGTTGGAGCGACCATCGCTCCACTGCGTGAACACCTCACCCAGCTCGTTGGTGGTACTCAGGTCGACCTTCTCCATAAAGGTGTAGTCCATTTTGGCGTAGGGTTTCAGCTCCTTTATAACCTCCACCACGGGCTCACCACCGTTCACGGTGAACTGCACCTTGAGGTCGCGCAGGGTTTGCGACGTTTGGCTGAACAACCTGATGCTCACTGGGCTATCGGTGCGTTTGCCCTCTGGCGCAACAGCGCTCACGCTGAGCATCTTCACATCGGGCTTGACATTCATCTGGTCCACCTTGATGTTGGTGATGCTCACGGTGCAATCGCTGTCGAGCAGCTCCGCCACGATTTCCAACGTAACCTTTCGTCCCACGTAGCCCGACAGGTTGTATATCGGAACCCGCCACGCACTCTCGTTCTTGTCCTGCGGCCTGTGCGCTGATAGCCCATCCATATCGGTGAGAACAACACCATCGGCCAGCACTTGCAGCTTATTGTTGTCGACATTGAACCTATACGAGGCCATGGTTCTGAATGACAGCATGATAGGCGTTCCAACCTCCACCTGCGTCAGGTCGATGTTGCATAGGCGTAGCCGCAGCCTGTAATCCTATATGGTCTTAGAGCTATCGTACTCCGAGGTGGCTTTCGCCTTTACGTAGTGCATGGCGGTTTCAGCGGGGTCGAGCTCTAGGGGCATCTCTATGTACAACATGTCAAGCTCTCCGCCCTTTACCACCTGCGTTTGAGCCGATGGGTAGGGGTTGAAGTTCTCCACGAATGGCAGCGCGGAGCCGCTCAGCCGCAGCGGGGTGGTGGCGCGGGCCAGCAGGTCCGCCGAGCGGCGGCTCACCACATCGTTGGTTATAGACCTGACGGCGAACACGTTGCGCCCGTTGCTGCCTACGTGCTCCTCGGCGATGGCCCACGAGGTGTCGGCGATGGTCCCTAGGGCGAGGTACGTGCCCGTGGCCACATCGGCCCGCAGCACCTCGTACCCCGTGGCCCCCGCCACGGGGTTCCAGCTAAGCTCCCAGCCGCTCGCGCTGCACGGAGCCGCGCTGAGGGACAGCCATTCGGGAACCGCCGCGATTGTCAGCGGAGAGGCGACCTCGCGGTATGTGCGACCATCCGACACCCGCAGCAGCGCCCTGCTGGTCGCCGGCGCATCGGCGGGGATGCGCACCTCGGCCTGCGGGGCGCTCACCCCACGGGCCAGCTCCACGTAGCCCTGGCCCCCATCGTATGACAGCTCAACGGTCACGGGGCCCGAGGCGTTGTACCAGCGGGCCGTGAGGCTCTCGCCGGGGGCCAGCTGCTCGCCACCCACGGGGCTCGCCAGCGAGAACCCGCCGCGGTCGATGTACCACACCACCACGTACTGCTGGCTGCGCGACACCACACGGCCCGCGCGCACCTTCACGGTGTAGCGCCCAGAGGGGCTGTCGATGGTTACCTGCTCCATGTTGTTGACCGTGTCGCGGCCCCGAACGGACGTGGACTCGGGGGCATCCCTGTCAAGCACCCACGGCTCAACGCCGCTCACCGTCAGGTCGAGGTCGTTGAGCAGCGCGGGCTCGCCGTAGGCGTACTCCGGCTTGCCCACCGTGTCGGTCCAGGCCAGCATCACCCGCAGCTGCTTGGCACCAGCGGGCACATCGATGACGAACTCGGCATCGGCATCGCCCTGCGACAGGGCCCCCACGCGGTACCAGCCCTTCTCCAGGGCCTCTGCGGCCCGCTCGCCGTTCAGCACCCCGTAGCCGTACTCGTAGTCGGGGCCGGGGCGCCCGCGGTCGTCGGCCGTGTTGGCCGCAACCGCCCGCAGCAGCGCCGAGAGCGGCTCCTCGCCCTGGTTCAGCTGACGGTAGCGCTCCACCAGCAGGGCCATCAGGCCAGAGGCCCCAGGCGTGGCCATCGACGTGCCGTCCATCAGGTCGTAGCCATCGCCCGGCATGGTGGAGTACACCCTTGCGCCCTTGGCGCACACGTGGGCAGCAGGCGTCCGTCGTCCATCGGGCCCCAGCTGCTGAAGTCGGTCATGCCCCCCAGATCGTCCACCGCACCCACGTGCAGCACGTTCTTCTGGCGGTTGGTGCTGCTGGCGTACTTGTTGCCGCAGCCGTAGGGGCCCTGATCGTTGCCCGCCGCGAACACGTGCAGCAGCGTGGGGTGCTCGCAGGCCACACGGTCGAGGTTCAGGTCGTTGCCCAAGAAGTTGTACGATAGCGGTCGATGAGCGCACACACCCTCGATAGGTAAACGCCATAGGAGTTCTGCGTGATGCTGATGCCGAAGCGCTCGTGCGCATCGGCCATCTCCACGTAGGCGGGCAATCCGTTGCTCTGCACATTGTAGTTGTAGGTGTAGAGCTCGGCCTCGGGGGCCACGCCCATGGCCTTGGGATCGAGCAGGCCAGCCCCGGCCACCGTCCCCGACACGTGCATCCCGTGCCCACCCGATGAACCGACCGACATCTCGTACTCCTGCTGATGCAGACGGGAGCCATAGTCTACGTGCCGCTCCACGTTGCCGTCCCACACGCCCACCCCCACGCCGCGGCCCGTCAGGCCGCGTCCGTGCAGCGCGGGCTGGAGGCCCAGCGCGCTGGCCCCTATCAGGCCGCGTCCGCCCCGATTGTACAGCTCCCGCAGCATGGGCACCGGCGCGATGGCCTCCACCCATCCCTCCCGCGCCAGCAGCTCCATGCCGGCGCGGCTCAGCTGCATGCGCAGCGTGTGGTACCGAGGCTCCACCCGCTGCGCCTTCAAGCCCAAGCGGTGCAGATGGGCGCGCACCTCGGCCTCGACCAGCGTGGGCACGTAGCGCACCTCCACCAGCAGCTGGCCGCCGGCCCCGAGGGCGTGGGGCGGCACGCGGCCCTCGTTGAGCTGCGCCGACACCTTCCACTCGGGCCGCATCTCAAACGCCGCCACGATGTTGCGGCTGCGCGGGCCGCGCTGCGCACGCTGCGCATCGACCGTGGCCACGAACGTGTTGCCGCCGTAGTAGCCGTGCAGCCTGATGCCGCTGCGCGACAGCTCCGCCCGCTCCGCCGCCGTCGACAGTTGGCGGAACTGAACCATCAGCTGATGGTTCGGGGCCTGCGGCCCCTAACCGCGCTCGCCCCCGTAGAGGGCATCAACGTTGGCCGGCGGCGTGTAGCGGTGCCGGCCAATACGCACCTCCTGCTGCCCCCACGCCGCAAGCGCGAGCAGCCACAGCAGGAGCGTCGCTAGGTAGAATTTTCTTCCCATGTGATTTTGGTTTTAGGTTGGACATACAATTCGATGGCAATGTATATAGAAGCTGTTTAAATTTCAATTCGATAATTTGTTAAGCATGATTTTCGAGAAGGCGATTTGGATCATGGCCTCGGAGGAGTCGGAGTAAAACTCGTAGTCTAGGGTAATCCTCCTGAAGTTGTACAGCCAAGCGAAAGACCTTTCAACAATCCACCTCAAAGGGACGACATTGAACTTCTTAGGGCTTTCGTCGGGCCGAAGCACGACTTCGAGCTGGCATCCGAGCTTCTTGCGGGCCATCTCCTTCAGCGCATCACCCCGGTAGCCGCCGTCGGCGAGGATCTTCTTCAGCCTCGGGAACTTGTTGGCGAGCTTCTCCAACACCGATTCAGCCCCCTTGCTGTCGTGGATGTTCGCCCTGTGGACTGAAACGGCCAGCGGAAGTCCGAGGGTGTCGGTCACAACCTGTTCCTTCCGGCCTTTTACCTTCTTGTCGCCATCGATGCCGCGTTCCCTGTCAACGTGCTGTGCCGTCTTGGCGCGCCTCGAGTCGATGATGCCGACGCTCGGGCTTTCCTCCCTGCCCAGCGCGATGCGAAGCCTCTCGCGCAGCGTGCCCATGATGTCCTCAAAGACTCCCCCGCGCTTCCACTTCGTGAAGTAGTAGAACACAAGGTTGTATGGAGGGAAATCCTTGGGGGTCATCCGCCATTGACAGCCTGTCTTGTTGATGTAGAGCATGCAATCCACGATGTCCCTGAGCGAATATTTTCGTTTTCTTGTCGTCGGCTCCAAAATTTTTTGCAATATTTGCCACTGATCATCAGTAAGGTTAGTTGGGTATCCTCTGTTCATATCTAAATGATTGAAAACCACAAAGATACGAATAAATATCCAATTAACCTGCTGATTATCAACTATTTACATAACTTTTTTTATCATCCATACAATTCTTTTTTATCCATTTTTAAACAGCTTCTTAATTTCCAAAAAGAAATTTGTTTAATATATTACACGACATATAAAGATGCTGTATTTATTAATATACAGCATCACATTAACCCCAATTGGGACAAAATGAGTTTCAGCACAAAAGCTCACATAAAATTGCCAACAATGTAGGTAAAATATTGACACAACGATAATTATCCAACTAGTACGCATTGGGCACCGAACCCCAACGGACATAGCAGAAGATGGAGACGCTATCAACGTCCCTTAACAAAACAAAGCTCGGGTTATCCCTACAGCAGCTCTAGCAGCCGCTCAAGCCCAACTCCACGCGACCCCTTCAGCAGCACCGCAGCACCCTCTATGGGCTGCTGCCGGAGAGCCTCCGCGCACTCCGCCACCGATGCGTAATGGGGATACGGCGCATCGATAGGGGTAAAGCCATCGCCCACCAGCATCACCGCATCGAGCTGTGCGGCCTGCAGCTGCTCCACCACCCGCTGGTGCTCCACGGGCGAGCTATCGCCCAGCTCCAGCATCTCACCCACAATGGCCACCCTGCGCTTGGCCTGCACCGATGCAAATGCGGCAATGGCCACGGCCATGCTCGAGGGGTTGGCGTTGTAGGCATCCATGGTCACCACGTTGCGCCCCGTATCGATGCGCTGAGAGCGGTTGTTCGAGGGCTTGTAGGCGGCTATGGCCGCTAGGGCATCGCGCACGGGCACTCCTAGGTGTAGGCCCACGGCCAGAGCCGCCAGCACGTTCTCGGCATTGTAGCGGCCCACCAGCTGGGTGTCCAAACGATGCTCCTCACCGCCTATGTTCAGTCCCATGGACAGGTATCCGCCGTGCTCGGCTAGCCGCACCGGGCCATCGACCACCGCGCTATAAGGGACAGCATTCCTCACCTCGCATTGCGCTATCTGGCTGTTTAACAACACATTGTCAGCGTTATAGAACACCACACCGTCATTCTGCGCTAAGTAGCGGTATAGCGCGGTTTTGGCCTGCACTACCCCACCGAGCGAGCCGAAGCCGGCCAGATGGGCGCGGCCTACGTTAGTAATTAACCCATAGTTGGGCTGCGCTATGCGTACCAGCTCCTCGATGTCGTTGGGGTGGTTGGCACCCATCTCCACCACAGCCACCTCCACCCTGGGGTGCAGGGCCAGCAGAGTTAGCGGTACGCCGATGTGGTTGTTCAGATTGCCCTGAGTGGCAATGGTGCGGAATTTAGCAGCCAGCACTGCGGCCAGCAGCTCCTTGGTGGTGGTCTTGCCGTTGGTTCCGGTAATGCCCACTATTGGGGTACCCAGCGTCTGCCTATGGTGCAGGGCCATCTGCTGCAGGGCCCGCAGCGCGTCGCCCACCAGCAGGCAGCCCTCAGCGGCGTATTCAGGTTCGTCCACCACAGCGGCCACCGCACCCTGCGACAGGGCCCGCTGGGCATAGGCGTTGCCGTTGAAGCTGTCGCCGCGCAGGGCGAAAAACAGGTTGCCCGGGGCAATGCTCCGAGTATCGGTGCTGACCCCACTGCTGCGGAGGTATAGGGCGTAGAGCGTGGCGAGCTGATCCGTGGACATTCCCAATTGGCGATATGAGCGGTTGGTTAAAAAAAGAACTCCATAGGCATTATGGAGTTCTTGCGGGTTCCAGAATGGCCCCCCTTAACGTTTGCTTGCCGATGGTTCGCCCACGGCCTCCATGGCACAACGGAAGCCGATGTCGTTGGTCGATTGGGCCTCATCGAGGAAGCGGCGGGCACCAGGGCTGAGCCAGAAGGCGCGGTCGTTCCACGAGCCTCCCTTGTACACGCGAACGTGATCGTTGATCAGGGTGGTCATGTCCTTGTGGCGGTCGCTCGCCTTACCCTGAGCGTACATGCGCTCGGAGTTTTTATCCTTTATGGTTTGTCCATCGCGATAGTCGAGGGTGGAGCCCACATCGCCGTCTTTGTAGTTGATGTAGTAGGAAGGGGTGTAGTTACGGCGGTTGGCGGCTTCCTCCTCGGTAACCTCGCGGGTGGGTATGCGTCCGAGGCTGTCCTTGCGCATCATGTTGCCGTTCTCATCGTAGGGGGTTGAGAATACGTTGCCACGGAACGGGCGCAGCTCATCGAAGTCCTCGTAGCTCAGGGGACGGTACACATCGAGCACCCACTCGTTCACGTTGCCAGCCATGCAGTACAGACCGTAGTCATTGGGCCAGAACGATTTTACGGGGGCGGTGTAGGCGTAGCCATCGTTCAGGTTGCCAGCCAAGCCCATGAAGTCGCCCCTACCCCTGACGAAGTTGGCCATCATCTTACCGCGGTCGCGCACTTCGGATTGGCGCACGTTGTGGCCATTCCATGGGTAAATACGGCGCTCTACCATGCGCTCATCGTAGGTGTTGCCCCAGAGGGCCGATGCGGCGAACTCCCACTCGGCTTCGGAGGGTAGGCGGTATTTGGATAGCAGTATGCCGTCCTCGAAGCGGACGGGGCGCCCCGTGCCATCGGCTCCAGGGGCGAGGTTTTTCATGTTCTTGTTCACCGAGCCCACGTATTGGCCTGCGAGGTAGGCATCGGTGTTGAAGTTGTCAGCGTTGTTTTGGCCCAGCTCAAGGAATAGGATGCCCTTCTCTACTAGCAGCATCTCGTTCACGCGGTCGCTGCGCCATAGGCAGTAGTCGCATGCCTGCAGCCAGCTCACGCCCACCACGGGGTAGTCATTGTAGGCGGGGTGGCGGAAGTAGTCGGTGACGAGGGGCTCGTTGTAGCCAAGCGGTGTACGCCATACGAGGGTGTCGGGCAGGGCGTTTTTGTACACCTGAGGATAGTCGGTGTACACGCGTTTGATCCAGTAGAGGTACTCGCGCCAGTCCACGTTGCAGGTTTCGGTCTCGTCCATGTAGAACGAGGTTACGGTAACCCTTCGGGGGTTGTTGTTCCACTCGTTCATCACGTCCTCCTCGGTGCGGCCCATGATGAAGGTGCCGCCCTCGATGAACACCAAGCCCGGCCCCGTGATGGGCTTGTAGCCCTGCACCACCTCAAACCCGCCGTGGTCGGGGTCGTTGTAGTTCCATCCTGTTTTCGATGATATGCCGCTTTTCCCCTTTGAGCAGGAGGCCAAGGCGAACAGGCCCGCAAGGGCTATCATCAACGCTCTGCTGGTAAGTTTCATGGTAATAACTTTATGGCTCAAGGCCGGGTCAAATTTACAACTTTTGTTCATGCGTACCAAAATTGGGGGGCTAAAATTTTGGGCATTTGATGGAGCGGTATCGGCGTTTCGACTTTTTGTACGCGAAGTTCCATCCAACGGTTACCTCGTGCGATGAGGTGGGGAAGCCCTTGAGCCCATGGCTCAGTATGGAGAAATCGTAGCTGTAGCCTACGCGTATGCCATCGTCGGCGTAGCCCACCGTGGCCATAAATGCGTGCCCTTTGAAGTTCAGGTTGTTGCGGTACCATAGGCCCGCCACTATGTATTTGTGCGATATGTAGGCTCCTAGGTGGAGCAGGTTGTGGTCGCGCCCTTGCTGTATGAATATGATGTTGGGCGAGAGGATGAGCCGCTCTTTGAATCGGTACCAGCTGTATAGGTTGATGTCGGCACCTATGTGGATGGTGTATTTGCGCGGTACATAGGAGTACTCCGACTTCCCCTCGCGCAGCTGTAGTATGTGGTGCACGGCTACTCCGCCGTAGAGGTTCTCCCAGTCGCCCACCACGCCCACGCCCACATCGAAGTTGAACGAGGTGTGGCCGGTGAGGCCCGAGGTGCCCACTATGGAGCCCGTCTGGTCCACCATGTCGAGAAAGGTGAGGTTCGTGTAGTTTCTATTTCTCATCATTGCGCTGGTTTGCAGGCCGAAGCGTATGTTTGAGTTGTAGCTGGGCTGTATGCCGTAGGAGTATACAAGGTCCACCGATGTTCTTGCGAATGTCCCCTTCCCCTCTACGTCGGACACCACATTTACGCCCACACCCATTTTATTTGTGGCGCGCTTGCCTCGGTTGCCCACCGCGTTGAACTGCGGCAGACCTTGGTCATAGCTCACGCCTATGGTGGAGTAGGGAAGGTTGAGCGTAGTCCACTGGCTCTTGAACACCGTCCCCAGCCTTACGCTTTTGCTAGCACCCGCATAGGCGGGATTGAGGTAAACAGGGTTGAAAAAGAACTGCGAGAACACGGGGTCCTGTGCGTAAGTAGAACGCTGCGCCGTGCATATTATTGCTGCCAGTATGAGCAAAAAGTTCTTTCTCATGGGTACGGGGTGTTCTGGCCTAGATGCTCCTTAACACACTAACAACTATTTTTTTGCGTTTTTATTGTCGGATGCACTCAGACGCATACGATAAATTTTGTTTCTTTGCGGATGTTCGCCCCTTGCCTCCTCCAATAATATCGCTGCCATGTGTGCGCTCTCTTCAACGCTGCTCATTACCATAGCCTCCGCCATTGGCTTCGCTACAGGTGCCTGGGGTTGCGGTGGGGCTGCCTTGGCGCAGGCCGATGCGGAGTGGGCCAATTGTGCCCATGCATCTGCCCCTACAGCACGTTGTGAGCCCATCTGTTTCGATGCCGATAGCATATTGCGGATTAACGTAAAACCCTTCCAAGAGGTTGCACACCCCGACGCTCCCCCAAATGGGCGGAGCTCACCGCAAAGGGCGGCATCCGCGCTGAACACCAAGAATGCATCGGTGCTGGGCAGCGGGACGTGGATTAAGGTGAACGTTGCGCAAAGCGGCATCCACCGTATAGGCTATAATGAGCTGGTGGAATGGGGCTTACGCGATGTAGAGCGGGTGAGCGTATGGGGCAATGGCGGGGGAGCACTGCCCATTGACGTGGCAGCCCCATGCCCCGATGACCTTGAACCTATACCCATCCACATAGAGCGCGGTGCCGATGGCGTATTCGGGCCGGGCGATTACCTCCTTTTCTACGCCGAGGGGCCCCAGGTGGCCACCTACAGCCACAGCGCCCAGATGTGGATCTACAAACAGCATGACTACAGCACCGCCGCATCGTATTTTGTAACCACCGAACAGCCGCAGCGGCTCATCGCCACCGCACCTGAATCCCCCCCCCCCACCCACACCACCAACGAATACGATGCGTTGGCCATGTTCGAGCCCAACGATACCAACCTGGTGAAGTCGGGCCGAGAGTGGTTTGGCGACATGTTCGACTACACCACCCGCCGCACCTACAACACCCAGCTGGACAGGCCCGCCCCTGGTAGTACCATGCGCATCTGGGTGCGGGTGGCCTCCACCTCGAACTACCCCACCCAGTTCTCCGTCGATGTGAACTCCACCCCCATAGGCACCATGCCCATGCCCGCATTGCCCCTCGCCAACTACGCCGATGTGGCCTCGGTGAGCAGCCAGACATTCAGCCTGACGGCCCCCAGCACTGGGGCCGTGGTGGGCCTCTCCTACCAAAAGTCCACCCCCACCGATGTGGGCTGGCTCGGGTTTGTGGCGGTGAACTCGCGGCAGCTGCTGCGTTACGACAATAGACAGCTCATATTCTGGGACGCGCTGACGGCCCAACCTGGCCAGATTACCCAATTCAACGTGCAGGATGCCCCCAGCGATATGGCCGTGTGGGACATCAGCCATATCAACCACGCCCTGAGCGTACCCATAGCGAACGGCTCGTTCGCCCTGCCCACCGACACGCTGCGCCGCTTCGTGGCCTTCAGGCCCAGCGATGCCCTGAGCGTACACTCCCCCGTCCGCGTGCCCAATCAAAATCTACACGCCATGGGGCAGCCCAACATGGTGATTGTAGCCCACCCCATGTTCATGGAGCAGGCCGAATCCCTAGCTGAGCTCCACCGCGAGCACGATGGCCTCACGGTGGCCGTGGTGAGCGCCCAGCAGGTGTACAACGCGTTCTCATCGGGCAATCCCGATGCCAGCGCCATCCGCAATCTGATGCGGATGCTCTACCGCCGCGCCCCCAGCCCATCGGAGCGGCCCCGCTACCTGCTGCTATTCGGCGATGGCTCATACAACAACCGCAGCACCGCCGCCAACAACACCAACCTGCTCCCCACCTTCCAGTCGGAGAACTCCATCAGCCCCGTGAAAACCTATGTATGCGATGATTACTTCGGCCTGCTTGACGATGGCGATGCCGATGAGCTCAACCTCAACGGGCAGCTCGACCTAGGCGTGGGCCGCATCCCCGCCCACAACGCAGAGCAGGCCAACATAGCGGTGAGCAAGATACGCAGCTACATGGCCAGCAGCACGGATACGTGCAATACGTGGCAGAACATACTGTGCTTCGTGGGCGACGACGAGGACAACAACCTGCACATGAACGATGCCAACAGGTTGGCTGACTATGTGATGCTCCATCACCCGGAGTACGCCGTGCAGAAAATTCTGCTCGATGCCTATCGGCAGGAGGTAACATCGCTCGGGCAAAGCTACCCCGAGGCAACGCGGGCCATAAACTCGCGCATGAACAATGGTGCCCTGCTGCTCAACTACACCGGCCACGCCAACGAGCGCTGGATTACAAGCGAGAAAGTGCTGATGATTAACGACATACAGAACTGGCAAAACCTCAACGCCCTGCCCCTGATCATCACCGCCACATGCGAGTTCAGCCGGTTCGACAACTACCTGATGCTCACCGCCGGCGAGCACGCCCTATTCTCGAAAAACGGCGGGGCTATAGCCCTGCTCTCCACCACCCGGCCCGTGTACTCGAACCCCAACTACATGCTCAACCTCACCTTTATAAGGCAGCTGTTCGAGCGCGATGAGCAGGGCCGCCGCTACGCCCTGGGCGACCTGATGAGGCTGAGCAAGAACAGCCTGCCAAACGATGTCAACAAGCTGAACTTCACCCTGCTGGGCGACCCCGCCCTGAGGCTACGCTACCCCACCCACCGCGCCGAGCTGCTCAGCATCAACGGCATCCCCGTGGAGCAACCCCACGACACGCTGCGGGCACTGGACAGGGTGGAGCTCACGGGCCACGTGTGCAGCAGCAGCGGCACCACCCAGAGCGGGTTCAACGGCACAGTTCACATCGTGCTCTACGACAAGCCCGACACCGCCACCACCCTGGCCAACGATGGCAGCGAGCCCATGGAGTTCGTACAGCAGCACAACGTGCTGTTCAGCGGCTGCGCATCGGTGAGCGATGGGCTATTCAGCATCGACTTCACAATGCCCAAGGACATCAACTTCAACCCCGGCAGGACCAAAATCGCCCTATTCGCCAGCGATGGCAAGATGGAGGCCATGGGCGCGTACACCGATGTGGTGGTGGGGGGGATCAACCCCAGCTCCCCGCGCGACACACGGGGCCCCGACATCCGCCTGCGCCTAAATGGCATGGACTTCAACAACGGCGGGATATGCAACCCCAACCCCGTGCTCGAGGTGCTGCTTTCCGATGAGTCGGGCATCAACACCACTGGCATCGGCATCGGGCACGACTTCATGGCCACCCTGAGCGGCACCAACGACCACATCGGCATCAATCTGAACGGGCACTACAAGGCGGAGCTCGACAACCCCCGGCGAGGACGGGCCATCTACCGATTCTCGAACCTGAGCGAGGGGAGCAAAACCCTGAAGGTAAAGGTGTGGGACATATTCAACAACAGCTCTGAGGCCCAAATACAGTTCACCGTAACCAGCTCGGGCTCGCTAGTGGTGCAAGCCCTGAGGTGCCTACCCAACCCCGTATCCGACCAGGCCAACTTCTATTTCGACCACAACCAGAGCCAGTCCGATTTCAACGTAGATCTGCGCATCTTCAGCATCACTGGGACGCTGGTACACCGTTCCTCCCACGCCCCCGCCCCTGGTGGGGCCTTCCGCGTGGGCCCCATACGCTGGGACGGCACCGACCAACGCGGCAACCGCGTACCCAGCGGGGTGTACATAGCCCATCTGATCATCGGCACGCCCGATGGACAGCGCGCATCGCTACAGCAAAAACTTGTGGTCATCAAACAATAATCGCCACAACTCGCCGTTCAACATGCGGGCATTCGCTATTTTTGTCCCCCGCTTTCATAGTAGATTTATGCACAGAACACCCCTGCTCATTGCCGCTCTAGCCCTAGCCCTACACGTACCCGCCAGGGCGCAGCATACCACCACCACCGATGGCCGTGTAATAGATGTGAACGGCCTCAACGCCCTGCGCGTGGCGCTCCCCTTCCTATCCATAGCCCCCGACACCCGCGCTGGGGGTCTCGGCGATATAGGCGGCGCATCGGAACCCGATGCCAACTCGCAGCACTGGAACGTGGCCAAATACCCGTTCATCAAGGACAAGCAGTACGGCGTATCGCTCACCTACACGCCGTGGCTCAAAAACCTCGACAACAGCATCGGCCTATACTACCTGGCGGGCTACTACCGCTTTGACGACCTGCAAGCCATCAGCGCATCGATGCGCTACTTTACCATGGGCGAGATCATCTTCACCAACGCCCAGGGCCAGGCCATGAAGCAATTCACCCCCCACGAGTTCGCCCTCGATGTGGGCTACTCGCGCCGCTTCTCAGACTACATCAGCGGTGGCCTGGCCTTCCGCTACATCCGCTCCGACCTCACCGGCGGCTACACCAACGACCAAAGCTCGAACTCGGCGGGGCAGACCTACGCAGCCGACATGGGCATGTACTTCCAGCGGCCCATATCGCTGGGCTCCATCCCACAGGCCGAGTACGCCCTGGGCGTGTCGATAACAAACCTAGGGGCCAAGCTGTCGTACAGCGATGACCGCCGTAAGGAGTTCATCCCCACCAACCTGCGCATTGGCAACCGGCTATCGCTCAACCTAGACGAGTACAACTCCGTGGCGCTCAACATCGACCTGAACAAGCTGCTGGTCCCCACGCCGGGCATCTACAACAACCGGGGCGACACCCTGCTAGCTGGCTACAACGATGATGTGTCGGCTCCGATGGGCGTGATACAGTCGTTCTACGATGCCCCTGGCGGATTCAAGGAGGAGCTGAAAGAAATCATGCTATCGATGGGCGCAGAGTACTGGTACTCAAAGCAATTCGCCGTGAGGGCGGGCTATCACTACCAGCACTCCGACAAG
This sequence comes from Bacteroidales bacterium, assembly GCA_017454165.1. Classification (GTDB taxonomy): domain Bacteria; phylum Bacteroidota; class Bacteroidia; order Bacteroidales; family Tenuifilaceae; genus RGIG6076. The sequence goes on along the minus strand of JAFTDN010000060.1, from coordinate 3,455 downwards.
GGCCCCAACAAGTACTTCACCGTGGGCGCGGGGCTGAGGTACAACGTATTCGTAATCGACTTCTCGTACCTGATACCCACCATAGGCAACAACAGCCCGCTGGCCAACACGGTGCGCTTCTCGCTCGGGCTCGACTTCGAGTCGGCCAAGACCAAAAAATCGAAACGCGGCCTGAAATAGCCCCCCATGGACATGAGAGTAGGATTTGGCTACGATGTACACCGGCTCGAAGAGGGCCAGCCCTTCTGGCTGGGCGGAGTGCGGCTGGAGCACCACCTCGGCGCAACGGGGCACTCCGATGCCGATGCGCTGATACACGCCATATGCGATGCCATGCTGGGCGCGGCCAACATGCGCGACATAGGGCATCATTTCCCCGACACCGACCCCACCCTGCGGGGCATCGATAGCAAAATACTGCTGCAACGCACCACCGAGCTGATAGCCCAAAAAGGCTACCGCGTGGGCAATGTAGATAGCACCGTGTGCCTGCAATCCCCCAAGATAGGGCCACACATAGAGTCGATGCAACAAACGCTGGCGGGCATCATGGGCCTATCGCCCGATGAGGTGTCGATAAAGGCCACCACCACCGAGCGGCTCGGCTTCGTGGGGCGCGAGCAGGGCGTAGCAGCCTACGCCGTGGTGCTGCTCACCAAGGAGGCCCAATAGCCCCCTAAGGCTCAACGCTCAGCAGCTCCACTTCATAAACGATGATGGCTCGGGGCGGGATTTGCTTGCCATCGCCAGCCAGGCCATGGGCCAAATGCGGCGGTACGATGAGCAGCGCCCGCTGCCCCTCACGCATGAGCAGCAGCGCCTCTTCGAGCCCCGACTCCACCCCCCCCCGCCCCACCACGATGCCCTTGGGCTCGCGGGGCTCGTAGCACACAGTGCTGTCGAGCAGCGATATGCGGTAGCGGTACTCCACCCAGCTGCCAGCCCGCACGGGCCGTCCGCTGGTATCGCCCTCTATGCGGTAGCACAGGCCCGTAGCCGAATGAGCCATGCCGATGAGGCCACGCCGATTGACATAGCGCTCTATGGTCTGCCTATCATCAGCGCTGAGCGTTTGATTGACGCGCAGCAGCAGGGCCTTGGCCTCGCTCCTCGATATGCTGGGAGCCTGCCTATGCCCCCGCCTGCACGATGCCAACACAAGCGTGAGCAGCATCGTATATGCTATTATCATCCTGATTTTCATAGCTATAGCTCAGCATCCATACCCACATACGTATTCCTAAAGCCGAGCAGCCTGGGGTCGGAGAGCTGCGCCACCTGCTGCTCAAAAGAGGCCAGCGTGGCTGGCAGAGGGCTGAACGACTTGCCCCCCGCCGCGTTGGGATGCCCCCCGCCATTGTAGTGCTGGGCTGCGAACTCGTTCACGGGGAAGTCGCCACGCGAGCGGAGCGATACCTTCACGAAATCGGGACGCTGCACGAATAGCGCAGCGAAGGCCACCCCCTTGATCGATAGGGGGAGATTCACTAGTCCCTCCGTGTCGCCCACCCTGTGGGCGAACCGCTCCTGCTCTTCCATGGTCAGCGCGATGTAGGCCGTTTTGTGGGGCAGCACCACCATCTTGTTGAGCAGGCTATGGCCAATCATCCGCATACGCATGGCGGAGAAGTTGTTGTACACCATAGACTGCACCCTGTCCACTCGTATGCCAGTGGCCACCAGTTCGCCGGCCACGTGGAAGGTTCGGGGCGAGTTGCAGGCATAGCAGAACGAGCCCGTGTCGGTCATGATGCCCGTGTATAGGCAAAGCGCGGCCTCGCGCCCCACGCAGCTAGAGCCGTAGAGGGCGGAGAGCAACTCGTAAACGAGCTCGCACGTAGAGCTCACCAGCGGGAACGAGAAGCTGAGGTCGAAGCAGGCATCGGGATGCGGGTGGTGATCTACCAGCACCTTGTAGGCCGGCGAGGCCGCTAGTCCGTCCGCCATCATCTCGGCGCGGGAGAAGGTATTGAAGTCCAAGCAAAACAGGACATCGGCCTCATTGAGCATCTGCCTAGCCCTATCGGGGCCATGGGTGTAACGCACCACGGAGGTGGTGCCAGGTAGCCATGCCAGGAAATCGGGGAAGCCGTTGGGCAGCAGCACCTGGGCTGGCTTGCCCATTCGGGCCAATGTGTGCCAAAGGCCAAGTGCGGAGCCCAGCGCATCGCCATCGGGGTTGTGGTGCGCGGTGATTACGATTCTATCGGCCCGCTCGATGGCCCTCTTCAGCTGGGCCACGTCATGGACATTCAGTATTGTCGCCATATCTCAGTGTGCATAACTTTCACCTTATAACTACGCTATCGACCACCCTGCGTCCATAAAAATCGTTTATCTTATCGGCTATGGCCGACCTGCGCATGTGAAGCTCTGAGCGCAGCGCGGCCGAGCGCAGCCTGACGGTGAGCGTTCGGTTGCGCAGGAATAGGTCAACGGTGAGCTGGGCCGTGCTGCGGCCTACAATTTGTGGCCAGTCGCGCGCTATGCTGGCCTCCTGCAGCTTGGGTTGCATACCGTGCTCCTCGATCCACTCCTTTATGATGTCGCCCAACGACTTTATGTTCCCGAAGTGCAGATCCATTGGCCCCTTCCTATGACGTGTGCGGCACGGCGGTGCCATTGTATACATGAAAAAGGCTGTACGTAAGCCCATTGTGGGCCATGGCGTTGTGCAGGCGCATGGGGTTGGTGTCGGTGATGAATATCTGCCCAAATTCCTCCTTGGCCACCAGCGCGATGAGCTGCTGCACCCTGTCGGCATCGAGCTTGTCGAAGATGTCATCGAGCAGCAGCATGGGGTTCAACCCGGCCACCCGCCCGATAAAGTTGAGCTGGGCGAGCTTGAGGGCTATGAGGTAGGTCTTCTGCTGCCCCTGCGAACCCTCACGGCGGATAGGGAAGCCATTGAGCAGGAGTTGCATGTCATCGCGATGCACGCCCACGGTGGTGTGCTGCATAGCGCGGTCGCGGTCGAAGCTCTGGCGCAGGAGCTGCGCCATGTCGGCGTTGTGGAGGTGCGATCGGTAGCTGAGCGAGACCTGCTCAGGGCGGCCCGACACCTGGGCGTAGTGCTCCTGGAATATGGGGGTGAGCTGGTCGATGAAGTACAGCCGCTTATCGTATATGCGCTGGCCGCTTACCGCCAGCTGCGCATCGATGGCCTCTATGAGGTCGGGGTTAAGCCTACCCGACTTGAGCAGGCTGTTGCGCTGGGCCAACGCACGTCCATAGCGCATCACCTCATCGAGGTAGAGCCTGTCGTACTGCGATATGACGTTGTTCATGTAGCGCCGGCGCTCATCACCCGCACCCGCTATGAGCGCGCTGTCGGCTGGCGACACCATGACCACCGGCAGCAACCCGATGTGCTCGGCCAAACGTTCATACTCATTTCCATTGCGCTTGAACACCTTACCTCCATTGAGCTTGAACCCGCAGGATACCTGCTCATG